>JAIOQA010000025.1 GCA_021413675.1 Deltaproteobacteria bacterium | reverse complement strand
GCTGCGGTCACCCCGGCCGCGAGCCCGCCGCGCATGGTCCGGCCGACCTCCGCGCCCGAGCGTCCGATCACCGCGCCGCTGGTCAGCCCGAGCCGGCCGAACACCGCCCGCGCGCCCGCGCTCGACGCGATCCTCGCGCGCGCGATCGGCGCCGGCGCGAGCGACATCCTCGTGCACCCCGACAGCGTCGTGCGCCAGCGCGTCGCCGGCACGCTGGTCGCCGGCGAGGGTCGGTTCACCGCGGCCCAGACCGACGAGCTGCTGTCGCGCATCGTCCCCGAGGACCTGCGCGAGGTGCTGCGCGTCGATGGCGAGATCGACTTCACCTATCCGGTCGCCGAGGTCGGGCGCTTCCGCACCAGCATCTATCGCCAGCACCGCGGCCTCTCGGGCGTCTTCCACTTCGCGCCGCTCACGCCGCCGACCCTCGAGTCGCTGGGCCTGCCCCAGGATCTCGCCCGCGTCACGACGTACCCGCAGGGCATGGTGCTGGTCACCGGCCCCGCCGGTTGCGGCAAGACCTCCACGCTCGCCGCGCTCGTCGATCTCATCAACGAGGAGCGCCACGATCACATCCTCACGATCGAGGATCCGATCGAGTACCTGCACACCTCCAAGCGCTGCTTCGTCAACCAGCGCCAGGTCCGCCGCCACACCGAGTCGTTCGCGCGCGCGCTGCGCGCCGCGCTGCGCGAGGACCCCGACGTGATCTGCATCGGCGAGCTGCGCGATCTCGAGACGATCTCGCTCGCGATGTCGGCGGCCGAGACCGGCCACCTCGTGCTCGCGACGCTGCACACCAACAGCGCGATCCGCACGATCAACCGCATCGTCGGCGCGTTCCCGTCGTCGCAGCAGGGCCAGATCCGCACGATGCTGTCGGAGTCGCTGCGCGCGGTGATCTCGCAGCGCCTCTTGCCGGCGGCGACCGGCCAGGGCGTGGTCGCGGCGCTCGAGATCCTCCACGTCAACCCGGCGATCGGCAACCTGATCCGCGACAACAAGACCTTCCAGATCGCCTCGGTGCTGCTCACCGGCCGCACCCGCGGTCAGAAGGCGCTCGACCACTCGCTCACCGAGCTGGTGCAGGCCGGCGTGATCACCGCCGAGGTCGCCGCCGCCAACAGCGAGAACCCGACCGCCTTCAAGGGAGGCAAGTGATGGCGCGTCTCGACGATCTGCTGCGGCAGCTCAAGACCCGCGGTGGCTCCGACCTCCACCTCGCCGCCGGCCGCGTGCCGCGCATGCGCCAGAGCGGCCACCTGAACCCGCTCGAGGGCCAGGGCGTGCAGTCCGACGAGCAGCTGCGCGGGCTCCTGCAGGAGCTCGCGCCGCCCGACTCGTGGGCGACCTACGAGGCCCAGAGCGACGCCGACTTCGCCTACGGCCTCGAAGGCGTCGCGCGCTTCCGCGCCAACTACTTCGCGCAGGAGCACGGCGTCGCCGCGGTGTTCCGCATCATCCCCGAGAAGATCCTCACGCTCGAGGATCTCAAGATGCCGCCGGTCGTCGAGTCGCTCGCGCACCTGCGCCAGGGCCTGGTGCTGGTCACCGGGCCGACCGGCTCCGGCAAGTCGACGACGCTCGCCGCGATCATCGATCGCATCAACACCACCTACGCCAAGCACATCGTCACGATCGAGGATCCGATCGAGTTCGTGCACCCGCCCAAGAACTGCACGTTCTCGCAGCGCGAGGTCGGCCGCCACACCGCCAGCTTCGCCGGCGCGCTGCGCGCCGCGATCCGCCAGAACCCCGACATCATCCTCGTCGGCGAGATGCGCGATCGCGAGACCATCGGCCTCGCGATCACCGCCGCCGAGATGGGCGTGCTCGTGTTCGGCACGCTCCACACCAACAGCGCCGCCAAGACGATCGATCGCCTGATCGACGCGTTCCCGGCCAGCGAGCAGGAGCAGATCCGCATCTCGCTGTCCGAGTCGATGGCCGGCATCGTGTCCCAGCTCCTGCTCCGCACCGCCGACGGCAAGGGCCGCTGCGCGGTCAACGAGATCCTGCTGCGCACCAGCGGCCTGCCCAACATCATCCGCGAGGGCAACACGCCCATGCTCGCGTCGGTCATCCAGGGCGGCCGCGGCGTCGGCATGCAGTCGATGGACGACGCGCTGTTCGACGTCGCCTCGCGCGGCGTCGTGCTCGCGCGCGAGGCCCAGGGCAAGGCCATGGACAAGCCGAGGTTCGACAAGCTGGTCGCGAAGGAAGAAGCGCCGCCGGCGTAGCGGCGCGCCGGGCGGGTCGGGGCCGCAAGCGTGGGTCGCGGCGACGCGTGCGAACGTGCGTGGGAGCTGCATCGCGCGGCCGCCTCGGGCTCGGCGCGATCGTGAGCGCCGGCCACACCCTCGCGACGGACATCCAGTTCGCGAACGCGCGCGCCGATCACCAGGTGGAGTGAACGCGAGCGCGATCGCCGCGCCGGCCGCTGCTCCGCGGTGGACTGACGAACGGGGGCACGTCCGCGGACCTGTCAAGGATGTCTCAGGGCTGTAGCGGTGTGCAACCACGGACATCCCTGACACTTCTGCCCACGGACATCCGTGACACTCAGACCAGGGACATCCCTGACACCTTCTGTGCGCCGCGTGGTCGCCGCGCGACGACGAGGCCACGGTCGAGGCGCTGCTCGTGGAAGC
>JAIOQA010000224.1 GCA_021413675.1 Deltaproteobacteria bacterium | reverse complement strand
GCGATCGCCGAGGCCCAGCGCGCCGCGAACCTCGCGCCGCCGCCGGGCGCGGTCGCGATCCTGGTCGTGGCCGAGGACGGCGATCGGCCGCGGGCCTCGCGCCTGGCCGCCGCGCTGCGCACCGCGGGCGCGCGCGCCTCGGTCGATCTCGGCGCGGTCCGCGATGGCGCCGACGCGATCCGCTACGCGCTCGCGGTCGGCTTCGATCACGTGCTCACCGTCGGCAAGCGGCCCCGCGCGATCGCGGTCGCGAGCCGGGCCGAGCAGCCGATCGCGGTCGCGGCGATCACCGCCGCGGCGGCGGGCGAAGGCGCCGCGCTGATCGCCGCGGTCACCAGCACTTCTGGATCGGCGCGATGACGTCGATCGTTCAGGCATCTCGGAGGCAGTCATGTCCGTCGTGATCGTCGTGGGCGCCCAGTGGGGCGACGAGGGCAAGGGCAAGGTCGTCGACCTCTTCACCGAGCGCGCCGACGCGGTCGTCCGCTACGGCGGCGGCGCGAACGCCGGCCACACGCTGGTCATCAACGGGGCCAAGGTGGTCACGCGGTTGATCCCATCGGGGGTCTTGCACCCCGGCAAGCGCTGCGTGCTCGGCGACGGCATGGTCATCGATCCGCACTCGCTGCTCGAGGAGATCGGTCAGCTCCGCGCCAAGGGGCTCCTGGCCCGCGGCGAGCTGCTGGTCGGGCAGGGCGCGCACGTGATCCTGCCGTACCACAAGCTCATCGAGGCGGTCCGCGAGGACAAGGCCAAGAGCGCTGGCCGCATGATCGGCACCACCCGCCGCGGCATCGGCCCGGCGTACGAGGCCAAGGCCGCGCGCCGCGGCGTGCGCGTCCGCGATCTGCTGATCCCGGCGCGGCTGCGCGCGCTGGTCGAGCAGAACCTCGACGAGCTGGTCCCGCTGATCCTGCACTTCGGCGGCGCCGCGCCGACCGCCGACGAGGTCAGCAAGTGGATCGACGACGCGCTCGCCGCCGGCGAGACGCTGCGGCCGATGATGGGCGACGCCAGCCGCGAGGTCGCGCACGCGGTCGCCGCCGGCAAGCACGTGCTGTTCGAGGGCGCGCAGGGCTCGCTCCTCGATCTCGATCACGGCACGTACCCCTACGTCACCTCGTCGGCGACGATCGCCGCGGGCGCCTGTCAGTCGGCGGGCCTCGGGCCGACCAAGGTCGACGCAGTCATCGGCATCACCAAGGCGTACGCGACCCGCGTCGGCGGCGGGCCGTTCCCGACCGAGCTCGACGACGAGACCGGCGAGCGCATCCGCCAGGCCGGCGGTGAGTTCGGCGCGGTCACCGGTCGGCCGCGGCGCTGCGGCTGGCTCGATCTGCCGGCCCTGCGCCTCGGCGTGCGGCTGTCGGGCATGGACGGCCTCGCGCTGACCAAGCTCGACGTGCTGTCGGGGCTGCCGGAGATCAAGGTCGCGATCGCCTACAAGCTCGACGGCGTGGAGCTCGACGAGCCGCCGATGGATCCCGACGACATGGGCCGCGCCGAGCCGGTGTTCACGACGATGCCCGGCTGGGGCCCGATCCCCAAGGACGCGCGCGATCTGAGCGATCTGCCCGCGTCGGCGCGCCACTACGTCGAGGCGGTCGAGCGCTGGGCGGGCGTGCCGTTCAGCCTGGTCTCGGTCGGCCCCGAGCGCGCCGAGACGATCGCGATCAGCGATCCGTTCGCGTGATCGGGCGCGCCCGCGCGGCGCGCGCCGGGTGACCGTTGATCACATCGCGGGCTAAGCGCCCGCGCGATCTGGCTTTCCCGCCCGAGCGGATGGTACGATCTTTTCGCCAAGCTAGAGCCCAGGCCGAGGGGTCCAAGGGCCAGAGCGGACGATTTCGTCCGCGCCGACTCACGAGGAAGCTTCCATGAAGATCGTCTGCGACGCTTGCGCTGCCAAGTACTCGATTGCCGACGACAAGGTTAAGGGCAAGGTCTTCAAGATCCGCTGCAAGAAGTGCAGCAACATCATCGTCGTGCGCGGTACCGGCCCCGGCGCCGCCACCGACGAGCCTGCCCCGGCCCAGTTCGATCAAAAAGAGACCCGCGTCTACGACTACGGCGCCGAAGGCGACCAGGCCGGTGACGCCGGTGGCGACGAGGCGGTCTGGCACGTCGTCATCGATCAGGAGCAGGTCGGCCCGGTGACCGCGGCCGAGATCCAGCGCCGGTTCGCCGGCGGCGAGATCGACGCCGAGACGTACATCTGGCGCGAGGGCTTCGCCGACTGGCAGCCGCTCTCGCAGATCGAGATCTTCGCGGCCCTCGCGGCCGGCGGCAGCACGACCAACGCGCACCCGCCGTCGTCCGGCGAGGACGCGGTCGCCAGCATGTTCGGCGGCCCCGCCGCGGACGAGGGCGGCACGATGCGCTCGGATCCGAACGACCTGTTCGCGGCCGCGGCCGCGCGCACCGCCGATGACGACGGCGCCGACGACGCCGCGGGCGATCTGTTCGGCGGCGGCGGCAAGGCCGCGCGCCACGCGGCCGAGGAGCCGGCCGAGCGCGGCGGCAAGGCGGCGGCGCCCGCGTCGGGCGACAAGCGCCTGCGCGGCGAGCGCAACGAGAACAGCGTGCTGTTCTCGCTCGGCAACCTCGCGGCGCTCGCGTCGGATGCGCCGCGCGCCTCGGCGCCCGCGGCCTCGTCGTCGTCGTCCTCGTCGTCGGGCGCGGCGGCGGCGGCCGGTGCGGCGGCCCACGGTGGCGGCGAGGGCTCGGGCCTCATCGACATCCGCTCGATGGCCTCGACCTACCTCGCCGACAAGGGCTCGGCCCGCCCCGGTGGCAAGGGCGCGGTCGGCTCCGTCGATGATCTACCGGTGTTCTCGACCGCCGCGTTCAGCGAGCCGGTCGTCATCATGCCGACCGGTCGCTCGGGCGGCAGCGACAAGAAGGTCCTCTACGCGCTGGTCGGCGTCGTCGGCCTGCTCGCGGTGGTCGCGGTCGTCCTGATCGTCATGGTCATGGGCGGCGGCAAGAAGGAGAGCAGCGGCGCGGTCGCGGTCGTCGAGGGTTCCGGCGCCGCGAGCGGCGCGACCCCGGGCTCGGCGGTCGGTGGCCCGGCGGCCGGCTCGAACGAGGGCAGCGCCGGTTCGGCGGGCTCCGCGGCCGGCTCGAATGAAGGCAGCGCGGGCTCGGCCGGCT
>JAIOQA010000223.1 GCA_021413675.1 Deltaproteobacteria bacterium | reverse complement strand
CGCGATCCGCGAGGACGCGGTCGCGCTGCCCGCCTTGCCCGCGATCGCGCCAGCGATCGCGGTCGCGCGCCCGGCCTGGCGCTGGTGGCTCGGCGGCGGCGCGCTCGCGCTGGCGGCCGCGGCGCTCGCGCTGGTGGTCCTGCCGCGCGAGCCGCAGCGCGATCCGGCGCGCGGCGCGCAGGTCGCGGTCAAGGGCGCGGGCGTGGTCGTGGTGTCCGCGGTCCGCGACCGCGACGGCGCGATCGCCTTCGATCCGTCCGGGTTCCGGACGAGCGATCGCTGGAAGCTGCGGGTCACCTGCGCGCCCGGCGCGGCGGTGTGGGCCGACGCGGTGGTCCTGACCGATGGCGATCCGGCGCCGGCGTTCCCGCTCGCCGCCCAGCGCATCGCGTGCGGCAACCAGATCGTGCTCGCCGGCGCGTTCCGCCTCACCGACGCCGCGCCCAGCCGGCTGTGCGTCGCGCTGGCGTCCGCCGACGCCGGGCCGATCGATCGCGCGGCGATCGATCCCGCGGCGCTGGCCTGCGTCGCGGTCGCGCCCGAGCCGTAGCCCGAACCGGGGCCGAGGCGAACCGCGCGGCCTACAGCAGCGGCGACAGGAGCCGCGCCGAGGCCTGGCGGAACCGCGTCCACCAGCCGAGCTTGGCGAACTCGGCCAGCGTCATCGGCGTCGCGAACTCGAGGTCGCGCTCGAACGCGTCCGCCAGCGCGGAGTTCTGCACGCCGTCGTAGACCGCGGCGATGACCTCGAAGTTGAGCCGGAAGCTGCGGTTGTCCATGTTGGCCGAGCCGACGATCGCGAGCTCGTCGTCGACGACGATCGTCTTGGCGTGGATCATCCGCGGCTCGTAGGCGTAGACCTTGACCCGCGCGCGCAGGAGGTCGGGCACGTACGAGCGCGCCGCGAGGTCGACGATCTTGCTGTCGCCCTTGCGCGGGATCAGCAGGCGCACGTCGACCCGGCGCATCGCGGCGCTGATGATCGCGCGGATGATGGCCTCGTCGGGCACGAAGTACGGCGTCGTGATCCACACGCGGTGCTGCGCGGTCGCGATCGCGGTGAAGTAGTACAGCTGGATCGCGAAGGCGTCGCGATCCGGGCCCGACGCGAGGATCTGCACCGGGCGATCGCCGTCGCCGGGCCGACCGAGGTACGCGTCGCCGGTGGGCGCGCTGCCGTGCGCGTAGTGCCAGTCCTCGAGGAACACCGCCTGCAGCGCGCGGACCGCGGTGCCCTCGATCTTGAGGTGGGTGTCGCGCCAGGCCGCGGCGCCGGTGTACATCGGCGCGTGCTCGCGCGTGACGTTCATGCCGCCGGTGAACCCGACGACGCCGTCGATGACGACGATCTTGCGGTGGGTGCGGAAGTTGGCGAGGCGCAGCCGGATGCGCGACGGCGCCACCGAGTTGAAGAACGCGACCTCGGCGCCCGCCGCGCGCAGCGGCGCGAGGAACTTGTCGCTGGCGGCGTAGGAGCCCACGCCGTCGATCACCATGCGGACCTCGACGCCGGCCTTGGCCCGCCGGATCAGCGCGTCGCGGATCCGGGTGCCGGCCTCGTCGGGGTTGAAGATGTAGTACTCGACGTGGACGTGGTGGCGCGCGGCGTCGATCGCGGCCTCGAGCGCCGCGTAGGTCGCGTCGCCGTCGAAGTACAAGGTCAGCCCGCGCGCGAGCAGCGGCGGGGCCTCGCCGGCCGCGACCCCGGCGGCCGCGAGCTGGGCGAGGTTGCGCTGCTCGCCGTCGGGCTCCTCGTCGACCAGCTTGACCAGCGCGCGCACCGAGCGGGCCGCGGTCGCGCGCCGGAGCTTGCGGCGCTTGAGCCGGCGCGGGCCGAGCACGAGGTAGATGAGCGCGCCGACGATCGGCAGCACCGCGAGCGAGAGGATCCACGCGAGCGTGGCCGTGGGCGAGCGCCGCTCGAGGATGAGGAACACCGTCATCGACCCGACCCACGCCACCTCGATCAACGCGAACAGCTCCCACATCGTCATGCGATCACCCGGAGCCTCGCTGCGGGGCGTAGACGTCGCGGAAGTGCGCCTCCCAGTTCTTGCCGTCGAAGCCCTCGATGCGGAGGGCGTTCAGGTCGACGGCGTCGAGGCAGCGGACGTTGACGTCCATCCTGTCGGGATCCGAGCGCGGCACGTAGAACGGCGCGCAGCCGCAGGCCGGGCAGAAGTAGTGGCGCGCCACGCCGGTGCCGAACCGGTACTCCGCCAGCGCCTCGGGCGGCGAGTCCATGCGGAACACGTCGAGCGGGACGATCCAGTGCAGCGTGCCGCGCTTGGTGCAGATCGAGCAGTTGCAGACCAGCACCGTCCCGATCTCGCCGCGCACCGCGAACCGGATCCGCCCGCAGTGACAGCCGCCGGCGCGCCAGCCGTCGAGGTCGCTCATCGAGGCACGCCGACGACGGGCCGCCACGCCACGGCGCCGGCCGCGGGCCCGACCGCGATCACGGTCCACTTATCGTCGCGCCAGGCCTCGACCTGATCCGCGCCCTCGACGCGGCTGATCCGCCGGGCCGGCATGTCGCGCGCGCGCTGGATCAGCACGCTGACCTCGTCGGTGCCGATCCGGTAGCGCACGAACACCGCGCGCCGTCGCAGGATCTCGAGCTGACGCGCGCCGAGCACGTCGACGCCACCGCGCGGCCGCGGCAGGGGCGCGCGCTCGCCCAGCACCGCGAGGGACCAGGCGTCGAGCTCGACCGCGGTCGGGTGCTCGAGCTGCCAGGACTGGGGCGCGGCGTGGTGCTCGGTGACCGCCTCGCTGACGATCAGGCCGTTGCGCGGCGGGAACACCGCATAGATGGTGATGACCGTGCCGGCGAGCACCGCGACGGTGAACAGGAAGGAGACCGCGACCCGACGATGCTCCGGGCGCGGCGGGGTCGCACGCGGCGGCGGATCATCGCCCTCGGGGCTCGGTGCGGGGGCGTCGGTGTCGACCAGCTTCATGGGGGGAACGGCGTGGGTTCGCAGCCGAAGCGCGCGCGGAAGTCGCGCACGAGTCGCAGGTAGAACGCCTCGATATCGTCGGCGTCCGTCGCCGACATTTCAATCGTGTGGCGGCACAACCAGCCGCGGCCGGGATGGGCCGCGGCAAAGGCCCGCACCTCCGCCTGGACATCTCCCGCGAGCTGGTAGTGCACCATGGCGGTCTTGCCGGTCGGGTACGCCAGGAGCGCCTCGGCCCGCACCTGGAACACGCCCCGCCCCGGCGGAGCATGGGCGGCGCCATCGTCGAGCGGATACCAGCGGCCGAACTGCATTGTCGGGCGCCGATGGTCGGGTCGCGCGGCCGTGAGCGCACGTCGCACGATCGAATTCGGCGGCGATCCCGAGCGATCGCCGGACACGCTGACCCTGGGCGACAGCCTCGAGGTCGCCCGCGCCGCGCCCGACGGCAGCCTGCAGCTGGTCTACATCGACCCGCCGTTCGCGACCGGCGACGCCCAGCGCGGCCGCAGCGCCGACCAGCGCTACGCCGACGCCGAGACCGATCCCGATCGGTTCGTCGCGTGGCTCCGGCCGTGGCTGGTCGAGTCGCGGCGCGCCCTCGCCGAGGGCGGCTCCCTGGTCGTGCACCTCGACTACCGCGCGATCCACTACGTGAAGGTCGCGCTCGACCAGCTGTTCGGCCGCGCGCGCTTCGTGAACGAGATCGTCTGGTGCTATTCGGTCGGCGGCAAGAGCCGGCGCGGGTTCGGGCGCAAGCACGACACGCTGCTCTGGTACGCGCGGACCGACGCCTGGGCGTTCTACCCCGACGCGATCCGGGTCGCGCGCCGCGGCGGCTCGCACATGCGCGTGGTGCGCGACGAGCACGGCCAGCCGGTCCAGGAGAAGACCGATCGCAAGACCGGCCGCGTGTATCGCTATCCGGTCGCGGCCGGCAAGATCCCCGAGGACTGGTGGGCGGACATCGAGACCCTCAATCACAGCGATCGCGAGCGCACCGGCTGGCCGTCGCAGAAGCCCGAGCGGCTGCTCGAGCGCGTGATCCGCGCGACGACGATCGAGGGCGATCGGGTCGCCGACTGGTTCTGCGGCTCGGGCACGACCGCCGCGGTCGCGCAGAGACTGGCGCGCGGGTTCGTGACCGCCGATCGCGAGCCGGGGGCGATCGAGGTGGCGCGCGCGCGCCTGATCGAGCAGGGCGAGCGCCTCGCGGGCAACGGCAGCCCGCCGCCACCGCTGGTGCTCGACGACATCACCCCTGCCCAGAGCGTGTGTGCCTCCTGACTTCCGCACGACTACCACCGACGAATTTTCATGATTTCCGGCGTTCCGCTTGCGAGGGGTACGCGGGACGGGCGATGATTCCTTCGTCGTTTCGAGACTATCCGGCATGACAAGCGTCACCACCGACGACACTCGCCCCGTCACCCTCGACGCAGTGCTCGTCACTGACGTCGGGATGGTGCGAGATCACAACGAGGACTCTGCGCACATCGACACCGAGCGCAGCTTCTTCATCGTGGCCGATGGCATGGGCGGACACGCCGCCGGTGAGGTCGCGAGCGCGATGGCGGTCGACACCGTCCGCCAGACGATCAGCGAGTCGCGCCCCGCGATCGCCGCGTTCACCCGCGCCGCGACCGATCAGGGCCGCAAGGATCTCGTCCAGCTGCTGCAGAACGCGGTGCTCGCTGCCCACCAGGCGGTGTTCCAGCGCGGCAATCGCGAGAGCGACAAGCAGGGCATGGGGACCACCCTCGATGTGGTGCTCATCGCCGGCCACGAGGCGTTCGTCGCCCACGTCGGCGACAGCCGCACCTATCTGATCCGCGACGGCCGCGCCGCGCAGATCACGACGGATCACACGGTCGCCGAGGTCCTGGTCATCGAGGGCAAGCTCTCGATCGAGGAGGCCCAGGTCTCGCCGCTCCGCACGATCCTGGTCAACGCGATCGGCGTGTCGGCCGAGGTCGGGGTCGAGATGGCCCACCTCCAGCTGCGCAAGGGCGACCGCATCCTGGTCTGCTCCGACGGCCTGCACGACTACTTCACCGCCGAGCAGGAGATCGCGGACAAGCTGTCGGAGCCCGATCCGGGCGCGGCGCTGGCCGAGATGGTCGAGATGGCCAAGGAGCGCGGCGGCCACGACAACATCACCGGCGTGGTCGTGAACATCCTCGAGATCGCGGGCGCGTCCGATGGCGTGCCCGGCGTGATCGAGATGGATCAGACCCAGCCCGTCGATGTCGGCAACCCGCCGTCGTCGACCGCGCCGGCGTGGGCCGACGACGAGCACACCGAGAACCTGCCGGCCAAGGATCGCCCGATCCAGCTCGGCACGCCCGAGGGCGACGCCGCGACCCGCGCGACCGCGCCGATGGCGGCGGTGTCGATGCCCGAGCCGCCGTCGCTCAGCGATCCGTCGGCGCGCGCGACCACGCCGATGCGCCCGCTGTCCAAGGACGAGGTCGCCAAGCTCAAGGCGGCCGAGGCGCGCATCGCGGCGGCCCACCAGGCCCGCGTCGACGCGATGACGCCCGGCGGCGACGACCCCACGGTCGAGCTGCCTGCGCCGCCGCCCAAGCCCAAGCCCTGAGCCCGGCGGCGTGGTGATCACGCTGCGCGCGCTCACGGCTGACGATCACGCGCCGCTGCTCGCGCTGCAGCATGGGCTCGGCGCGCGACCGGCCTGGAGTTCGGCGTGGCTGGCGGAGCAGCTGACCGACGTCGCGCGCGAGCACGGCCGGAATGTCGTGGTCGCCGAGCGCGACGGCCGGGTCGTGGGCTGCGCCGGCTGGGTCGACGGCGGCGAGATGTTCTTCGGCGCGCCGGTGCTGGCGCCCGAGCGCGAGGTCGCGGAGCTGCTGATCGACGCGGTGATCGCCCGCGCCGCCGGCGCGCACCACCTGCGGATCGGCGCGGCCCCGTACGAGCCGGCGAAGCTCGCGGCGCTCGCGGCGCGCGGGTTCGCGGTCGCGCTGGCGTTTCCCACCCTCGGGATCGCGTCGGGGCCGCGCGCGTTCCGCATCCCCGGCGACCTGCGCTGGGTCGCGCCGCCGGCGGCCGATCCGGATGCGCTGGTCGTGCTGCACAACGAGGCGTTCGCCCACGTCGACAACAGCCGCCCGGTCGATCGCGACGAGGCGCTGGCGATGGTCGCGCACGGCTGGCCCGAGGCCTCGGGCGTCTGGCTCGACGACCAGGGCCGGGCCGCGGCGATGGTCATCACCGTGCGCGATCGCGACCACGGCGCCGATCGCGATCACCTGATGATCGACATGATCGCGGTCGCGGGGTTCGCGCAGCGCCGCGGGCTCGCGCGCGCGATCGTCGATCGCACCGTGGACCGCGCCGCAACCTGCGGGATCCCCGAGGTGCGCGCGCTGATCGCGTCGACCAACGCGGCGTCGCTGGCGCTGCACCGGGCGGCGGGCTTCACCGAGCTGTGGCGCCGCGACATGTGGCAACTCACGCTGTGATCCTCGAGCGACTCGGGTTCTGTGGCGGTGCAGCGGTCGCGCCCCCGTCGCACCCGCCGCAGTGATGCCATGTGGGTGCCAGCGATCGTGGGGAGTGGCGCAATCCCGATGATGCTTGTCCGGGAATCGTACTTCTTTGTCAGCATCGCACTCCGCGCTTGACCTCGCGCGCCGGTGATGGCATCGGTGGAGAACACAGGAGCCAACCCGATGCACCCGACCATCATGCAGATCACGCGCTACACGCTCTCGCTCGGCT
Source organism: Deltaproteobacteria bacterium (assembly GCA_021413675.1). Lineage (GTDB taxonomy): Bacteria > Myxococcota_A > Polyangia > Haliangiales > Haliangiaceae > JAIOQA01. The sequence goes on along the minus strand of JAIOQA010000223.1, from coordinate 2,559 downwards.
TCGTCGAGCCGCAGATCGTCGGCTCGCGTGTCGATGGAGTGTGTGCCCGCGGTGGTGGTGGCTCCGGATCCAAGCCGATCTGAGCAAAACGGACAATCCGTTAGCACCACGACCGCGGGCTCCCTGAACCGGAGCCCGCTCTCGTTTTCGGCCTCGAGCTTCGTCTCCGGCCGGCGAGCGCGGGTCCCCGCCCGCCCTTCTCAGCCCTTCGCTCGCGACGCGCCCGCGTCGCCAGGATCCGTCATGTCAGGAAGCACAGCCACGATCGCAGGCGCGGTCGATCTCTCATGGTCCGAACGTCCCACTCGCGCGCTCCTCAAGCTCGCGGGTCCCATCACCGTCTCCACCCTCTCGTTCTCCGCGATGACCCTGGCCTCGACCGCGTTCGTCGCGCAGGTCGGGCGCGACGAGCTCGCCGGCGTCGGCCTCGGCGGCGTCTTCGCGTTCGCGCTGGTCTGCTTCGGCATCGGCCTGTTGCGCGGCGCCAAGACGCTCGTCTCGCAAGCGATCGGCGCGGGCCGGCACGATCGCCTCGACGCGCTGCTCGGCGCGGCGCTCGGGCTGGCCGTGGGCTTCGGCGCCTTCGCGGCCCTGGTCGGCCACGTGCTCGCGCCGTTCCTCGTCGAGATCAGCGCGTCGCCCCGGGCCGGCGGCTTCGCCGCGCAGTACCTGATGATCCGCTCGCTCGGCGCGGTGCCGCTCCTGATCCTGGTCGCGCTGCGCGAGGCGCGCTACGGCCAGGGCGACACCACCGGCCCGATGCGCGCGACGCTGGCCGCCAACGGCGTCAACATCGCGCTCGACGCGCTGCTCATCCTCGGGCTCGACTGGGGCGTGCGCGGCGCGGCGGTCGCGGCCCTGTGCGGCAACGCCGTCGAGCTGGCGATGATCGCGTGGCCGATGCGCGCGGCCCTGCGCCGGGTGCGCTGGGAGCGATCCGCGGTCCGCGCGGTCTGGCAGCAGGGCCTGCCCAACGGCCTGCAGTTCCTGATGGAGGTCGGCTCGTTCCTGTTCCTGACCGCGATCATCGCGCGCATGTCGGCGACCGACGGCGCCGCCCACCAGATCGTGCTGCACCTCATCAACGTCTCGTTCCTGCCGGCGCACGCGCTGGCCGAGGCGGCGTCGGTGCTGGTCGGTCAGGCGGTCGGGGCCGGCCGGTTCGAGCTGGTGCCGCGCGTGGCCTGGCGCGCGCTCGCCGCGGGCGGCGGCTACGCGCTGGTCTGTGTCGTGGCGTTCGCGAGCACCGGCGGGCTCATCGCCGGAGCGTTCGCGGGCGACGACGCGGCGCTCGCCGCGGCGGCGACCACGCTGGTCCACGTCAGCCTGCTGTTCCTGGTGGCCGACGCGGCCAACGTGATCGCGCGCGGCGTGCTGCGCGGGGCGAGCGACGTGCGCTACGCGGCGTTCGTCGGCATCCTGACCTCGTGGTGCACGACGCCGCCGGTGGCGTGGCTGCTCGGCATCCACCTCGGCATGGGCGCGGCCGGCGGCTGGCTCGGGCTCGCGGGCGAGATCATCGTCGGCGCGTCGCTGTTCTGGCTGCGCGTGTGGTCGGGCAAGTGGCGATCGGCGGCGGATCTGGCGCGGCGCAACATGGTCAGCGCGCGCCGCGACGCGCCGCAGGTCGACGTCACCACCGAGGTCGCGCCGGTCGAGCTCGACGACGAGGATGACGAGGACGACGACGCGTCGATCGAGGCGGTGGCGTGATGGCGGCCCGGTCCGCGGCGCCGATCGCGATCGCAGGTAAGCTCCGATGGTGACCTCCGATCTCGTCTCCGCCGCGCGCGCCGTGCGGCTCGCCCTCGACGACGCCGCCCGCGGCCTGGTCGATCGCCACGTGCTCGTCGATCTGGTCGCGCTCGCGGCGGTCGCGGGCGAGCACCTGCTCGTCCTCGGCCCGCCCGGCACCGCCAAGAGCCAGGCGGTGCGCCGGGTCGCGCGCGCGCTCGGCGGCCGCTACTTCGAGTACCTGCTCGGGCGGTTCACCGAGCCCAGCGAGATCGTCGGGCCGATCGATCTGCGCCGCCTGCGCGACGGCGTGATCGAGACCCAGGTCGCCGGCATGCTGCCCGAGGCCGAGGTCGCGTTCCTCGACGAGGTCTTCCTGGGCTCGACCGCGATCCTCAACACGCTGTTGAGCCTGCTCAACGAGCGCACGTTCCGGCGCGGCGCGACCGCGCTCGCGGTGCCGCTGCGGGTCTGCGTCGGCGCGGCCAACCAGCTGCCCGACGACGAATCGCTCGCGGCGTTCGCCGATCGCTTCCTCTTGCGCGCGTTCGTCGCGCCGGTCGGCGACGCGCAGCTCGAGGAGCTGCTCGAGGGCGGCTGGCAGGTCGAGCACGAGGGCGGCGCGCACCAGGCGCAGCTCGCCGACATCGATCGCCTGGCGACCGCGGCCCGGGCGGCGACCCTGGTCGCGATCCGCCCGGCGCTGGCCGAGGCGATCCGCGCGCTGCGCGGTGCCGGCATCGCGCTCAGCGATCGTCGCGTCGTGAAGCTGCAGCGCCTGGTCGCGGCGGCGGCGGCCCTCGATGGCCGCGCCGAGGCCACGAC
>JAIOQA010000222.1 GCA_021413675.1 Deltaproteobacteria bacterium | reverse complement strand
CGCGCCGCCCGCGAGCGCGCGCGCCACCCGCTCGGGCGCGAGGCCCTCGTACGGCACGCCCGCGGCGTCGCCGAGCGCGGTACCGAGCAGGCAGCCGCGCAACCGCGCGACGAGATCCGTGGATGCAATCGGCGCGACAGCGAGGGCGACCATCCCTTCGCCCTCAGCACGCGGCGTGCCGCACGCACCGCCACGCGATTCCGCGGCTCATCCGCACCCCGCGTGTCATCGCGGCGCACGCAGCCCCGCGGCCCGTTGCCACCCAGTCAGCGCGTCATCATCGCCGCGAACTTCGCGTTCAGCGTCGGATCCGCGGCGAGCTTCTGGCCCCACGCCATCGCGACCTGGCCGTAGCTCATCATGTCGAGGCCGTACGCGCCGATCGCGCCCATCATGTCGCCGGTCTGCATGCGCTTCATCATCGTCACGTAGTCGGACAGCTTGGCCACGCGCTGGCCCGGGAACACCACGGGATCAGGATCGCCACCGCCGCCCGCCGCGACCTGCTGCTGCGCGGCCTGGGCCTTCTGCATCTCGGCGGCCTGATCGAACTTCTTGGCCTCGAGCTCGCACATGCGGACCGTCGACTTGCCCTCCTCGTTCTCGACCTTGTCCTGCCAGGTCGCGAGGCGCTTCTTCGTGACCTCGTCGAGGCCATCGAACGCCATCCACGTGCACACCAGGGGGTACTCCCAGCAGCAGAAGCCCTCGGCCGGGATCTGGCCCTGCAGCCACGCGAACGCCTGCAGCACCTCGGCGCGGATCGCCGGCTCCTTGCGCCCGAGGTAGCCGAGCGCGACGATCGCCGCGCCGGTGGTCCAGTCGGTGGGCCCGTAGAGCAGCGAGTACAGCGCGCGCTGCCGCATGCTGCCCTGCCAGCCCTCGTCGACGTGCGCGAGCACCAGCGCGATCGCGATCTGCGCGCGATGCGTCCAGTTGATCACGCGCCAGTTCGAACCCGGCGGCCGCGGCGGGAAGGTCATCGCCGCGAGCAGGTGCTGGGTCGCGCCGGGGCCGAGCTCGCGCGCGAGCTTCTGCGCGGCCGGGCCCCAGATGTCGAAGTGGAACGGCTCCGCCGCGATCTCGTGGATCTTGCGCAGGAACTGATAGTCCGGGCGCGCCAGTAGCGGCCGGGGCTGGGTGCCGTCCCACTGCCAGATCGCGAACGGCACCTGAGCCTTGGGCAGGCGCGGATCGGGGGTCTGGATCTTCTCGACCTGGTAGTCGAAGCCGACCGTCGGGCCCCACATCTCCATCTGCAGCCAGAACGCGGCGACCACGCTCGGCGACTCGAGGTGCGAGAGCTTGAGCCGCACCGTCGAGCCGTGGTGCTTGGCCGGGTTGTCGAACATCTCCTCGAAGATCGCGTTCAGGCCGTTGGCCGAGGCGTCGCCCGGGCGCGGGATGAACGTGAGGAACGGGAACGGCGGATCGATCGACTGCGCCAGCTCGCGCGCGCGCTGGGTGTCGTCGCCGCGCTCGGTCTCGCGGAGCAGCGCGAGCTTGGCCTTGATGTCGCCGCTCTTCTTGAAATAGCAGTAGTAGCGGGACGGGGTCGCCCAGGTGTGATCCGGCGAGCGCTTGAGGACCTTGTCGTACTCGGCGATCGCGTCGTCCCAGCGCTGGGCGTCGATGTACATGTCGCCGCAGTCGAGGAAGGCGCTGACGTCCTCCTTGTCGATGTCGGCGGCCTTGTGGAACCACTTGGCGGCCTCGTCGGTGCGCTTGAGATCGCGCAGCACGTTGGCGACCGAGACCGCGGACATCGACTTGCCGTCGAGCTTGAACGCGTGCTGCGCCATCTCGAGGGTCTGCTCGGTCGAGCCCAGGCGGCGGCCGATCATGACCGCGGTGAACCAGACGAAGCCCTGGTTGCCGTAGACCCCGCGGATGCTGTCGATGATGCGGGCCGCGGCCTGCACGTTGGTCAGGCGCGGATCGTCCTTCTCCATCGGCGTCGGGCAGCGCTGCGTGATCTTCGCGAGATCCACCAGCGTACCGCTCGCGAACTCGTCCCACGTGATCGACGCGACCACGCCCGGCTGCGACAGCCACCACTCGGCCCACAGGAGCCACGGGATGTCGGGGCGCACGACCGCGACGTCGGTGATGAGGTCGAGGGCCTCCTCCCAGTTGCGCATCCACGCCAGCACGTAGCTGCGCATCGCGGCGTCGACGAAGTTCGGGCCCTCCTCGAGCTCGGTGAGCTGCATCGCATCGGGCCGCGCGCAGATCGTGCCGACGATCTGGTTGAGGAGGCCCATGTACTCCTGGTGCATCGGGTTCGACGTCAGCGCGCAGCCCACGTGGTGGAGCGCGTGCTTGAGGTCACCACTCGCGAAGGCCTGGCGGGCGGTCGCGATTTCCTGCTCCGGAGTGGGATGATCGTGGTCGTCGTCGTGCGCCATGGGTCTCCAGCATGGAGCAAGGCCCGGGCGGTTGTGACGCACCGGTGAAGGAAAATCGGCCGCGCGCGCAACCGCCGCACTACCCTGGCCGACACCGGGGCCACCCCACGTCTGGAGCTCGCTCGTGATCCTCATCTACGGCACCCGCATGTACGGCCGCGTCGACGGCTACCGCCATCAGCACGCCGCGACGGTGTTCGCCCACCTCTGGTTCCTGCCGATGTTCCCGGTCGGCTCGTACTGGATCGTCGATGGTGAGTCGCGGGGCCACCGGATCGGGCTCGCGGGCAAGAGCGTCGCCGCGGGCTACCTGCGGGTCTGGGGCCCGCTGGTCGCGGTCGGCGGGGTCGTCGCCGGCCATGCGGGCTATCTGGTGGCCGCCGCCGCTGCGGGGCTGTCGGCGTGGAGCTGGACCTGGACGCGGGCGCGCGCCGCGCGCCGCGAGAAGCGCGCGCTGATGTTGCTCGTCGCCACCGGCACCGCGTGCGATCCGATGCGCATGCCGCGCGACCTCGCGCTCGCGATGCGCCGCGACGTCGAGGATCGCTGGGCCAGCGTCGCGGGTGAGCGCTCGCCCCTCGACATCGCGCGACTCGGCGCCAGCTCGGCCGCGCAAGCGGCGACCGCCCACGCGCTGTTGCGGCTGGTCGCGCGGACCTCGCCGCGCGCGATCGCCGCCGAGGCGCTCGCCGCCGCCGATCAGATCCTCGACGCCACCGCCGAGGTCCGCGAGCTGCCCGGCGGGCCGTATCGCGCTGCGCTCGACCTCGATCAGGTCGACCGCCGAGCACGCTAGCGCGGCGGCGCGGTCATCCGCGGCGCGAGCCCGAGCTCCTCGCGCACCCGCGCGCAGACCTCGGCGCGCGTGAACGGCTTGCGCAGCACGCCGTCGGCCTTGCTGCGCAGGAGCATCGCGGCCTCGCGATCGTGGCGCGCGGTGACGAGGATGATCGGCAGGTTGCGCGTCGCGTGCGCGGCCTTGAGCCGACCGGCGACCTCGCAGCCGTCGAGGTCCGGCATCATGACGTCGAGCAGGATGAGATCCGGCGGCGACGCGGCGACGATCGCCAGCGCCTCCTCGCCGGTGCCCGCGGTCAGGACTGCGAACCCCTCGTTGCGCAGGATCAGCGCGAGCAGCACGCGGTTGTCGGGCTCGTCATCGACGACGAGGATGCACGGTGCGCCCGGGAGCTTCACGGCGACACGCTCGCGAGGTGCTCGGCGACGGTCGCGAGGAACGCCTGGTAGCGCATCGGCTTGGCGATGTAGCCATCGCAGCCGGCCGCGCGGATCCGCGCCTCGTCGCCCTTCATCGCCAGCGCGGTCAGCGCGATCACCGGGATCGTGCGGGTCGAGGCGTCGCCCTTCAGCAGCGCCGTCGCCTGGAGCCCATCCATGCCGGGCAGCTGCAGGTCCATCAGCACCAGCTGCGGATGCTCGGCGCGGGCCAGATCGAGGCCGACCTCGGCGGAGGTCGCGCTCAGCACCACGTGCCCCGCCGACTGCAAGAGGAACACCGCGAGCTGCATGTTGGTCGCGTTGTCCTCGATGACCAGGATGGTGGCCATCTCAGGTGGCCACCGCGCGGCCGGACGACGCATGGCCGGCCATCGCGCGGCGAATCTCGCCGGTGAAGCGGTCGTGACTGAGCTCGCGCTTGTCGAGGATCGCGGCGACGAAGCCGTTGAGCCGGGCGCGATCGGACGCCGTGATCTGCTTGGCCGTGACGACCAGGATCGGGATGAGCGCGGTCGCGGGGTCCTCGGCGAGGGTCTCGACGACGTCGAAGCCGTTGACCTCCGGCATCATGAGATCCAGGACGATCAGATCCGGTCGATCGCGGCGCGCCATCTCGATCGCGGCCTGGCCACCGTAGGCGCACAGCACCGTGCTCGCGACGTCGCGCAGGTGCAGCGCCATGCGCTCGACCGCCGCCGGCTCCGCGTCGACCACGAGCACCGTGAGCGTGCGCCCCTCGGGCACCGGGATGAGGCCGAGCTCCATGAGCGTATCGGACAGCTCCTTGCGCGAGATCGGCTTCTGCATCACCGCGGTCGCACCGAGCGCGAAGCCCTTGGTGCGATCGGCGACGATCGAGATGATCACGACCGGGATGCTGGTCAGGCTCGCCACCTGTTTGAGCCGGCCCAGGAGCTCCCAGCCGTCCATCCCGGGCAGCATGATGTCGAGCGCGATGAGCGCGAGCGGCTGCTGCGCGCCCATGACCAGCGCGTCCTCGGCCGAGGCGGCGTGCAGCACGGTGAAGCCCTCGGCCTCCAGCTGCACGCGGATCAGGTCGGCGGACTTGAAGTCGTCCTCGACGACCAGCGCGGTCCGCACCGTCGAGGCGTGCACCGCGGCCTTGGCCAGCGCCGGCACCCACTCGGGCGCGCGCAGCGGCAGCCAGACCGTGAAGCACGAACCCTCGCCGACCGCGCTCGCGACCGCCAGCGAGCCGCCGTGCAGCTCCGCGAGCAGCTTGACCATCGCCAGCCCGAGGCCGGTGCCCTCGAACCGCCGCGACAGGCTGGCGTCGATCTGCGTGAACGGCGTGAACAGGTGCTTGAGCCCCTGCGCCGAGATCCCGATGCCGTTGTCCGTGACGCTGATCGCGAGGAACTCGCCGAACTCGTTCTCGAGCTGACGCAGCGCGCGGCTGGCCCACGGACCCGCGAGCTCGCCGACGGCCGCGCGCGGCACCCGGTTCACGCGCACCGTGACCTGGCCGCCCTCGTCGCTGAACTTCACCGCGTTCGACAGCAGGTTGTAGACGATCTGCTTGACCTTGCGCGTGTCGGCCTGGATCGCGCCGAGGTCCTCGGCGACCTCGATCGCCAGGCGCACGCGCCGGCTCGAGGCCTTCTCGCGGATGATCGAGAGCGTGTTGGCGAACAGCGACGCGACCTGGACCGGCTCGAGATCGAGCTCCATCTTGCCGGCCTCGACCTTGGACAGATCGAGGATGTCGTTGATCAGCGCGAGCAGGTGCTGGCCGCTGCTGAAGATGTTGCCGATGAACGCGCGCTGCTGCTCGGTCATCTCGCCCATCAGGCCGTCGCGCAGCACCTCGGAGAAGCCGATGATCGCGTTGAGCGGCGTGCGCAGCTCGTGCGACATGTTCGCGAGGAACTCGGACTTCATCCGGCTCGCGTCCTCGAGCTCGGCGTTCTTCTGGCGCAGCGTCTGCTCGAAGCGCTTCAGCTCGGTCACGTCGCGGGCCGCGGCGAACACGCCCTGCAGGCGGCGATCGCGATCGTAGAACGTGGTCGCGTTGTACGAGACCACGGTCAGCGTGCCGTCGAGCGCCTGCGCGGTGAGCTCGTAGTTGGTGACCTTGCCCTCGGCGAGCACGCGCCGGATGCCGGCCTCGGCGTGCCCGGGGTCGGTGAAGTAGCGCTTGAACGGCGCGCCGATCAGCTCGTCGCGGGTGCACCCGGTCAGCGCCTCCATCTGCTTGTTGACGTCGGTGATGATCCCGCGGGGATCGGTGGTCATCAGCGCGTCGATGTTCGATTCGATCAGCGACCGCGTGTAGAAGTGCTGGTCGCGCAGGCGCTGGTCGAGGCGACCGCGCTCGTCCTCGACCTGCTTGCGCGCGGTGTTGTCGGTGCCGATCAAGAGGTAGCCGATGATCGCGTCCTGCGGATCGCTGAGCGCGGTGACCGACACGACCGCGGGGATCCGCGTGCCGTCCTTGCGGATGTACGTCAGCTCGTAGATGTCCTCGATGCCGCGCGCGGCCTTGAAGACCAGCGCCTCGAAGCCGGGCGCGATCGGGATGCCGAGCTCGAGCGTGAGCGCGGCTGCGCGCGCGATCAGCTCCTCGGGGTCCGAGATGTCCGCGGGCGTGATCCGGTCCATCACCTCCGAAGCGGCGTAGCCGAGCATGCGCTCGGCGCCCAGGTTCCAGACCTGGATCACCCCGCGCGCGTCGGTCGCGATGCTCGAGAAGTTGGCGTTGTTCAAGATCGCGCTCTGCAACGCCACGTGGACGGAATCCATGGCGGGCAATAGCAGCAAGGTTCGTGCCCGACGGGATTCCCGTGCGCTGGCCCCAAGTGACCGGATCGCATGAGCGCTCCCGCCCGGCGCACGAGCGCGGGCGCTCGCCGAGCGCGGGCGCTCGTGGTCACCGCATGTGGCCGAGGTTCACGCGCCGAACCTCTCAGTTCGATGGGCGTGCGTTGTGGCCACCGCGCGCGCTGCCAATAGTTGGCTCCACCGACGCATCGACGTCCCGAGGAGAGAGCATGAGCGCCAACGCCAACGTCACGAACCCGACCTCGCCCCGGCGGATCCTGCTGATCGCCGCCAACGCAGCCACCTCGCCCACCACCGGCTGGCCGGTCGGCTTCTGGTGGTCGGAGCTCACCCACCCGTACTGGGCCTTCACCGAGGCTGGCTACGAGGTCGAGATCCGCAGCCCGCAGGGCGGCGCGCTCCAGGCCGACGGCTACTCCGATCCCGAGGACGCGAGCGGCTACTCGGCCGCCGATCTGATCTCGCTCGGCTTCAAGAAGTCGCCGAAGCACGCGGCGCTGCTCGCCGACACGAAGTCGATCGCCGACGTCGACGTCGCGCGCTACGACGCGATCTTCGTGACCGGCGGACAGTCGCCGATGATCACCTACCGCGGCAACCAGGCGATGCAGGCGCTGGTCGCGCGGTTCTACGAGGCCGGCAAGATCACCGCGCTGGTCTGCCACGGCACGTGCCTCCTGCTCGAGACCCGGCTGGCGAACGGCGACCTCCTGGTCAAGGACAAGACCTGGACCGGCTTCGCCAACAGCGAGGAGAAGTTCGCCGATGGCTTCGTCGGCAAGCGCATCCAGCCGTTCTGGATCGAGGACGAGGCGCGGAAGCTGCCCGACACCAACTTCGTCGTCGATCAGCGGTTCCGCGAGTTCGCGGTGCGCGACGGTCGCCTCATCACCGGCCAGCAGCAGTTCTCGGGCGCGGTCGCGGCGCGGCTCGTGATCGAGACCCTGGGTCGCTGATGCCCGCGTCCGAGGCGGTCACGGTCGTGGTCACCCGCCGCGTGAAGCCCGGCCGCGAGGCGGGCTACGAGGCGTGGCTCGCCCGGCTCATCGGCGACGCGTCGGCGCTGCCGGGCTACCTCGGCACGACGATCCAGCGGCCGCCGCCGACCGGGCCGCGCGAGTACACGAGCGTGTTCCGGTTCGACTCGGTCGAGCACCTGCGCGCGTTCGAGGCCAGCGACCTGCGGCGGCGCGCGCTGGCCGAGGTCGGCGCGTTCGTGGAGGCCGACGCCGCGTGGCGCCAGCTCACCGGGCTCGAGCTGTGGTTCACGCCGCCGCCCGGCACGGTCGTGCCGCAGCCGGTGCGCTGGCGGATGGCGATCGTGATGATCGCGATGGTGTTCGGGCTGGTGCTGTCGCTCGGCCAGCTGGTCGGCCTCGTGATGGGCGCAGCGCCGTTCGTGCTGCGGCTGTTCGTGACGATCACGATCGAGGTGTTCCTGATGACGTACGTGCTGATGCCCCGCATCACCCGCTGGTGCGCGCGCTGGATCTACCCGGCGCCCGCGAAAGGTTCCACGCCATGAAGCTCGCGATCATCGGCGCCGGCAAGGTCGGCGGCACGCTCGGCCGCGGCCTCGCTCGGGCCGGCCACACCATCCACTACGGCGCGCGTGATCCGCGCGACGCGAAGCACGCGGCGCTGCGCGATCACGCGCAGGTCGGAACGCCGCGCGAGGCGGTCGAGACGAGCGACGCGGTCGTGCTCGCCACGCCGTGGCCCGCGACCGAGGCGGCGATCGCCGCGCTCGGCGATCTCGACGGGCGCGTCCTCGTCGACGCGACCAACCCGATCGGCCCGGGGTTCGTGCTCACCCACGGGCACACCGACTCCGGCGGCGAGCAGGTCGCGCGCTGGGCGCGGACCGCGCGGGTCGTGAAGGCGTTCAACACGACCGGCGTCGAGACCATGGCCGCGCCGCGCCACGGCGACGCGCGCGCCGCGATGTTCGTCGCCGGTGACGACGCCGCGGCCTGCGAGGTCGCGCTCGGGCTCGCGCGCGATCTCGGCTTCGAGGCCGTGCGGCTCGGAGGCTTGGTCCGCGCGCGGGTGCTCGAGCCGACCGCCATGCTCTGGATCCAGCTCGCGATGGTGCGCGGCCTCGGCCGCGACATCGCGTTCGGCGTGCTGCGCCGCGGAGGTGGCCAGTGAAGATCGCGATCATCGGCAGCGGTCACATCGGCGCGGGGCTGGGGCGCGCGTGGGCGAAGCGCGGGCACGCGGTCGTGTTCGGCGCCCGCGATCCGGCGAACGCGGAGCTGGTCGCGCTGTGCGCGGCGATCGGCGCGACCGCGGCGCCGGTGGCGAGCGCGGTGCGCGACGCGGCGGTGGTCGCGCTCGCGGTGCCCGCGCCCGCGCTCGCGGAGGTCGTGGCCGCGGCGGGCGACCTCGCCGGCGCGATCGTCATCGACTGCACCAACGCGGTCGAGCGCGGCATGGCGCTGACCTACGGCCACACGACCTCGGCAGCCGAGGAGCTGCAGCGGCGCATCCCGCGCGCACGGGTCGTGAAGTCGTTCAACGCCCAGGGCGCCGGGAACCTCGCCGATCCGATCTACGCGGGCGTGGCCGCGACCAACTTCTACTGCGGCGACGACGCCGACGCGAAGGCGATCGTCCACGGCCTGATCGAGGACGTCGGCTTCGAGCCGGTCGATGCAGGACCGCTCGCGAGCGCGCGGCTGCTCGAACCGCTGATGATCGTCTGGGTCACCGCGGCGCAGGCGCTCGGCACCCGCGACCTGGCGTTCAAGCTGCTGCGGCGATAGTCAGGCGCGCACGGTCGGCGCGGGGCCGCGCCACTCGGCGCGCAGGAGCCCGTACGCGAGCACGTCGATGTGCCGGCCGTCGCGCTTCACGTGCTGGCGCAGGAGCCCCTCGCGCTGCATGCCGACCTTCTCGAGCACGCGCGCCGAGCCCGGGTTGTGCGCCATGCAGTGACCGACGATCCGCACGAGGCCGAGCGCCGTGAAGCCGAAGCCCACGATCGCGGTCGCGGCCTCGGTCGCGAAGCCCTGGCCCCAGCCCTCGCGCGCCATCCAGTAGCCGATCTCGCCCCGATCGAACATCGGCGTGAGCACCAGGTTGATCGCACCGCGCAGCGCACCGCTGGCGCGATCGACGACCGCGAGCGTGAGCTCCGAGCGCTGCGCGAAGGCGTCGGCGTGGGTCGCGATCCACTCGGCGGCGGCGCCCGGCGGATATGGATGCGGCACGTAGAGCGTGGTCGCGGCGACCTCGCGCACGCCCGCGGCGGCGGTGACCGCGTCGGCGTCGGCGAGCGTGAACGGGCGCAGGCACAGCCGCGGGGTGTCGAAGGTCGGCAGCGTCACCCGCCAACCGTAGCAGCGTCCGGCGACCGGGATCGCATTGCGATCGCGCGATCGCCGCGTCACAAATTCCGCGACGACCACGAGCACATTCCTCGTCGAGGAATCCGTTGACGACGCCGCGCCGCGGGCGTGAGCATCGCGATCGATGTTCGATTTTCTCGATGACGTGCCCGCGATGGGCGATGTGTTCGGTGGCTTCAGCACCGGTGGCATGGGCGGCGGCATCAGCGGCTTTGGCGGCGGTGGAGGTGCGGCGCCGGCGAGCGGCCCATCGAGCTTCGAGGAGGTCGGCGTCGGCGACCACGACGGGCTGGGCGCCGGCGGCGCCGGCGGCGCCGGCGGCGGGCTCGGCTACGGCGGCGGCGCCCGCGGCGCGAGCGGTGGCAGCTCGCCGCCGACCCAGCAGCTCGACTTCGTCGCGAACGACGGCAGCCCCGAGCTCGACGTGTTCGCGTGGCTGACCGATCACGATCAAGACCGGCCGCGCACGATCCAGGAGATGGCGGCCTCCGCCGAGGCCCAGGCCGGCAACGGCCAGGTCAGCCAGATCGATCTCGTCGGCCACGGCAGGCCCAACTGGCAGTCGACCGGCCGCGACGACGAGCCTGGCGGCAGCGTCGGCGCGACGATGAGCGACGACGATCGCGAGGCGTTCCGCCGCATGGGCGCCACGATGACACCCGATGGCGAGATCGTCTTCGGTGGCTGCAACGTCGCCGCGACTGACGATCCCGTGATGATGAAGCAGGCTGCCGCCGCCGCCGGCCACAACGTGCGCGGAGGTACCGCGCGTCAGATCCCGTTCCTGCCCGGCATCGAGGGCCCCGAGGTCGTGGTCATGCCCGACGGCACCACCCGCACCGAGACCAACCTGTTCAAGGATGCGTACGCCTGGGCCGACAACCACGTGCCCTGGTGAGGATGACCGCCTCGGGTGAAGCGCGAGCTCACCGCGGCAGCACGCTCGACGGCACCAGCCCGCCGAGGCTGCGGTCGTACGAGTCGTGGCACTCCCAGCAGAACGCCGCGCGCGGCGAGCTGCCGCGCCAGTAGATCGGCCCGCCGAAGCGCTTGCGGTCCTCGGGCGGCGGATCGGCCCAGTGGATCGCGAAGTACCAGCCGTCGTGCTCGGGCGAGGTCGCGACCGGCCGCTTCTGCATGATGTAGATCGGACCGGCGACCCGCGAGGGCGCGCCGTCGTCGTCCTGCCACGAGGTCTTCACGACGATCGTGCCGTCGGGGATCTCGCCGTTGTTCAGGTACGCGTCGGCGCCGACCTCGTTGACGTACACGTCGACCCAGCGGTTGCCGTGGACCTTCGACAGGAACGGCTCGGGCGTGAGCTTGCGGTACGTGAGGTAGTCGGCGCCGACCTCGAGCGGGCCGAAGCGGCTCTCGGCATCGCCGCCCATCGCCGCGGCCGCGCCCATCATCTGGCTCTCCAGATCGCCGGCGGGTGGCGGGGCCGCGCTGCGCTGCGCGGACGCGACCGACGCCGGCGCGGCCGGGCTGGTCGCACCGCACGCCGCCAGCACCAGCACCGCCGCGAAGCGCGTCATCGCCAGAGCATACGCCGCCGCGCCGCCGCGGTTACCGCGGGGCGCGACACAACCCGCGCGCTACGCCGGCTGCGACGCGGTCTTGATGCCCTTCTCCGCGTTCTCGCCGTAGCCGTAGTACCGGTAGTAGTAGCCGTGGCGATCCTCGATGTCGAACTCGTTGAGGATCACGCCGACGATCGGCCCGTTGACGCTGCGGATGAGCCGCGCCGAGCGCTTCACGTCCTCGCGCAGGGTCTTGCCGGCGCGCACGACCAGCACCACGCCATCGGTCTGCTTCGACAGCACGACCGCATCGGTCACCGCCTGCAGCGGCGGCGAGTCGAGGATCACGCGGTCGAAGCGCTTGGCCAGCTCCTCGAGCACGTGCGCGAACCGCTTGGTCATCAGCAGCTCGGCCGGGTTGGGCGGCAGCGGCCCGCACGGCAGCACGTACAGGTTCGGGATGTCCGTGCTCTTGATGACGTCCTCGTAGGTCTCGTCACCAACGATCAGGTTCGACAGGCCCTTCTGGCGCGACACGCCGGTCGAGGCGTGCAGGCGCGGGCGGCGCATGTCGGTGTCGACCAGCAGCACACGCTGACCGCTCTGCGCGATCGTCGTGCCGAGGTAGATGACCGTCGTGGTCTTGCCCTCGCGCGGGTTCGCCGACGACACGACCATCGTCTTCATCTGGCGATCGGCCGCCGAGAACACGATGTTGGTGCGCAAGGACCGGCAGCACTCGGCGACGCGTGACGACGGGTGCTCGTGCACGAACAGATCGCGGGCCTTGTCGTCGTCGCGCGGCAGCTCCGAGTCGGCGAGCACCGGGATGATGCCCAGCACCGGCACGCCCGACGCGACCTGCGCGTCCTCGGGGCTCTTGATCGAGCGATCGAGGAACGCGAGCAGCACGGCCAGGCCGATGCCGAAGAACAGCGACAGCGCGCCGGCGACCAGCACGTTGACCTGCATCTTCGGCGACACCGGTTCGGTCGGCTCGCGGGCCTCGTCGAGCTGATCGACGTACTTCGCGTCGACCTGCTTGTTCATGCGGCCGGTCATCTCGCTGTTCGATAGCCGCGCGACGAGGATGTTGTAGCGGTCCTCGTTGCTCTTCTTCTTGCGGGCCAGCTCGTTGTACTGGACGATCTTGGGACCGAGCTCGAGCGCCTCCTTCTTGTAGCGCTCGACCTCCGCGGCCATCGCGCCCTCGGTCGCGAGCGCGGTCGCGTACTCCTCGGCGACCGCGCCGACCTGGCGCCCGACCTCGGCCTTGAGCGACTCGTAGAGGTCGTCGACCTTGGCCTTCTGCATCTGGTACTCGGTGGTCTTGGGCCCGACTTCCTTGTCGAGCTCGGCGAACTTGGTGCGCTCCTCGAAGTAGTTCGACTTGAGGTTGTCGAGCGCGACCGACTGCGCGAGCGCGAGCACCGGCGAGTCGAGGACGTCGCCGGTGGCGGCCTTGCGCATGCGCGTGAGCCGCGCGTTCAGCTCGATGCGCTTGGCGCGCGCGTCGTTGAGGCGGCCGGTGTAGCCGGTGATGTTCGACGACACCAGGCTCTGCCGATCCTCGAGCGAGACCGCGAGCAGGTCGTTGTCCTTCTGGAACTGGTAGAGCGCGGCGTCCGAGTCGCGCAGCGCCTTCTCGGCGCTGTTGAACTCGGTCTGCAGCGCGCCCTGCTCGTCGGTGGTGTCGAGCTCGCCCTTGGAGTACGCGACGTACGCCTTGACGTGGTCGTTGGCGATCTCGGCGGCGAGCTTCTTGTCGGCGCTCTTCACCGTCACGTACATGATCCGGTTCGCCTCGGGGTACTTGATGGCGATCAGGTTCTCGAGGCGCTCGGTCGCGGCCTCGATGACCTCGTCCTCCGGGCGACCCTCGCGCTCCTTGTCGCTGAGCAGCTTGGTGGCGAGCCCGTAGCCCGTCACCGTCGCGCGCATCAGCGTGTGGCTCTCGAGGATCTTCTGCTGCTGCTTGTAGTACTCGCCGGTCGCCGCGCCGCCGTTCATGTACTCGGCGCTCGGGTTGAGGATGTCGGGCAGGCGCGGCACGAACTTCACCGACGCGGTGGCCTGATAGATCTTGGTCTGGCGCTCGGTGTAGATGACCGACGCGGTGATCGCGACCGCCATGATCGCGGCGATGACCCAGGCGTACTTACGGATCGCGTCGAAGTAGCGTCCGAAATCGATGGTGAGAACTTCTTCGTCGCCCGCGGACGGGCCCGGTGTCGGCTCCAACGGATCCTCCGTGGGGTGTCGTGACTGTGGGGATTAGTGACCGCTGGGCCCCGCGCTGTTCACTCGCAGGCGCGGGCGATGCAATCGGGATGGCTACCCCGAAATCACCCTGCGATCAAGCAGGCTTACTCGACCGGCGCGCAATCACAGGGGTTGTGGCGCGCCGTCGGCGGCCAGCGATCGCTGGGCGGCGGCCAGCGTGCGGACCACGCGGACCGCGGAGTCCGCGCCCGAGCGGGGCGGGATGCCGGTCAGGATGCAGTCGAGGAAGTGGCGGGCCAGCGCGACCAGCGGCTCCTCCATGTCGACGTGCGGCAGGTGGACGTCGCCGTCGCGCAGGGTCAGGTACTCGCCCCAGTCGGTGAACACCTCGGGCCGCTGGTAGCCCTTGTCGTAGACTCGGAGCTTCTCGGCCGCGACGTCGTCGAACTCGACCATCTTGCGCGAGCAGACCAGCGTCAGCCGGCGCTCCTTGCGCGGATCGAGCCACGACAGGTGGACGTGGGCCATCTCGCCGCCGGCGAAGCGCAGCGTCACGAACACGACGTCCTCGACGCCGGGCTGCAGGTAGCTCTGGCCGCGGGCGGTCACCGACACCGGCTCGCGATCGAGGAGGAAGTCGATCATCGACAGATCGTGCGGCCCGAAGCTCCACAGCGCGCTCTCGTCGCGGCGCAGCCGGCCGAGGTTCACGCGCCGCGAATGCAGGTAGTAGAGATCGCCGAGATCACCGGAGCGCAACAGCTCGCGCAGCCGCACCACCACCGGGTGGTAGAGCATGAGGTGGCCGACCAGCAGCACGCGATTGGCGGCGCGCGCGGCATCGGCGACGCGGATCGCGTCGGCCTCGGTCAGCGCGACCGGCTTCTCGACGAGGACGTGCTTGCCGGCGGCGAGCGCGGCGCACGCCAGCTCGGCGTGGGTGACCGCGGGCGTCGCGATCACCACCGCCGCGATCGAGGGATCGATCAGGATCTCGGCCCACGACCGCGCGACCGCACCGGGCACGAGATCCTGGGCGCGCGCGATCGCGGCGGGATCGGGATCGCAGATCGCGACCAGCCGGGCCCGCGGCAGATCGCCGAAGACCCGCACGTGGTTGGTGCCCCACGCGCCGGCCCCGACCACCGCGACGCCGAGGGCCTGAGGCACTACCAGGTCGCGCGCGCGCCAGCCAGCAGCTGGTGACGGACGTAGCTGGGATCGACCGTCAACCCGTCGGTCATGTACGAATAGCCGGTCGAGTCGACGACCAGCTCGTATTCAGCGGTTGCGGCGAGCCAGTCCTTGAAGTTGTAACGGCCGCCAAGCGTGAGGCCGAACAGCACATCATTGCGATCGGTACCGCTGCCAGTGGCCGCGATCATGGGATCGATGCCGCGGTACTGACGGAGCCGGAAGTCGAGCATCGCGGTCGCGGTGAAGCGATCGTACTGCTGGGTCGCGTTGAGCTGGAACGCGTGGTCGCGGAAGTAGTTGGCCTGGATCGAGTCGGAGAAGTCGTACGAATACATCGCCGTGGCACGACCGAACGGGCTGTAGCGCCAGCCGAACTGCGCCCCGAAGACGACGTTGTTGAAATCGGGGCCGCTCGAGTAGAAGCCGCGGCCGTAGCCGACGTGCAGGTTGATCGTGGTGTCGACGGTGATCGCGCTCTGGATGCCGGTCATCAGGCGCAGCGGCAGCGACGACTGCTTGACACTCGACGTACCAAGCCCACTGAACACACCGAGTGACGCGTCAGCGTAGATGCGAGTGATCGGCAGCCACTGCCAGTTCCCGCGGACGCCGAACGTGTGCTGGATGCGGTTGGCGAACGCCTGGCTCGACTTCTCGAAGATGTCGATCGTGTTCTCGTAGCGCAGCGCCCCGGACAGCGCGCGACCATCGGGCTGATACATTAACCTCAGCGCGAGCCGGTTGATGTCGCGGTTGACCTTGATGTCCGATTCGAAGTTGGTCGGCCGGAAGTCGCGCGTGTAGTCGTCCGAGAACCCGAACTGCCAGGTCTTGCGCGGAAACACGGTGCCGTGGACGTTCGCGCCCCAGCCGAAGTCGTGCTGCGCCTGCACGTAGTCGTTGGTCGACAGGTACTCCTGTCCGATGACGCGCAGGCCCGCGCTCCACTCGAGATCGCCGGCCTCTTGCTGCGCGTCGCCCTCGGAGTTCGGATCGCCGCTCTCGGCATCGATCCGCTGGTTCGACAGCGAGGCGGCCTGGAGCTCGAGAATGACGCGCAGAACACCGGCGCGCGCCGGATTCTCGTTCTCGAAGAAGACGTTGGAGATGAAGCCCGTCTCCGCGCCCGCGGAGGGGTGCAGCACCGTGCTCTCGCCGACCTTGACGCCTGCGCCCTGCACGATCGACTGGTCGGGCGAACCCGGCGTGCCCACCGCTGGCGAGACCGACTGGGCGCGCGCCGGCCGCGCGTATGCCACTGCGGCTGCTGTCCCGACGATCAATGCGATGCGCTTCATGCGTAAGACCAGTCCCTGCCCGTGAGTTTCGGAATGTTACGGACGGTGGAGGGGGGTGTCAACTTGGCGGGGTCGCCGTGTGCCCAGTCAGTGGTCGGGAGGTAGGCAAATGTTCATCCTCGACGACGAGGATCCGGAGTACACGGACGAATTCGACCGGAACGTCACCTAGTGCACGCCTTTTGCGTGACCTGGCTCACCGCTTCAGGCCGGATCCTTGCGCGCTCCCGCGGCGGCCGCGAACATACGCACGCGCGCCGCGCACCAATGGGCGCGCACGGACGCCGCGCGTCCACCACCCGATCGAGGGAGACCGGGCCAACATGACGACATCCACCATGGCCGCGCGCGCCTTCGCCGCGGCGGGACTCGCGCTCGCCTCCACCTCGCTCGTCGCGTGCAGCGACAGCATCCAGTGCACCACCGGTGCGCTGGTGCTGATCGAGCGCCCGACCGGCACGATCGCGACCGATGCCGATCCGGCCACGCCGGGCATCCAGACCGACGTGGTCGTGCGCAGCACCCTCGCGCAGGGCGAGGCGATGTCGCTCGCGGTCGTCGATGGCACCGGCGCGACCCTGTCGACGACCATGGCGACCGCCGTCGCCGGTGGCTCGGTCACGTTCACCGGCGTCACCGTGCCGCTCGGCGCGATCACGCTGCGCGCCTCGGCGGTCGGCACCTGCGGCGCCGACGACGACGAGACCGCGATCGACGTGATCGCCGGCGCCGACTGCCAGGTCGGCATCACGCCGACGCCGCTCGACAACGCGTACTACGCGCCGCTGCGCGTGCTGACCGCGGCCCTCGACGCCGATCACGTCGCGGCTGGCTTCCAGGGCACCGTCGACGTCGCCGCGGCTGCGGGCTGGGGCGTCGAGCTGTTCGCGACCGGCGCCGATGGCGCCGAGGCCTCGGTCGGCACCGCGACCGCGACCGCGGGCGTCGCGAGCTTCGCGGTGTCGCTGCCCGACGGCCGCATCAGCGTGCGCGCGGTCTGCCGCGATCCCCTGTCGACCGCCACGAGCGCGTCGCCGACCACGACCGTGCAGATCGACACCAGCGCGCCGAGCTGCGAGATCGCGACGCCAGCGCCTGGCTCGACGATCACGCCGGCCTACGACGCCGACGGCGATCTCGGCAACGGCGTGCAGCTCGACGTGGTGGGCTCGTACAGCGGCGGCGATCTGGCCGGCGGCGCGGCGACGCTCACGGTGATCGCGCCCGACGGCAGCCGCACGGACCTGCCGGTGACGATCAGCAGCGACAGCTCGACGACCGCGGTGACCTTCGCGCCGGCGACCACGCCCGCGACCTACGGGCTCGAGCTGGCCGCGAGCGATCACGCCGGCAACCCGTGCACGCCGCCGCACGAGGACTACCGCGTGGTCTACGACGGCTGCGACATCGCGGTCACCGCGCCGCCCGCGCCGGTCACCGTCGACGCCGACGCCAGCGCCGCCAACGGCGCGCAGCTCGACGCCGCGCTCACGATCGCCACCGCCTGCGCCGGCCGCACGGTCACCACCGACTGCGGCGCGCAGCCCTCGACGGCGATCGTCCCGGCCGACGGCCTGCTCACGATGCGGCTGACCGCGTGCGCGACCGAGCCGTGCGAGCTGTCCGAGGCGTGCACGTTCCGCGTCAGCACCGCCGACGGGATCGAGACCTCCGCCGGGCTCGATCTGGTCTACGACGACGCCCCGCCCGCCGTGACGGTCGCGATCGTCGATCCGATCGTCGCGTGTGTCGCGGTGATCGGCGCCGACGCCGACGTCGATGGCGCGCAGAACGGCGTGCAGATCATCGCGCGCGTGACCGCGCCCGGCGCTTCGACCCGGCAGCTGAAGCTGGTGACCGGCGCCGGGACCTCGACCGTCGACGCGACCGGCGACACCACCGTCACGCTCGGCGCCGGCGCGAACACGCTGACCGGCATCGCGACCGACGCGCTCGGCAACCAGGCGACCACCGCGGGCTGCGCGATCACGCTCGCCGATCTCGCGGTCAGCTTCGCCGCGCCCGCGGCCGATGGCCTCCTGGCCTCGACCGACGGCACCGTCGCCGGCGTCAACCTCACGACCAACATCTGCGGCGCGGTCAACAAGACCGGCGCGACCGTCACGCTCAAGGTCGATGGCGGCGCGGCGCAGCCCGCGACCGTCACCGGGACGACCTGGTGCCGCCAGGTCACGCTCGCGACCTCGCCGCCGAGCCACACGCTCGTCGCGCAGGCCCAGGCCGGCGCGTCGTTCGGCCAGGCCACGCTCGTGGTCGCGGTCGATCTCACCGCGCCGGGCGCGATCACCGATCTGGTCGGCGTGGCGCGCAACCGCCGCGAGATCGCGACCACGTGGACCGCGCCCGCCGACGCAGGCGCCGCGGTCGATCACTACGTGCTGCGGCGCGCGACCACCGCGCTCACCAACGGCAACTTCGACAGCACGGGGACGATCATCGCGACCGCCGCGCCGAAGTCGCCCGGCGCGAGCGAGGCGCTCGTGCTCGATCACCTGCAGGCCGGGACGTCCTACTGGATCGGCATCGCCGCCGTCGACGCCGCGGGTAACCGCTCGGTGGCCGACATCGTCGGGCCGCTGACGCCGGCCTTCGATCAGAGCGGCGCGATCACGCCGCCCGATGGCACCGCGAACCTGATCGGCCTGGGCTGGTCGATCGCCCACGGCCGCTTCAACGATGACGCCTACGCCGACGTCGCGGTCGGCGCGGCGTCGCGCTGGTCGGGCATGAACGGCGTCAACCGCAACGCCGGCGCGGTCTACGTCTACTTCGGCGGGCCGACCGGCCTGCCGACCACCCCGAGCGCGATCATCGAGAGCACCGAGGCCAACGCGCAGCTCGGCTTCGACGTCACCGCGGTGCGCTGGTCGAGCGCGACCCGCGACGATCTCGTCATCGGCGCGCCCAACTCGCAGGCCAGCCGCGGCCGCATCTTCGTGTTCCGCGGCGGCGCGAGCTTCCCGACCGGCACCGTCAACGTCTCGACCGCGTCGCAGGTGATCGGCGTCAACTCGACGACGCCGGGCTGGTTCGCGGGCGGCTCGCTCGGCTACCAGCTCGCGACCGCGGACGTCGATGGCGATGGCACCGACGATCTGGTCGCGTCGGCGATCAACGGCGGCGGCACCAAGGGCGGCGTGGTCGTGATCTTCGGTGGCACCGCGAGCGCCGCGGCGATCGCGCTGTCCGATACCGATCCCAGCGGCCTGGCCGGCGTCGAGGCGCAGATCCTCGAGAACCCGGCCGGCGTGACCGGGCGCTCGTTCGGCCGCTACCTGTTCGCGGTCGGACGCACGACCGGCGCCGGCGACCTCGGCGACGATCTGCTGATCGGCCAGACCGACGACACCACCACCGCGGGCGACAGCGTGTGGCTCTACCGCGGCGCCGCGCCGCGCACGCCCGGCGTCAGCTTCCGGTCGTTCGCCGCCGGCACCGACGTGCGCATCGACTACGTCACGACCGACCTGACCACCGCGTTCGGCGCGCAGGCGACCAGCGTGCCCGATCAGAACGGCGACGGCGCGCGCGACCTCGCGATCGGCGGGTGGCAGGTCGGCAACAACGACGGCCAGGTCATCCTCGTCGACGGCGACACGGTCGGCACCGCGGGCGTGGCGAAGACCAGCGACGCGGGCATCGTGCTCGGGTCGATCAGCGGCACCGCATCGGCGCGCTTCGGCATCGGCATCGCGACCGCCGATGGCACGAGCGGCGACATCGACGGCGACGGTGCGAACGACCTCATGGTCGCGGCGCTGTTCGGCGGCGCCGCGCGGATGTACGCGTGGTCGGGCACGGCGCTACCCGCGGGGAGCGCGACCACCTCGTCGGCGAGCTACGTGCTCACCGGGCCGACGACGTTCTCGTTCTCGTGGATCAACCCGGCGCCGCCGGCGGTCGTGGCCTGGGTCGGCGACGTCAACGGCGATGGCCTCGACGACGCGTGCTGGTCGAGCCCGCTCGACAACACCCGCGACGGCTCGTTCGAGCTGCTGTGGGACGACGGGCTCTGATCCAGTACCGCTACTGGCTGACCTGGGATCCGGCGCGGTAGAACCCGGCGATCGCGTCGACGACCGCGGCCTGCTGATCGATCGACAGCGCCGGCTGGATCGGCAGCGCGAGCACCTCGGCGGCGGCGCGCTCGGCGACGGGCATCGAGCCCGCGCGGTAGCCGAGGTCGGCGAAGCACGACTGCAGGTGCAGCGGCTCGGGGTAGTAGATCTCGGTCGCGATCCCGGCGGCGGCGAGGTGGGTGCGCAGCGCGTCGCGGCGGGGCGCGCGGATCACGTACTGGTGCCAGGTGTGCTCGGGGTGCGGCGCGGGCATGCGCAGCTCCGGCGGCAGCACCGCGTCGCGGAGGAGGCGATCGTAGATCGCGGCGCGTGCGCGGCGGGCGGCGACCGCGGCCTCGAAGTGCGGCAGCCGGGTCGCGAGCACCGCGGCCTGGAGCGCGTCGAGGCGGAAGTTCCCGCCGAGGAGCACGTGGTGGTACTTCGGGCGCGCGCCGTGGTTGCGCAAGAGCGTCAGGCGATCGGCGAGCGCGTCGTCGTCCGTGACGATCGCGCCGGCGTCGCCGATCGCGCCGAGGTTCTTGGTCGGGAAGAACGAGATCGCGGCGGCGACGCCGCGCGCCGCGCCCGGCCGCCACAGCGCGCCCAGCGCCTGGGCTGCGTCCTCGACGATCGCGCACGGCACCTCGGAGCCTTGGAATTTGTGAATCGTGAGCGCGTACGCCAAT
>JAIOQA010000221.1 GCA_021413675.1 Deltaproteobacteria bacterium | reverse complement strand
GGCGTGCGCGATCTGCTGCCGACCCTGCGGTAGGCGCTCGGAACCTCACGCGTCGGCCGCCTCGTCGCCCCGGGATTCCGGGTATGATGCGAGGGTCGGGCGAGGGGCGTGCGACCAGCGCGTCACCGCCTCCTCCTCCATGGAGCCGCGATGACCGCCCCAGTCGATCCAGTTGCTTCTCACGCTCGTATCTCGCGGATGCTGCCCGGATCTCGCGGC
This sequence comes from Deltaproteobacteria bacterium, assembly GCA_021413675.1. Classification (GTDB taxonomy): domain Bacteria; phylum Myxococcota_A; class Polyangia; order Haliangiales; family Haliangiaceae; genus JAIOQA01. The sequence goes on along the minus strand of JAIOQA010000221.1, from coordinate 3,515 downwards.
ACCGTCCGCGCGGTCGCCATCGTCGCCCTCGCCGCGTGCGGTGGTTCGTATCCCGCGGCGGCCGCGCCCGGCCCGACCACGGAGACCACCGCCGCGGCCACCGAGCCGCCGCCGATCGAGGTCGCCGACGCCGGTGACAAGCCCGCGGCCAAGCCCGCCAAGGTGCCGAAGGGCCCGGTCGGCCAGCGGGCCCAGGCGCTGCGCGAGGCCGCGGATCTGCTCGACAAGGCCCAGACCGCGCTCGACAACGGCAACAAGGACCTGGCCGAGATGCTGTTCTCGTCGGCGGAGCTGATCTCCGGCCCCGACGCGGTCGCCGCGATCGCGCCGAGCTTTCGCGAGGGCGCGCCGCCGCGGGTCACGACCCCCACCGTCAAGATCGAGGACAAGGGCGCGCAGCCCAAGGCGGTCGGCAGCTCCGACGACGACGAGCCCGACGTCAAGCCGGCGCGCGGCAAGCTGACTGGCTCGGTCAAGGTCGACGGCAAGGGCGCGGGCGGCGTGCTCGGGTTCGTGACGCTCGAGCCCATCGGCCGCAAGTCCAAGGGGCGCGCCCCCAAGCAGCGCGTGATGGAACAGCGTAACCGCGAGTTCGCGCCGCACGTACTGGCTGTGCCGGTGGGCTCGACCGTGACGTTCCCCAACTTCGACTCGATCTTCCACAACGTGTTCTCCCGCTCCGACGCCTCGATGTTCGACCTCGGCCTCTACAAGGGCGGCGAGGCGCGCGAGATCAAGTTCGAGAAGGAGGGCATCGTCCGCCTCGGCTGCAACCTGCACGCGAACATGTCCGCGTACGTGGTCGTGGTCAGCGCGCCGCACTACGTGATCACCGGCGACGACGGCTCGTTCACGTTCAAGAGCCTCGAGCCCGGCAAGTACACGCTCAAGGCGTGGAGCGAGAAGAGCAAGGCGCCGATCACGCAGGTCGTGACGGTCAAGGCCGGCGACAACACCGTCGAGGTCGGCGTCGCCGCCGACGCACCGGCGGGGCCGTCGCCAGACAAGTTCGGAGCCGCGCGTGGTTCGGGCAAGTAGCCTCGTCGCGCTGGTCGCGGGCGTCGGCGGCGCGGTCGGGCTGTGGCTCGCCTCGGCGGGCACGCCCGGCAGCGGCCCGCTGCACACCGACGCGGTCGCCGCCGCGGACGCGATCGCCAGCGCGATCCGCGAGCAGAAGGGCGAGGTCCACGCACGCGCGATGACGCTCGCGCAGATCCCGCGCCTGACCGCGGCGGTCGGCACCGACGCCAACACCGTCCGCGATCTCACCAAGGACGAGCTGTCGTTCCGCCCGGCGCCGGGCGAGACGGTCGAGCTCGGCCAGGTCCAGGACGGCAAGGCGGCGAGCCTCCTGCGCTTGCCCGAGAGCTCCGCGGTCGCCGCGCCGCTCACCAAGGCCGGCTCGTACCTGATGTCGTCGAGCGGCGCGCTGATGATCGGCGAGGTCCAGGAGATCATGCCGGAGCCCGCGGTCGGCTCGATGCGCGGCGCGCTCGCGGTCTCGCGCACCGTCGATCTCGCGCGGCTCGCCAACAAGCTCGACAAGCTCGGCGGCGGCGCGCGCCTCGAGCTCGCCGGCGGCGGCGTCGATCTCGGCAAGGGGCTCACGCCCGGCGCGACCACCGAGGCGCTGCCGCTCACCGACGTCCCCGGCGACGCCAAGCTGATCGTCCCCGCGGGCATCGCCGCGGTCCCGGCCTCGGTGCCGCTGCGCGCGGGCGCCGGCGGCGCGCTCGCGGTGGGGCTGGTCCTCGCGTTCGTGCTCGGCCGCAAGCGCGGCGCTGGCGCTGCGCCGGTCGCGGTGGCGCCGTCGGCGACGATACCGGCGCAGCCCGCGCCCGCGAGCATGCAGATGGCCGCGGCCGCGCCGCCGCCGATGCGCAACACCGGCAGCCCGTTCGGCCGCTACGCGCCGATGCGCCTGCTCGGCTCCGGCGGCATGGCGGATGTGTACCTCGCGCGCTCGATCGGCGAGGCCGGCTTCGAGAAGCAGGTCGCGCTCAAGATCATGCACTCGCACCTCGGGCGGGTGGAGGAGGCGGTCGCGCACTTCCTCGACGAGGCGCGCCTGGCCTCGCGGCTCACGCACCCCAACATCGTGCAGATCTACGACCTCGGCAAGAACGGCGAGGAGTACTTCATCGCGATGGAGTACATCGACGGCTCCGATCTCGAGCGCCTGCTGATCTCGGCGCGGCACGGCGGTCGCCGCGTGCCGGTGCCGGTCGCGCTCGGCATCCTGCGCAAGGTCTGCGACGGTCTGCAGGCCGCGCACACCGCGACCGACGCCGAGGGCCGGCCGTTCAACCTCGTGCACCGCGACGTGAAGAGCGCCAACGTGCTGGTGTCGAAGGACGGCGCCGTGAAGATCGGCGACTTCGGCATCGTCAAGGCCGAGCAGCAGGTCCACAAGACCTCCGTCGGGCAGGCCAAGGGCACCGCGGCGTTCATGGCGCCGGAGCAGCGCATGGGCTCGAAGGTCGACGCGCGCGCCGACGTCTTCGGCGTCGGCGCGATGGCGTACGAGCTCCTGACCGGCCTCGAGGTCAACCTCGATCTCGTCGCGATGCTCCAGCGCGGCGTCGAGGGCTGGCCGCACCTCGCGCTGCCCACGCAGGTCTTCCCCGACCTGCCGCCCGAGCTCGATCGCGTCGTGTTCCGCGCGCTCGCCTTCGAGGCCGATCATCGCCATCCCAGCTGCGCCGCGCTCGAGGACGAGCTCGCCCACGTCGCGCGCCAGCGCGGCCTGGTCGCGACCGACAAGGAGATCGCGCTCTGGCTCGATCACGAGCTCGCGCTGATCCCGCGCGCGACCTCCCAGGGCGCCTCGGCCCACGCACCGACCAGCGCCGCGTAGGCGCGGGCGCACGCGCGGAGGCGCGGAGCGGGGCGGGCGCGGAGGCAGAAGCCGATCCGGGCCCCCGGGCACGGGCACGGAATCGGACACGGGAGTCACCCGCGCCGCGCGATGGAGCCGAATCGCGACGCGCGCCCGCGGCCGCGAACGCCGGTGCACGCGTGCGCGACCGAGACGGACGCCGATCCGGACCCGGAATCGGGCACGGGCACGGAATCGGAATCGGAATCGGTGGGCGTGCACGTGCGCGAGCTTCGCGCCGCATAGGGATTTGAGCGCGTTCCAGACCCGACCAACGATCGAACCAATCTGTACCCCCCGTCAGTGATGCATCCGGTTTGGACCGGGGAGCCAGTTGATCCGGAAGCTGGCGCGCGGAGGGCACGTAGAGGCTGGCCGGCGTCGCGAGGTCGAGCGCCTGGTGCGGCCGCACGTCGTTGTAGATCCGGCGGAACCGATCGAACGCCCGCTGTTGCCACCCGAGCGACCGACGCGGCGGCGAACACGTGTCGATCTTGAGCGTGAGGTGCATGCGTTCATGGCGCCCGTTCTGCTGCGGCTTCCCGAGGTCGATGCGGTCGAGCGCAATCCCGAGCCGCACCCACCAGACCGCGAGCTGCGTCAGGCCGGCGACCGCGGACGTGCAGGCGAACGGTTC
>JAIOQA010000225.1 GCA_021413675.1 Deltaproteobacteria bacterium | reverse complement strand
GCGGCCGGCGATCTGGCGCGCGCGATCGGCGCGCCCGACCTGCACCCGCACGCGGTCGGCGCGTTCGCGGTGGGCGAGGGCGGCGAGATCGCGGCGGTGGCCGCGGATCATCCGGTGCTCGCGATGCCGGCGGTCAGCGAGGCCGCCGCCGGGGCCGAGCTGGCGCGGGCGCGGGCCGATGCGGTGCCGACGCCGAGCCTCGCGCTCGGCGCGTTCGCGACCCGCGAACCCTCGGGCGTGGCGGTCACGCTCGGGATCAGCGTGCCGCTGCCGATGTTCGATCGCAACCAGGGCGCGGTGGCGCGGGCCCAGGCCCAGGCGCACCAGGCTGCGCTCGAGCGTCGCGCCGCCGCGACCGAGCTCGGCCTCGCGCTCGATCGCGCCGATCGCGTGCTCGCCGCGCGCCGCGACGACCTGCGGGCGTTCGAGGCCAGCGCGATCGCGCGGGTCGAGAAGGTGCGGACGATGGCCGAGGACGCCTACCGCGACGGCCAGGGCGGCATCGTCGAGCTCCTCGACGCGCACGACGCGATCCTCGAGGTCCAGCTCCGCGACGTCGATCTCATCGAGGCCGCGCTCGCCGCCGAGGTCGACGTCCGCGAGGCCGCGCAGGGCCGCTAGCCTCGCGGTCCGGCCCGCGCCCGCGCTGGCCGGTGGCTGGCCACGCAGCCCTCCGGGGTTGATTTCGTGGCCGGTGGGCGGCCGCGTAGCCCTCCGGGGTTGATTTCGCGGCCGGCTGGCGGCCACGCCGCACTCTCCGGGGTTGATTTCGTGGCCAGCCTGCGGACGCGATGTCCGGTTCGCGGACGCGGGTGTCCGGAGACCGGTCGGTGCGCCTGCGGATTCGCGAGGTTCGGCGCCGGCACGCGAGGTGCTCGTGTTCGCGGTGTGGGGGATGCTATGTTGCAGTCGATGGCGACATCGCCGACCGACGACGCGGTGCAGGTTCGCGGCCTGCGGCGGTCCGAGTACGAGCAGCTGATCGCGCTCGGGGCCTTCGGTGAGGAGCGGGTGGAGCTGGTGGGCGGCGAGTTGCTCACCATGAGCCCGCAGGGTTCGCCGCACGCGTGGGTCACCGCGGTGTTGCACCGGATCCTGGACCGGCAGCTTGGCGAAGCGTGGCTGGTGCGGTCGCACAGCGGCCTCGCCGCCTGGGACCACTCGATGCCGGAGCCCGACATCGCCGTGGTGCCGTTCGGGGGACCCGAGCGCCACCCCGACAGCGCGGTGCTGGTGGTCGAGGTCGCGGAGACCTCGCTGCGCTTCGATCGCGGCCGGAAGGCCGCGCTGTACGCGGAGGCGCTGATTCCCACGTACTGGGTCGTCGATCTCGCGGGCCGGTGCGTGCACGTCCACACCGCGCCGCGCGACGGGCGCTACGCCAGCATCGCGACCGTCGAGACGGGGGCGACGCTCGCGGTCGAGGGCCTGGCCGGCGTGCGCGTCTCGCTCGACGCGCTGTTCGAGCGCCTGTGAGGTGCAGGTTCTTCTCGCTGCGCCTGCCTCAGTCCTGATCGCCGAACCACTTGGTGTGGAGCTCGTCGATCACGCCCTGCTCGCGCAGCTTGAGCAACGCGCCGTTGATGGCCTTGCGGTACGGGCTGTTCTCGGGGAGCCCGATGCCGTAGTTCTGGCGCTCGAACAGGTGGCCGACGACCTTCTGCTCGGGGCGCCCGGCGATCTTCAGGTGATAGAGCAGGATCGGCTCGTCGTAGACCACCGCCTTCACCTCCTTGCGATCGAGCGCGTCGAACGCGTCGTCGATCGTCGCGAACGCCACGACCTTGGCGCGGTGGTCGGTCAGGTACTTCTCGGCGGTCGTGCCCTTGGCGGTCCCGACCTTCACGCCGGGAAGGTCGTTCTGACCGTTGATGTCAGAGGTCAGCTGGTTGACGGTCATGATCGTCGTGATCGACGCGGTGAAGTAGGTGATCGCGATGATGCACACCAGCATCCACAGCGCGCCGAGGATGCGGCCGCCGACCGCGATCGGCCCCTTGTTGTCGCAGCCGCCGCTCAGGATCGTGGAGATCGCCCACCACGACGACTCCCACACGCCGCGGCCGTAGCTCGGTGGGAAGTGATCGGGGTTGTGGCGCCGCTCGAAGACCCAGATGCCGTGCGCGAACACCAGCAAGAGCAGCACCAGCAGGCCGCAGATCTTGAGGAACGGGCCCGAGGTCGCGGCGTCGAGGATCACGCCGGTCGCGCTCTGGCCGTCGGCGTTGACCAGGATGCCGAGGCCCGACTCGTAGTACGGCGTGCTGAAGTCGACGAGGCCCTCGCGCTCCGACGTGATCGAGATCGCCGCGATCGCGACGTCGGCCTGGCCGCTGCGCAGCGCGGTGATGAGATCGCCGACGGTCTTGACCCAGTGGATCTCGTACGGGACGTTGGCCTCGCGCGCGACCCGCTCCCACAGGTCGAGGCTGAAGCCCTTGTTCTCGGTGCCGTCCTGGAACGAGAACGGCTTGATCGGCTTGGTGTAGACCCGCAGCGGCGCCTGGGGCGTCGGCGGTGCCACCGGCGGAGTCGCGACCACCGGCGCGGCGGGCTGCGCCGCCACGGGCTGCGCCGCCAGCGGCCTCGCCGCGATCCCCAGCGCGATCAGTCCCAGCAGCAGCGACCCACGCACGCGACCGTTCATGCGATCGAGTCTATCGATCCTTCACGCGCGTGCGCGCGATCGCACACCGGATCACGGCGCGAGCTTGAGCGAGGCCATGATCGCACCGCACGCCGCGCGCGTCGCATCGCCCTCGGGGCCCACGCAGTTGAGCTGGTAGACCCGCGCGTGCTCGGCGACCGCGACGTACCAGCCGAACAGCCGCCGGCCATCGCTGGTCTTGATCTCGAACGAGCGCCCGGGATGACCGACCAGCGTGGAGGCCTGGTTCGCCGCGAGCGAGCCGCCGGCGGCCGCCGCCAGCTGCTCGGGCACCGCCGACATCTGATCCATCATCGCCGGCGGCAGCATGTCGTCGAGCACGGTGGCAACGCCGAACTGCGCGTCGACCGGGCCGCCCGGCATGATCGCCTGCGAGTTGAAGACCGCGACGCCGGACTCGCGCATGGTCTGGTTGTCGATCGTCGGGCGCTGCGGCAGCGTGATCGTCACGCGGTGCGCGCCGTCGGCCAGCTCGAACGCGGCGCCGCGCTCGGTGATCGCGAGCGTGTTGCGCGCGGTGACCTCCGCCTCGGACAGGCGCGGCGTCGGCGGGGTCTCGGGCACGGGCACGGCCTTCGCCGGCTCCTTCCCGCACGCGCCGACGATCACGACGAGGACGAGCCAGCGCGCACGGAGCATCGCTCGAGTATCGAGGGATCGCCGCGCGGGCGCCACCGCCCTCACGCGCCCAGGCCGAACAGCGTGCGGATGCGGCCCAGCAGATCGTTCTTGGTGGTCTCGCGCCGGCTGCGGCGGACCTCCTCGAGCTCGCCCTGCGCGGCGGCCAGCTCGGCCTGGCGCGTCGCCAGCACGCCGGCGAAGTGATCGGCGAGCTCCGGGTGATCCTTCAGGAGCTCCTGAAAGGTCGCGCGATCGAGGCGGAAGGTCTGCAGATCGGTCACCGCGATCACCGTCGCCGCGCGGGTGGCGCCGGTCATGAGCGACATCTCGCCGAAGAACTGGCCGGGCTCGAGGCGCGCGACCTCCCGGGCCGCCGGACCCGCGCCGATCCGCACGACCGCGGCGCCGCGCGAGATGATGAACAACCCGCGATCGTCATCGCGGCCCTCGTGGGTCACGGCCTCGCCGGCCGCGAACGGCGTCAGCCGCAGGTCGCGCGCCAGCCGCTGCTGCAGCGCGGGCTCGAGGCCGCCGAACAGCTCGAGGCGCGCGATCGCGCGGGCCCGCGCGGCGACGTCTTCTTCTTCCTTGCGGGTCTCGCGCTCGACCGACTCCTCGGTGATGAACAGCGCCTGCGCCGGGATCGAGAACGGGATGCCGGCGCGGCGCAGCGCGAACGAGATCCGGACTCGCACGTCGCTGTCGCCGCCGTCGTCGGAGGTGAGATCGCTGAGCCAGTACCGCGCCCAGTACACCGCGTAGCTGTCGCGGATGCCGCCGAACTGGCAGATCGGCGCGGGCTCGGTCGCGCACCGCGTCGGCGGATCGGTGCGCAACACGCGCTCGACGGTCGCGAGCACGTCGGTCGGCGGTGTGCGGTGGTCGACGTAGAACTCGACGGTGCGCCGCCACAGCGTGCTGCCCAGCGAGCGCTTGCCGAGGACGATCATCGGCGTCTTCATGAGCACGCTGTTGGGCACGATCATCGTCTCCCAGTTGCGGGTCTCGATCGCGGTGTAGCGCCAGCGGATCTCGGTGACCTTGCCGTTGGGCTGGCCGACGCCGAGCGACACCCAGTCGCCGACGCGGATCGAGTTGTCGAGCTGCAGCACGAGCCCGCCCATGACGTTGCCGAGCGTGTCCTGGAGCGAGAAGCCGATGACCGCGGTCACGACCGCGCTGGTCGTGATGAGCCCCGCGACCGAGAAGCCGGCGCGCCCGCCGACGATGATCAGCGCGATCACGAAGCCGGCGGCGGTGAACAGATCGGACAGGATGCGCGGCACCGGCAGGCCGAGCCGCGGCAGGATCACGCGGAACGCCGACAGCGACACCATGCCGACCCCGGCGATCAGCCCGAACGCGAGCGCGGCCAGGCCCCAGTGGGTCGGGTCGTAGCCCGCCGCGGCCTGGCCGGCACCGACGACGATCGTGAGCACGTGCGCGCCGAGCAGGAGCGCGACGGTCCGCACGCGCGGGCGATCGGCGGGCGCGTGGCTGCGGATCAGCGCGCCGGTGACGGCCAGCGCGACGAACAGCCACGGCGTCCAGTCATTCCACGTCTCGCGGGCGAGGGTCTCGAAGAAGCCCACGGCTCATCGTACCGCGCGCGTGCGTCGCGATGGGCGGCGGGCGCGGCATTCGCGCGCGCAGATCAGAACCTGTGACGCTCAGCGGCCCCAGATCTCGACGCGCGCCTTGCCGCCGCCGGGCAGGTTGCCGTAGCGGAAGTCGACCCGCTGGATCGCGCGCGCGCCGCCCGGCAGATCGATCACGCGGCTGGCGGTGTTCTCGCCGAAGACCAGCCGGGTCGGCGGCGACCAGCGCTCGCCGTCGCCGAAGGTGACGACCATGTCGAACATCTCGACCGCGCTGTGCTCGACGACGATCATCAGCGCGGTGTAGCGGCCGGCGCGACCGCCGACGTGCAGCGCGTCGTGATCGGCGCCGCCGTTGACCCAGCGGTCGCCGAGGAAGGTGAAGCCATCGCGCATCGCGACCCGCTCGGCCTGGCGCGGCCCGGCGGTGCGGACGACGCAGGCCGCGGAGCCCAGGGCCGCGGTGAGGGCGAGGGAACGAAGCACCAGGGACGCGCGTAGATTCATGGCGGGCCGACCCGGCAACCGGTGGCGAGGTTAGGCGCCGGCGCGCTCCGCGGCGCAGGTCGGGCACCGGGCCGTGCGCGACTTGAGCACGACGCCCGCGGCGTGGCCGGGAACTGGGCGGAATCGCGCGCCCGCGCCGCTGGCGCGGCGGTTGCTGTGCAGAGACCCATGGGCGTCATCGATCGGGTCCTGGCCGTCTTCCGCCGCTCGCCGCCGATCGACTACGGCGCGGTCGATCCCGACGACCTCGAGGCCTACTGGCGCCTCGAGCACGACGTCGATCAGGGCGAGCGCCGCGGCGCCGACGCGCTCGCCGCCGCGCTCCGGCGGTGGCGGCTCGCCGATCGCGCGCACGCCGAGCGGGTCAAGACGGCGCTCGGGGCGCGCCATCGGGAGAACCCCGAGTTCGCGATGGCGGCGGTGCGCGTGCAGTACGAGCGCCAGCTCGCGCGCATGGCGACCAGCTACGCGCTGCCGCCGCAGTACGCGATCCCGCCGCACGGCGTGACGATCGATCGCTACGCCGCGATCAAGGCGCGGCTCGATCTCGGCCAGGCGCTGCACGAGGTCCTCGCCGAGCTGGCGCTCGATCCGCCGCGCTGGGCGGAGGTCGATCAGACCTGGGCCGGCCGCATGAGCCCGGCGGCCGACGCGATGGCCGGCCAGTTCCTGCGCATGAGCTACGGCGCGATGTACCGCCAGGCGGCGGCGGCGTACGGGCGGCGGTAGCAACCGCGCGCGGGGGCGAACGATAGGCCCGCGCATGCCGGTCGAGTCCATCGAGTGCCCGAAGTGTCAGGCGTCCCTGACGTACGAGGATCAGTTCTGCCCATCCTGCGGCGTGTCCGCCGCCGCCGAGCGCGAGCGCCAGCGGGTGTTCGCCGCGGTCCACGCGCCGAAGCTGGCCAGCGCCCGCAACTGGCTGCTGGCGCTCGCGGCCTGGTACGTGCTCGGCAACCTGCTGGGCGTGGCAACCGCGGGCGACCGGTTGGCGCCGCTGGTGAAGCAGATCGTGGTCGCGCTCGGCCTCGGGTTGTGCGTGGTGCAGCTCGGGCTGTGGTGGTGGTCGGGCCGCGCGTTCCTGGCGGCAGCGGTGGTGTCGCTGGTGCTGTTCGTGACCGTGTTCACGCTCGATGCCGTCGCGGATCCGACGGCGATCTGGAAGGGCATCCTGCTCAAGGTCGTCTTCGCGGCGGGGCTGACCCGCGCGGTCAGCGCGGGCGTCGCGGCGCGGCAGGCGTCGTGAGCCTCGCGCCGCTGTGCGGGGTCTGCGGCGCGCCGGCGCGCGCTGCGGCCCGGTTCTGCGCGCGCTGCGGCGCCGAGCGCGACGTGATGATCGCGCGCGACGCCGGCGCCGGGCCCGTGCGCGCGCCGACACTCCGATCGTCGTCGCGCCCCGCGATCGCCCGCGGGCTGGCGATCGCGCTCGGCACCTACGCGCTGATCGCGGTCGCCGCGCTGGTGATGGCGCGGAGCAACCCGCTGATCAATCGCGAGGCCGCCGACGTGGTGAGCGCGATCGCCGGCGCGGTCGGGCTGGCTGGGCTGGTCGCGCTCCGCGGCGGTCCGGGGCTCGGGCTGGGCGTGTGGCGCTGGCGCGGCGGGGCGATCGCGATCCTCGCGGCCGCGGCGCTGGCGGCGGGCGTGGTCGCGCTCGGGCGGTGCGTGCCGATCCTCCTGGTCGACCCGTGGACGCCGCTGCGGGTGTGGGGCGCGTCGCCGATCGGCGGGCTCGTCGCGGTCGCGCTCGCGGCGCTGGCCGAGGAGCTCGCCTTCCGCGGCGCGGTGCTGGGCGGGCTGCGCGCGGCGATGACCGATCGCGCGGCGATCGGCGCCGCCGCGATCATGTTCGCGCTGTTCCGCGCGCCGGGCGCGGCGCTGCCGCTGTTCGCGCTGCTCGGCGGGCTGCTGGGCACCCTCCGCGTACGCACCGGCAGCCTGTGGCCGGGTGCGCTGGTGCACGTGGGGGGCGCGATCGCGCTGGCCCGTTTCGGCGCGTAGTCGCTGCCCCGCGCTATGCTGCGCGCCGATGGCGATGCCCACGATCGAGGAGTGGCGCGCCGGCGGCGCGACCTGGCGCTGGCGCGGCCACGAGGTGTTCTGGCGCGCCGCGGGCGCCGGGCCGGTCGTGCTGCTCATCCACGGCTTCCCGACGGCGTCGTGGGACTGGGCCGCGATCTGGGACGCGCTGGCGGCGCGCTACCGCGTGCTCACGCTCGACATGATCGGCTTCGGCTTCTCGGCCAAGCCGCGGGCGTTCGACTACACGATCGGCGCGCAGGCCGATCTCTACGAGGCGCTGCTCGCGCGCGATGGCGTGACCCGCTACCGGATCGTCGCCCACGACTACGGCGACACCGTCGCGCAGGAGCTGCTCGCGCGCCAGGCCGAGGGCGCGGCGGCGCGCATCGAAGGCGCGGTGCTGCTCAACGGCGGGCTGTTCCCCGAGAGCCACCGGCCGCTCGCGACCCAGCGCCTGCTGGCCTCGCCGCTGGGCGGGCTGGTCGCGCGGGCGACCACCTTCCCGCGGTTCGCGGCGGCGATGCGGCGGATCTGCGCGCGACCGCTGCCCGACGACGAGCTCGCCGCGATGTGGGCGCTGGTCGAGCACAACGACGGTCGCGGCGTCATGCCGAAGCTCATCGGCTACATGGCCGAGCGCCGCCGGTCGCGTGCGCGCTGGGTCGGCGCGATCACCGGCGCGCGCGTGCCGATCCGCGTGATCGATGGCGTCGATGATCCGATCTCTGGCGGCCACATGCTCGCGCGCTACCGCGAGCTCGTCCGGGATCCGGACATCGTCGAGCTGGCCGGCGTGGGCCACTACCCGCAGGTCGAGGCGCCGGCCGAGGTCACCCGGGCGACGCTCGAGGCGCTGGCGCGGCTCGATCGCGCGACCGCGGCGTGACCGCGCGCGCCGCGAGCTACACCGCGCCGTAGCGCTTGAGCTTGTCGTAGAGCGTGCGCTCGCCGATGCCGAGCAGCTCGGCGGCCCTGCGGCGGTTGCCGCCGACGGACTCGAGCGCGCGGAGGATCGCGTCGCGCTCGAGCTCGGCAAGCGGGCGGATCGCGGCCTCGGCCGTGATCGGCGCGGCACTCGCGGCACTCGCCGCGGGCGCCGCGGGCGCCGCGGGGGCCGCCCCTGGGGCGGGGGCACCCGCCGCATCGCCATCGTCGAGCCAGAGGTGGCTCGCGTCGATGACGTCGCCATCCGCGAGGATCGCCGCGCGCTCGAGCGTGTTGGCCAGCTCGCGCACGTTGCCGCGCCAGGTCGCGCCGGCGAGCCGCGCCTCGGCGGCGGCGGTCAGCCGCGGCGCTTGCTTGCCGAGATCGCGCGCGATCCGCGCGAGCAGCGTGCGGGCCAGCGGCAACAGATCGCGCGGTCGCTCGCGCAGCGGCGGCAAGCGGATCGGGAACACCGCGAGCCGGTGGTAGAGATCTTCGCGGAACTGGCCCGCGGCGATCATCGCGCGCAGATCGCGGTTGGTGGCCGCGATCCAGCGCACGTCGACCTCGATGGTCTTGGCGCCGCCGACGCGCTCGAACCGGCGCTCCTGCAGCACGCGCAGGAGCTTGGCCTGCAGATCCGAGCGCAGCTCGCCGACCTCGTCGAGGAAGAACGTGCCGCCATCCGCGAGCTCGAGCCGGCCGCGGCGGCGCTCGACCGCGCCGGTGAACGCGCCCTTCTCGTGACCGAACAGCTCGCTCTCGAGCAGGTGCTCGGACAGCGCCGCGCAGTTGATCGCCGCGAACGGCTGGGCCGCGCGCGGGCTGCGCGCGTGGATCGCGCGCGCGCAGACCTCCTTGCCGGTGCCGCTCTCGCCGAGCAAGAGCACCGTCGCCGCGGTCTTCGCGACCCGATCGATCGCCTGCACCACCGGCTGCATCGCGGGATCGCCGTAGGTCAGCGCCGGCTCGTCGCCGACCGTCGCGAGCGCGCGATCGCGCAGGCCGCGACGCTCGAGCGCGCGCGCGACCACGAGGCGCAGCTCGTCGGGGCCGCTCATCGGCTTCTGCAGGTACTCGAACGCGCCGAGCTTCATCGCCTCGACCGCGGTGTCGACGGTGCCGTGCGCGGTCACGACCACGACCTCGATCTCGGGCTGCTCGGCGCGCAGCGTGCGCAGCACGGTCAGGCCATCGACGTGCGGCATCTTGAGATCGGTGACGACGACCTCGAAGCTGCGCTCGTTGCACAGCCGCAGCGCCTCGCGGCCGTCGCTCGCGACCGTGACCTGGTGATCGTCGAGCGCCAGCGCGTCGGCCATGAACTCGCGCAGCCCCGCTTCGTCGTCGGCGACCAGGATGCGAGCCATCAGGATTCTCCCCGGGGTAAGAGGACGCGGAAGCGCGCGCCGCCGCCGGGCGCGTCGTCGACCTGGATCGCGCCGCCGTGCAGCGCGACCACGCGCTCGGCCACCGCGAGCCCGAGGCCGGTGCCCTGGGTCTTGCGGGTGAAGAACGGCTCGAACAGGTGCGGGCGATCGGCGGGCGGGATGCCGGGCCCGCGATCGGTGATCTCGAAGACCAGGCGATCGCCGGCGGTGGTGATCGCGGCGCGCGCGGGCGGCCCGGCGCTGACCGCGTTGTCGAGCAGGTTGGTGAGCATCTGGCGGATGCGCCCGGCGTCGAGCGACCAGCTCGCGGGCGCGGCGGCGACATCGATCGCGATCGGCTCGGGCAGGGCGCGCGCGGCCTCGGGCAGCGCGACCGCGGCGATCGCGTCGCGCAGGATCGCCGTCGGATCGACCGCCGCGCGGTGCAGTTCGCCGGTCCGGACGAACGCGAGCAGATCGTTGGTGAGGGTCTCGAGCCGGACCGCCTCGTCGACGACGCGCTCGGCCTTGGCGCGCGGCCGCTCGCCCGCGGGCAACATGCCGGCGAGCAGCTGGGCGTTGCCCTTGAGCGAGGCCAGCGGGTTGCGGATCTCGTGGGCCAGCACGGCCGACATCTCGCCGAGGCTGGCGAGCCGGCGGTCGCGCTCGCGATCGCGCTCGGCGGCGCGCTCCGCGGCCTCGCGCGCCAGCGTGCGGCGGACCAGCACGGTCGCGAAGACCAGGAGCGCGATCGCCACCGCGATGCCGGCGCCGAGCGTGCGCGTCGCCTAGGTCGCGAGCGCCTCGGCCTCGAGCGGCTCGACCTCGATGACCACGCGCGCGCCGCGTCGATCGCGATCCCGATCGCGGTCGCGGCGCCCGCCCCAGCCGCGGCGCGGCGGGCCGAGATCGCGGCGCGGCCGCGTCGGATCGCTGGTGCCGGCCTCGGCGACGACCTGCCGGTCATCGACGAGCGCGAGGTAGCGCACGCCGTCCGCGCGGTGCGCCTCGAGCACGGCCGCGAGATCGGCGTCGCTCGGCGGCCCGTCCAGATCGCCGAGATCCGCGCGCACCGCCTGGAGCGCGCCATCGATCTGGCCGCGCACCAGCGTGTCGGACGCGGCCACGACGCTGGCCCGCGTGGTCCACGCGGTCACGACCAGCGCGACGCCGACCAGCGCGACCGCGGCGACCATCGACCAGCGCGCGAGCGAAGACGACATCGGGGCACCTACTGTACGTCAGGCAGCCGCGCGGCCCGGCGCGCCGCAACGCGAACAGCGCGCACCGGAGAATTCCGGCGCGCGCCTGGTCGCAACGAGGGGAAGTTATCGCAGGCGATCAGCGGGGTGAGCTCACTCGCCGTCGGGGCCGTCGTCCATCGAGCCGCGGTCGTGGCCGGGGCCGCGCTGGTGATCACCACCGCCGTGCCGGCCCTTGCCGTGGCGACCGTGATGACCCATGCCGCCCTTGGGCTTGCCGGCCTTGAACTCGGCGAACGAGATCTGGCCGTTGCCGTCGGTGTCGAGCTTCTTGAAGTGCTCGGTCATGCGCGCGGTCATCATGGCCTCGCGCTCGGTGTCGTCGAGCTTGCCGTCCTTGTTGGTGTCGAAGGTGGCGAGCATCTGGGCCTTGCGGGCGCCGCGGTTGGCCTCGCGGGCGGCCTTGAAGGCGGCGCGCTCGGCGTCGTCGAGCTTGCCGTCCTTGTTGGTGTCGAAGGCCTTGACGTCGGGGCGGTCGCCGCGACCGGCCTGGGGCGAGGCGGACGCGACGCCCACCGCCGTGATCGAGCCGAGGAGGACAGCGAGGAATCCGAGCTTGAACGTGGTCTTCATGAGCATTCTCCGGTGGGGGACGACTGGACCTATGAGCAACCGCCGTGCCGTCGCCCAAGGTGCCGTCACCACTGGAGTCCCATGGCCCATCCTGCATCTTTCGCAGGATCTCCCGACCGCGCGATCTGCGGGACCTGCAGGAGCCGCAGGAGCCGCAGGAAAACCGCGGCTATCGCGCCGCGGCGATCCGCGCCAGCCAGCCGGCCTTGATGTCGTCCTTCACGAACGCCGCGCGCGCCGCGTGCTCGGCGGTCAGGATCAGCTCGTCGGCGGTGAGCCCGAGCGCCGCGGCGGTCGCGCGGTAGTTGTCGGCGACGTAGCCGCCGAAGTACGCCGGGTCGTCGCTGTTGATCATCACCGCCACGCCGCGCCGGAGCAGCGCCGCGAAGTTGTGCTCGGCGAGATCCTTCACGACGCACAGCTTGAGGTTCGACAGCGGGCAGACCGTGAGCGGGATCTTGGCCGCGACCAGGCGCGCGACCAGCGCGTCGTCCTCGTCGCAGCGCACGCCGTGATCGATGCGTTCGGCGCCGAGCAGATCGAGCGCCTCGGTGATGTAGGCCGCCGGGCCCTCCTCGCCGGCGTGGGCGACGATCCGCAGGCCGTGGCCGCGCGCCGCCGCGAACACCCGCGCGAACTTCGACGGCGGGTTGCCGCGCTCGCCGGAGTCGAGCCCGACGCCGACGAACTGATCGCGGTAGGGCAGGGCCGCCTCGAGGGTCGCGAACGCGTCCTCCTCGCTCAGGTGGCGGAGGAAGCACAGGATGAGCTCGGCGGTCATGCCGTACTGGGCGTGCGCGTCGGCGATCGCGCGGCGCAGCCCGCCGATCACCGTGCCCATCGCCACGCCGCGGCTGGTGTGGCTCTGCGGATCGAAGAACAGCTCGGCGTGGACCACGCCATCGGCGTGGGCGCGCGCGAAGTACGCCGCGGCCAGCGCGCGGAAGTCGTCCTCGTCGCGCAGCACGGCGCAGCCCGCGTAATAGAGATCGAGGAACGACTGGAGATCGTGGAAGTCGTAGGCGGCGCGCAGCGCGGCGGCGCTGGGATACGCGAGGGTGACGCCGTGCTTGGCGGCGAGCGCGAACGCCATCTCCGGCTCGAGGGTGCCCTCGATGTGGAGGTGCAGCTCGACCTTGGGCAGGCGGGTGATGAGACGATCGAGATCGGGATCGAGGCCGGCAACCATGGGTGCGACTGTACCCGAGCGGTCGCCTCTCACGGGTCGGCGGGCAAAGCGAGCCGGCTTCGCTGGTTGCGTCCCGGGTGGGGCGGGGCTACCGTCCCCGCCTTCGACGACGGACGGCCATTCGATGAGCACCGAAACGAATCCTGATCAGACCTCCGAGACCGCAGAAGTTCCGAGCCGCGCGGAGCGCCGCGCCCTCGACTTCGATCCGGTGCCCGCCCTCGCCAAGGAGCTCAACCTGCCACCCCGCGGCGTCGCGGCGGTGGTCGGCCTGCTCGCCGACGGCAACACGGTCCCCTTCATCGCGCGCTACCGCAAGGAGCAGACCGGCGGCCTCGACGAGGTCCAGATCCGCGCGATCGAGGAGCGGCGCACGTACCTCATCGAGCTCGAGGAGCGGCGCGCCGCGATCCTCGCGTCGATCACCGAGCAGGGCAAGCTGACGCCGGCGCTCGAGGCCCGCATCAAGGCCGCGACCGGCAAGAGCGAGCTCGAGGATCTCTACGCGCCGTACCGCCAGAAGCGCCGGACCCGCGCGACCGCGGCCCGCGAGAAGGGCCTCGAGCCGCTCGCGCTGCGGATCCTGGCCCAGGGCGCCGACGGCGATCCCGCCGCCGAGGCCGCCGCGTTCGTCACCGCCGACGTCGCGACCGTCGACGACGCGCTCGCGGGCGCGCGCGACATCGCCGCCGAGACGGTGGCCGAGACCGCCGAGGTCCGCGCGCTGGTGCGCCGGGCCCTCGCCGAGGACGGCGAGCTGGTGTCCGAGGTCGTGCCGGCCAAGGCCGAGGAGCCGACCAAGTTCCAGCAGTACTACGCGTTCCGCGAGAACGTGAAGGCGATCCCGTCGCACCGGTTCCTCGCGATCCGCCGCGGCGAGGCCGAGGGCGTGCTGCGCGCCAAGATCGAGATCGACACCGCCGCGCTGCAGGCCGGCGTCGAGCGGCTCGCCAAGCTCGATCCCGCGTCGCCGTGGGCGCCGCTCCTGCGCGACGCGATCGCCGACGCCTACAAGCGACTGCTCGCGCCGTCGGCGGAGAACGACGTGCGCACCGAGCTCAAGATGCGCTCGGACACCGCCGCGGTCGACGTCTTCGCCGACAACCTCAAGAACCTGCTGCTCGCGGCGCCGCTGGGCGCGCGCAGCGTGGTCGGCGTCGATCCCGGCCTGCGCACCGGCTGCAAGTGCGCCGCGGTCGACGCGACCGGCAAGTTCCTCGAGACGATCACGATCTTCATCAGCCAGGGCGATGCCCAGATGGCGCGCGCCAAGGAGGACCTCAAGGCCTTCCTCGGTCGCCACAAGCCGATGGCGATCGCCGTCGGCAACGGCACCGGTGGCCGCGAGGCCGAGGCGTTCGTGCGCAAGCTCCTGGTCGAGGCCGGCGTCGCCGACATGTTCACCGTGCAGGTGAGCGAGGCCGGCGCCAGCGTCTACTCGGCGAGCGACCTCGCGCGCGAGGAGTTCCCCGAGCTCGACCTCACGATCCGCGGCGCGATCTCGATCGCCCGCCGCCTGCAGGATCCGCTCGCCGAGCTCGTGAAGATCGAGCCCAAGGCGATCGGCGTCGGCCAGTACCAGCACGACGTCCACCAGCCGCTGCTCGCCAAGAAGCTCGGCGACGTCGTCGAGACCGCCGTGAACCACGTCGGCGTCGAGCTCAACACCGCGTCGGCGCCGCTGCTCCAGTACGTCGCTGGCATCGGCAAGTCGCTCGCCAAGAAGATCGTCGTCTGGCGCGAGCAGCACGGCGCGTTCAACGCGCGCCGCCAGCTGCTCGACGTGCCCGGCCTCGGCCCCAAGGCGTTCGAGCAGGCCGCGGGCTTCCTCCGCATCCGCGGCGGCGCCCAGCCCCTCGACAGCTCCGCGGTCCACCCCGAGCGCTACGCCCTCGTCGAGAAGATGGCCGCCGATCTCGGCGTGGAGGTCGCCGCCCTGGTCGGCAACCAGACCCTGGTCGACACCATCGATCTCTCGAAGTACGTCAGCGAGGACGTCGGCGAGCCGACCCTGCGCGACATCGCCGCCGAGCTCGGCAAGCCCGGTCGCGATCCGCGCGAGGAGTTCAGCCCGCCCAGGTTCCGCGACGACGTGGTCTCGCTCGAGGATCTCAAGCCCGGCATGGTGCTCGAGGGCGTCGTCACCAACGTCACCGCGTTCGGCGCCTTCGTCGACGTCGGCGTGCACCACGACGGCCTCATCCACGTCTCGCAGCTCTCGACCAAGTTCGTCAAAGAGCCGACCGAGGTCGTCAAGGCTGGCCAGAAGATCCAGGTCCGCGTCCTCGAGGTCGACCTCGTCCGCAAGCGCATCGCGCTCTCCGCCCGTCCCGCCGAATCGCGCAACGACGGCGGTCACCGCGGCGATCGCGGCGGCCGTGGCCGCGGCCCCGGCAGCGAGCAGCGCACCGACGGCCCGCGCGGCGGCGGCGGCGGCGGCGGTGGTGGTGGTCCCCGCGGCGGCGGTGGTGGTGGCGGCGGTGGTCCTCGTCGCGATGGCGGCGGCGGTCAGCGCGGTCCTGGCCCCGGCGCTGGTTGTGCTCCTGCCGGCGGCGGCGCTCCCGGTCCC
>JAIOQA010000024.1 GCA_021413675.1 Deltaproteobacteria bacterium | reverse complement strand
GCCGCGCGCAAGGCCGCCACCTCTCGTACGAGCTCGACCACGAGCTCTACGTGCGCCACCTCCCGCAGGTGATGCCGCGCATCTTGATCTCGTAGTGGTTCAGGTAGAAGGCGCACCAGTAGGTCGCGCTGTGATAGCTGTAGCGGCCCGCCTGACAGGCGTCGTTCCAGCTGCCGGTCGTGGCGTAGCCGCCCGACGAGTGCATCGCCACCGCGCCATCGTCCTGGCCGGGGAGCAGCGCCGAGCTCGCGGAATTGACGCCGCTGAAGGCCTTGGTGCCGGCCAGCATGTAGGTCTGCTTGCCGTCGGTGTCGTTGTGATTCCAGCCGTTGCGGTAGCTGCTGGTGGTGATCTGGCTCGCCATCGCGCAGCCGCCGATGATCTGGGCGAGCCACCCGGTGCCGGCCAGCTCGCTGCCGCCCTCGGCGCTGCCGACGGTCATGACGTAGGCGATGTTCCACTGGCCGTTGCCGTACACCGACAGCGCCTTGGAGATCGCGGCCCCGCCGTTGGAGTAGCCGTAGAGGCGACAGGTGTTGCCGGCGCCGCAGTAGGTGTTGAGGCGCGCCACGACCTGGCTGACCGCGACGTTGAAGTCGGTGCGCTGATCGACCGCCGCGTTGATCGACGTCCAGCCGCTGATCGCCGCGACGCGTCCGCCGCCGCCGAGGGGCGCGGTGTCGGTGAACGTCTGGCTGCACATGCCGCCGAAGTGGAGGATGTAGTTGGTGGCGCCGGCGACGCGCGGAACGCCCATGAGCGCCACGACGAGGGTCAGGATCCCGAGGTGTTTCTTCATGACGAACCCCCTTCGCAAGAACGCGGCCAGCGCGTAACCGGCGTGTTTCTCGACGCGTGATGGCGCGCGCCGAGGCCGTTGCTCAACTTCTGCGCTTCGAGCCCAGCGCCCGCTGCACGTCATGCCCAAGGATGACCAGCGGTGCGGGCTCCTCCCGCGCGCGTGGGCATTATGATGAGGCTCGGTGCCGACGTCCGACCCGCCATTCGACGGGGGCCTGCGGGCCCTGCTCCAGGCCGATGGTCGCTACGAGCCCCGCGGCCGCCTCGGGGGCGGCGCGTTTGGCTCGGTGTACGAGGTGCTCGACCGCGAGCTGGGCACCGTCGTCGCGCTGAAGGTGCTCGACCGCACCGATCCAGGATCGATCTACCGGTTCAAGCAGGAGTTCCGCGAGCTCGCCGAGATGGGACACCCCAACCTCGTGCGCCTCCACGAGCTGACCTCGCGCGCCGATCGCTGGTTCTTCACGATGGAGCTGGTCGAGGGCACCGACTTCCTCGCGTATGTCCGTGGCGACGCCGGGCTCATCGACTCGGTCGATGGCGAGGCCACCGGCTCGCGCGCCAGCCCCGCGGCGACGCCGACGGAGGCGACCGGCGCGTGGCCGCGCGCGCCCGGCGGAGCCGCGATGGGCCCGCCCCTCCACGCGCGCGGCGTGGCCCTGGCCGCCGACGGCGTCGCCCGCCTGCGCGCGGTGCTCCCGCAGCTGATCAACGGGGTCCGGGCCCTGCATCACGCGGGCAAGCTGCACCGCGATCTCAAGCCATCGAACGTCCGGGTCACCGCCGATGGTCGCGTCGTCGTCCTCGACTTCGGGCTGGTGATGCCGCTGCGTCGCGACGCGGGACGGACCATGCCGGCGGAGGCCGCGGGGACGCCCGCGTACATGGCGCCGGAGCAGGCGGTCGGCGACGCGATCGACGAGGCGGCGGACTGGTACGCGGTGGGCGTGATGATCTACGAGGCGCTCACGGGCGCACGGCCGTTCGCGCGGGTCGCGCGCGACCAGCGGCTCGAGCTCAAGCAGCGCATCGACGGTCCTGCGCCGGGCGAGCGGCTCGCGGGCATCCCGGGCGACCTGGATCGCCTCTGCGCGGAGCTGCTGCGCGCCGATCCGCGGCGGCGCCCGCGCGGCGACGAGATCTCGATCCGCGCCGGCACGCCACGCGTCGAGCCGGACCGCAGCGCCGCGCCGCTGCCGCTGATCGGGCGCGAGGCCGAGCGCGCGCGCCTGCTCGCGGCGTTCGAGGCCAGCCAGCGCGGCCACACCGCGCTCGCCTGGGTCCGGGGGCCGTCCGGGATCGGCAAGAGCCGCCTCCTCGAGGATCTGATCGCCCAGATCCGCGGCCGCGCGCCCGACGCCGTCGTGCTGCGCGGCCAGTGCCTGCAGCAGCAGACCGTGGCATACCAGGGCTTCGACGCGGTGGTCGACGAGCTGTCGCGCTTCCTGCTCGGCCTGACGCCCGCGGAGGTCGCCGCGTACCTGCCGCGCGACGTCGTCGGGCTGTGCCGGGTGTTCCCGGTGATCGCGCAGGTGCCCGCCGCCGCGGCCGCGCGGAGCACCGCGCTGCTCGACCAGATCGAGGCCCGCCGGCGCGCGTTCGGCGCGCTCGGCGAGCTGCTCGGTCGGATCGCGGTGCACCACCCGGTGGTGGTCATCGTTGATGATCTGCACTGGGGCGACGAGGACGGCGCCGCCCTCTTGCTCGAGTTGATCCGCCCGAGCGCGACCTCGCCGCGTGGCGTCGAGACGCCGCCGATGCTGTTCGTCGGCGCGTACCGCGAGGATCTGGGCGGTGTCGGGCCGCTGCTCGCGCGCGTCTTGCCGGCGTGTGCGCGCCTGCCTGCGGAGGTGCACGCGATCGAGATCGAGCTGATGGGCCTGAGCGACGCCGACGCGGCGCGCCTGGCCTGCGCCGTGACCGGCGACGACGCGCGCGCCACGGCGCTGGCCCGCGAGGCCGAGGGCAGCCCGTTTCTGATCTGCGAGCTGGCTCGGGTCGCGCCCTCGGTCACGGCCGGCCCGGCGCTGGCGCACGCGCTCACCGAGCGGGCCGCCCGGCTCGATCCACCCGCGCGCCGGTTGCTCGAGGCGGTCGCGGTCGCGGGCCGGCCGCTGCCGCGGGCGCTCGCGCTGCGCGCCGCCGACGCCGGCGAGGACGCGCTGACCGCGCTGGCCTC
>JAIOQA010000263.1 GCA_021413675.1 Deltaproteobacteria bacterium | reverse complement strand
CCGGGCTCGAAGCCGCGGCGACACACGAGGCACACGCCGCCGGGGCCGCGGCCGCCGGTCAGCATCTCCTCGGCCGGGACCAGGCGGCGCGCGTCGCGCGTGCAGTAGACCAGGCCCTGGAACTCGGCGCGGCAGGTCGGGCAGACCATGCCCGACGGCGGCACCGACGACGACGCGATCGCCAGGCCGCCAGCGGTCGCCGGCGGCGCGCTCGGCAGGCGGCGGCGCGGGCGCGGGGTCGGCGCGGCGATCGCCGGCAGGGACACGGGGGTCTGGCGCACTGGCACCGGCGACGGCACCTCCGGCGCCGCCACCTCGCGCCGGCGCCGCGCGAGCATCAGGAACAGCGTCACGACCGCCCCGACGATCACCGCCAGCAGCAGCACGACGACCAGGATCGTGGCGGGATCGCCGTCGGCAACACCCATCGCGGTGGCAGGGTTGCATCCAACGAGGCCGATCGAACCCACGTCATCAAGGTAGCACGCACGCCGCAGCGATCCGTCAGCTCGCAAACACTCGGGTCGATCGAGATCACGGATCGTCTCCGGAGCGGGAGTGCGCGCATCGGTGGGCGCGGCTGCTACAGTCCGCGCCCCACATGGCGGACCTGGTCATCGGCGGTCGACGCGCGAGCCCGCATCGCGTCGCGCGCGCGGTCGGATTCCTGATCGCCCTCCTGGTCGTCGCGTTCGTGGTCGCGTGGTTCATCTACCGGCGCTCGGTGTCGTACGACGAGCCGGGCGGCACCGCCCCCGACGACAAGGTCGTGGTCGCGCGCGATCAGCCGGGCCTGACCCAGCTGCGCTACGGCCAGGCCACGCTCGGCTTCGTCGGCGACCTGCGGGTGCTGCGCGCGGCCGGCGACGCCCACACGCTGGGCGCGGCCCAGGGCCGGCTGCTCGCGGATCGGCTGGCCGCCGCGGTCGCCAGCATGGCGCCCGGGCTCGACGCCGCCGTCGGCGAAGGCGGGCTGTTCTCGGGCACCCACGGCATGCGCGTGGCGTGGCGCTACCGCTTCATCGACGACGGCCTGCCCGAGGATCAGCGGCGCGTCGTCGCGGGCATCGCGCGCGGCGCCGAGCGCGGCGGCGCCGAGATCGACTTCGAGGATCTGCTGCGCGATCAGGCCGCGCTCGACGTCGCCATGCCCGCGCCGTGGTCGTCCGAGACCCGGACACACGTGGTCGCGCGCAGCCTGACCGTGGTCGCGCCCCAGGCCACCGCGGGGCGGGTGTGGATCGGGCGCAGCCTGAGCCTGCCGGGCGCCGGCGAGGGCGGCGAGGCGCTGGCCGCCAGCGCGGTCATCACGTTCTTCAAGCCCACCGGCAAGCTGGCCTGGGCCGGCGTGGGCTGGGCCGGGCTCGCGGGCGCCGTCACCGGCATCAACAGCGAGGGCCTCGCGGTGCTCGTCGATCCGGCGCGCGCCGGCGACGTGCGCGCGACCCGCACCGCGCGGCCGATGGCGCTCCTGGCCCGGGCGATCCTCGAGCAGTGCACGACCCTCGACGAGGCCATCAAGCTCGCCGATCAGACCCCGACCCTCGGCGCCGCGGCGTTCGTGGTGGTCGACGGCAAGAGCGGCCGGTGGGCGCTGCTCGAGCGCACGCCGAGCCGGCTGGTCGTGACCCGCGATCCGCCGCTGTCCGCGGTCGGCGATCTGCTGACCGCGCCGCCGTTCGCCGACGATCTCGAGAACGATCGCGGCCGGCGCATGCTGCCGACGGTCGATCGCGTGGCGCGCGCCGCCCGCCTGACCAAGGCGCCGCTCGCCGACGTCGCCGCCGTGGCCGCGGTGCTGCGCGATCGCCGCGGCAAGGACGACGCGCCCCTGCCCGACGGCCACCGCGCGGCGATCGCCGACGCCAGCGCGATCCAGACGGTCATCATCGATCCCGCGGCGATGACGCTGTGGGTCGCCGATGGCGACGCCAGCGCGCGCTTCCGCGCGTTCGATCTGCGCCACGAGCTGCGCGGCGACGGCGATCGCGCGGCGCCGCCCGCCGACATCCCCGAGGAGGCCGAGCCTGCGGGCGCCCAGGCCCGGGCGATCCGCCTGGCCCGCGCCGATCTGCGCCGCGCGCGCCAGGCGCTGCTCGAGGACGATCTCGATCGCGCGATCGAGCGCTGCGGTCGCGCCCTGGCCCGCGTGCCGACCCTGCCCGAGGCGCTGCAGCTGGAGGGCGAGCTGGCGCGGGCGCGGGGCGACCTGGCCGGCGCGCGCGCGGCCCTCGGCCAGTGGCTCGACAATGGGCCCGACGACCCGGGCGCCGCCGAAGAGGTCAAGGCACAGCTCGGCCGCTGAGGCGACCGAAGTGCGGACCGTCGTCCTCGACGGGGCCGATCGATCGAACATGACGCGCGCGCCGATGACCGCGGCCGCGCGCGCGGCTACAGTGCGCGCGTGACCACCATCGTGCATGTCGTCAACGGCGAAGCGACCGCCGCGCCCCTGGCCGAAGCCGAACTGCCGGGCGAGATCCTCGTGTGGGCCGACGCGCTCGATCGCGGCCCGGTGCTACCGATCGGCGACGCCGAGCACCGCGCCGCGCGCGCCGCGTACTGGGCCCAGGACCTGGGCACCGACGCCGCGTCGATCGATCGCGACCTCGCCGCCGCCGACGCCGCGATCGACGCGATCGCGCGCACCGCCGAGGAGATCGTCCTCTGGTACGAACACGATCTCTTCGATCAGCTCGCGCTGATCCGCATCCTCGCGCGCCTCGGCCGCGTGCCACCGACCGCGCCGCTGACGCTGGTGTCGATCGATCGCCACCCCGACGTCCCCGACTTCCAGGGCTTCGGGCAGCTCGAGGCCTACCAGCTCGCGTCGCTGTGGCCGCGCCGCATCCCGCTGGCCCGCGAGGCGCTCGACGAGGCCGCCGCGGCCTGGCTCGCGGTGTGCGCGCCCGATCCGCGCGGCGTGGCGTTCCTGACCAAGCGCACCCGGGTGCTGCCGTTCCTCGCGCCCGCGCTCGAGCGCTTCCTCGAGGAGCTGCCCGATGTCGCCAACGGCCTGACCCGCACCGAGGCGGCGCTGGTCCGCGCGATCGACGGCGGCGCGACCTCGCTGACCGCGATGCTGCGCGCGCTCCACGCCGGCGAGCGCATGTACTACGCCACCGACCTCACCGTGTGGCACGCGCTGCGCGCGCTCTCGGCCGCGGGCATCCTCGCGATCGACGGCGCGCTCGCGGCCGCGCTGGCCAGCCGGCCGACCAAGGCGACCGCCGGGCTCACCGGCGCGAGCGTGACCGCGCGCGGCAAGGAGATCCTGACCGGCCGCCTCGATCGCGTCGCGACCGCCGGCATCGACGACTGGCGCGGCGGCGTGCGGCTCCTCGGCAACGGCCCGGTCTGGCGGTTCGACCCGGCCAGCCGCCGCGTCGTCTTCGCGTAGCCCTGCGTCATTCCGGCCGGATCGCGATCGCCCCGGCGACTCGCGACAGCGCGGCCGGCGCCTGCTAAAGAAGCGCATGTCCGAGCGCGTGCACCTGCCGCTGGCTCCCGAGAACTCGTCAGGGTCCCCGCCGACGCGTCGCCACCCCGAGTGGCTGCGCGTCAAGCTGCCGACCAAGCCGACCTTCTTCGAGGTCCAGCGCCTGGTCCGCGAGCAGCGCCTGCACACCGTGTGCGAGAGCGCGAGCTGCCCGAACATCGGCGAGTGCTGGAGCCGGCGCGCGCTGACGATCATGATCCTCGGCGACATCTGCACCCGCTCGTGCCGGTTCTGCGACGTCACCACCGGCAAGCCGCTGCCCGCCGACCCCGACGAGCCGCGCCGCGTCGCCGAGACCCTCGCCGGCCTCGGCCTCGAGCACACGGTGATCACGTGCGTCGATCGCGACGACTTGCCCGACTTCGGCGGCGCGCACTGGGCCGAGACCATCCGCCGCGTGAAGGCGGCGTGCCCCGAGATGACCCTCGAGGTGCTGGTCGGCGACTTCAAGGGCAAGACCGAGCACGCCGACCTCGTCATCGACGCCGGCCCCGATGTCTTCGCGCACAACCTCGAGACCGTGCCGCGGCTGTCGCGCCAGGTCCGGGTCCAGGCCAGCTATCCGCGCAGCTACGCGATCCTCGAGCACGCCCGCAAGCGCGGCGCGATCACCAAGACCGGGCTGATGCTCGGCATCGGCGAGACCGCCGAGGAGATCGACGAGGTCCTGGTCGACGTCGCGCGCCTCGGCGTCGACATCGTCACGCTCGGCCAGTACCTGTCGCCGTCGAAGCAGCACCTGCCGGTCGCGCGCTACGTCACGCCCGACGAGTTCGCCGCGCTGCGCGAGCGCGCCCTCGGGCTCGGCATCGGCCACGTCGAGAGCGGCCCGCTGGTCCGGTCGAGCTACCACGCCGACGGCCAGGCCGCGATGATCCGCGCGCTGCGCGCGGCCGCGCCCGCGATCGCGCCCGCGACCTAGTCTTCCTCGTCGAAGACCTCGTCGAGATCGCGCCGCGGCGCCGGCCGATCCAGCGGCGGCGCGTAGCCCAGGCGCAGCGCCATGTGCGGGACGAGATCGCCGTCGCCGCCGATCATCTGGTGCACCGCGGCGTGCAGGTCCTCGTACTCGAGCAGCTGGTCGACGTACGCCGCCGACAGCCCGAGCGCGGTGGCGCGCAGGAGCACCGCCTCGAGCGCCTGGCCGCAGTCGAGCCAGTCGATCTCGTCGTCGTCACGGGTCGCCATGATCACGACCAGGGGCGCGCCCATCACCCGATCGTGCTCGATGTCGGCGAAGCGCTCGCCGAGCGTCGGATCGGCCAGCGTTCGGCCGACCGCGAACCGGCCGGTCGAGCCGTACTCCTTCTCGACGAACGGGATGCCGTCGCCGCGATAGGTGCCGGTCGGCGCCAGCCACTGCGCGACCTGCGCGAGGTAGGCCGGCTCGGAGAAGCGGCGGCGATCGCTCTCGGCGACCAGCCCGGCGAGCTCGCGCTTCTGGTCGGGCGTGAGCCGGATCATCTTGGTCCGCTCGGCGGCGGCGGCCCGGGCGAGGTGCTCGGCCTCGGCCTGCCCCACCGGCCGCGCGAAGAACGGGCGGCGGTTGGTGTGGCGTCGCGAGATCGCCGCCAGCAGATCCAGATCGTCGGCGGTCGCGGTGCGCTTGAGGCCGAGGCCGATGAGCGCCATCAGGTCCGGGCGATCGCGGTCGGGCATCAGGTCGACCTGGCCGACGTAGCCCGACGCCCGCAGCGCGACCCGCGCGTTGTACAGCGCACAGCCGCAGCTGATCGTGATCTGGCGGCGGAGCGGATCGATGACGTCGAGGTGGCGATCGCGATCGGCGCGCAGCTCCAGCACGTCGCCGCGCCGCCGGAACCGCCACGGCTGGGTGTTGTGCGAGCTCGGCGCCTGGATCGCGCAGGCGACAGCGCCACGGAGGATCTGAGCGGGGCTGAGGGCGTCCACGCTGCAGGTGATTGCAAGCGCCCTGCCCTCGCGTGGCGGGCGATTCGCGCAGCTTCTGCGGCGCGCGCACCTCGGTGCGGTTCGGTGCGCAGGTCGTGCGTCGGTGTCTCTACAGGCCGAGGTACAGCTCGCGCGCGAGCTTGATGACCAGGCCGATCGAGACCAGGACCACCATCCCGCGAACCAGCCTGGCGCCGCCGCGGACGGCCAGCCGCGCGCCGAGCACACCGCCGCACAGCTGGGCCGCGGCCATCGGCAGCGCGAGGCCCCACACGACCTGGCCGCGGAGCGCGAAGATCGTGATCGACGCGAGGTTCGACGCGAAGTTGACGACCTTGGCGTCGGCGGTGGCCGCGGTCGGCGCGTCGCCGCACAGCGCCACGAAGCCGACGATCAGGAACGTGCCGGTGCCGGGACCGAAGAAGCCGTCGTAGGCGCCGATCACCAGCGCCAGCGCCGCCGAGATCAGCATCCGCGCGCGCGGCGTCGGCGGCGTGCCGGCCTCGGGCTTCTTCACGATCAACAGCGCGGTCGCCGCGATCAGCAGCACGATGACGACTGGCTTCAGCGTACCCGGCGGCACCGCCAGCACCGCGAACACGCCGGCGGTCGCGCCGGCCAGCGCCAGCGGGAAGGTCACGCGCGCCTTGCGCAGGTCGAGCCGGCCCGCTCGCCAGAACGTGATCGCCGCCGCGCCCGAGCCCCACACGCTCTGGCCCTTGTTGGTGCCCAGCGCGAGGTGGGTATCGAGCCCGGTCGCGAGCAGCGCCGGCACCGTGATCAGCCCGCCGCCGCCCGCGATCGCGTCCACGGTGCCCGCGCCGAACGCGGCGACGACCAGCAGGACCAGCGCGAGCGTGTCGGGCACTCACGAGACAGTCGCACAGCGCGGGGCGGCGCTGCTACGATCGACGCGTGGACATCACCGTCGTCGGCGCGGGCGTGATCGGGTTGACCGTCGCGCGCGCGCTCGAGCAGCGCGGCCACGTGGTCCAGGTGATCGGCGCGGCGCGGCCCGAGGCCACGACCTCCGCGGTCGCGGGCGCGGTGTGGTTCCCGTTCCACGCCGGCGAGTCGCCCGAGGTCGCGGCCTGGGCGCTGCGCACGCGCGCCGCGCTCGACGCGCTCGCCGACGATCCGGAGACCGGCGTCGATCGGCTCACGTTCTACGAGTGCACCGACGACGCGACGCCGCCTTGGTGGGCCGACTCGAGCGTGGTCCGCGATCGCGCGCCGGTTGCCGGCGCGCCCGAGGCCTGGCGCTTCACCGCGCCGCGGGTCGAGCCCGCGCGCTTCCTGCCCTGGCTCGAGCGCCAGCTCGCCCGGCCGATCGCGATCGCCACCATCGCCGACGTCCGCGCCCTGCCCGGCGATCGCGTGATCGTCTGCGCCGGCCTCGGCGCGCGCGCGCTGGTCGGCGACGCCGGCGTCGGCGCGGTGCTCGGCCAGGTGGTCGTGGTCGAGCCCGGCACGATCCCGCTCGACATCTCGTTCACCGACGATCGCGGCCGCGCGCCGATCTTCTACAGCATCCCGCGCCGCGCCGAGGTCGTGCTCGGCGGGCTCGTGCGCCCGCACGACGCCGACCTGCCGGCGCCGGAGCCCGATCCCGCGATCACCCAGCGCATCCTCGCGCAGTGCCGCGCCCTCGGCTGGGAGCCCGGCGCGATCCGCGCGGTGCGCACCGGCCTGCGCCCGGTCCGCGCGGCGCCCCGGCTGGCGCGCGATCCCGATGACCCGCGCGTGATCCACGCCTACGGCCACGGCGGCGCCGGCTACACGCTGTGCCTCGCGGTCGCCGAGGACGTGGCCGCGCTGGTCGACGCCAGCGCCTGACGAGCTGCGCCGACCGCGCAGCTCGCGGTCAGCGCGCGATCAGCGGAACTGGAACCACCACACCGCGAACCCGGCGCCGCCGAGCACCAGCGCGACCACCACCGGCATCACCCAGCTCGAGCCCGACGGCAGCTCGAGCACCTCGGGCGAAGGCCCGCGCTCGGCCTCGACGCGGTCATCGCGAACCTCGGCCTCGCGCTCGCGCTCGCGCGCCTCCGCGGCCTCGCGCCGCCGCGACTTCGACGACTCGTCGCGCCGCCCACCCGCCTCCTCGCGCACGAGGATCCGCGTGGGCTCGTCGTCGCCGACGCGATCCTTGGCCGCGCGGCTCTCGATCACCAGCATCGGCCCGTCGGCCGGCGGCTTGCCAGCCTTGGCCTTGCCTGCCGCCTTGGGCGGCTCGCGCCGGGTCGTCACCTGGCCCGGGTCCGTGGTCTCGTCGGCGACCGCGGGCTCCTTGCGGGCCGGCGGCGGCGCCGGGCGATCGGTCACCGTGCTGTTGCCGCTGTGCGACCACGCGTTGGGGTTGGTGACGTGGCCGTGCATCTGCGCGCCGACCTTCTCGTGCGGCACCTCGTCGCCGGCGAGCGCGGCCGGCGAGACCATGCCCTCGCGCAGGCAGCGCTCCCAGGTCTCGCGCAGGACCTGCTCGGCCTCGGCGCCGTCCTTCAGCCGCTTGCCGGCGTTCGGCGTGATCGCGCGCATGACCACGTCGCTGATCAGCTCCGGGATCGAGGTGTCGTACTGGGTCGGTGGCGGCGCATCGCCCTTCACGACGAAGCTGTTGGTGGTCTTGGTGTCCGGGCCCTCGTACGGGATCCGGCCCGAGAGCAGCTCGTAGAGCACCGCGCCCCAGGCGAAGACGTCGGCCTGCGGCGTGTAGCGGCCCTCGCGGATCGCCTCGGGCGGCGCGTAGCCCGGCGTGCCCATGAAGATGCCGACCTGGGTGAGATCGCTGTCGGGCATGCGCGCGATGCCGAAATCGGCCAGCTTCCAGCGGTTCTCGCCGGCGTGCAGCACGTTGGCCGGCTTCACGTCGCGGTGGACGATGCGCTGGCGGTGCGCGAACGCCAGCGCGCTCGCGAGGTCCGAGGCGATCGTGATCGCGCGGCCGAGCGGCAGGCGCACCCGATCGAGGCGATCGGCCAGCGACTCGCCCGGCAGGTACTCGAGCACCATGAACGGCGCGCCGAGCTCCTCGTCGAGGCCGACGTCGAAGATCGTGACGATCGCGGGGTGCTGCATCTTGGCGGCGGCCTTGGCCTCGCGCTGGAAGCGCTCGAGGTACGCCGACCGCACCCGCTTGCCCACGCCCTGCGGCGAGACGATCGTCTTCACCGCGACGATGCGATCGAGCAGCGGGTCGCGCGCCTTGTAGACCACGCCCATCGCGCCGCGGCCGATCGTCTTCACGATCTCGTAGCGCCCGATGGTCTTGGTGCCCTCGCCGGCATCGAGCTGCATGCCGGGCGGCGCCACGAAGCGCAGCCGCGACACCGTGCGCGGCCGAGGAGTGCCTTCTTGGGGCTTGTCGGTCATCGCGCGCCGCAACTGTAGCACGCGGCCCGCGCCACTCGCCTGCCCGCTACTCGCCAACCACCGCGCGCTGATCTCGCCGGCTGTGCGATCCCGCGATCCGCGCTCCCGGGGGCACGGACGCGGTCACCCACGCGTTGCCACCGATCACCGCGCCTTTCCCGATCACCGTGTCGCCACCGAGGATCGTCGCGCCGGCGTAGATCACGACATCGTCCTCGATCGTCGGGTGGCGCTGGCTGCCCGGCGCCGGGCGCTCGGCGCCGTACGGCACCGACAGCGCGCCCAGGGTCACGCCCTGGTAGATGCGCACCCGGTCGCCGATCCGGGTGGTCTCGCCGACCACCACGCCGGTGCCGTGATCGATGAAGAACGCGTCGCCGATGATCGCGCCGGGGTGGATATCGATGCCGGTCTTTTCGTGCGCCAGCTCGCTCATGATACGCGGGATGACCGGCGCGCCCTCGCGGGCCAGCGCGTGCGCGATGCGGTGCACGACCACGGCGTGCACGCCCGGGTAGCAGAAGATGATCTCGTCGAGGCCCGAGGCCGCGGGATCGCCGACGAACGCCGCGTGGAGGTCCGCCGCCACGCGGTCGCGGAGCGCCGGCAGCTGGGCCACGAACCCGATCGCGATGTCGTCGGCGACGTCGGCGCACTCGACGCAGTCGGCGAGGCTGGTGCCGTTGGCGATCTGCTGCTTGTGGTGGATCGCGCGGTAGACCTGCCGGCGCAGGCCGTTGCGGACCTCGTCGAGGCGCTCGCGCACCATGATCCCGAGCTCGGTGCGCGGCAGCCGCGCCACGCTCGGCCCGACGTAGCCCGGGAACAGGAGCGCGCGGATCTGCTCGACGATCCGCGCGACCTCGGCGATCGACGGCAGCTCGTACGCGCCGACGTGCTGCATCGGCGTGGTCGACGGCGTGAGGTAGCCCTCGATCAGGTTGTCCGCGACCTCGTCCCCCGAGCTGGTGGGCGTGCGTGCCATGGCGATCTGTGTAGCATCCCGCTCGCGGGCGCGGCCCCTACTCGTCCGCGATCGGCGCCCCGGTCGGCACCGGCTCGGGCGCGCCGTTGATGGCACGCACGGCTTCTTCGAAGCGGCCCTCGGGCACCGTCACGCGGGTCGGCATGCCGCCGCCGAGGGCGAGCAGGTCGACGAAGTTCCAGCCCGAGCCGAAGGCCGCCGCGATCGTCAGCTGGCCCGAGTCGATCACCAGCGACACCGGCGCCATCGCCTGGCCCGCGAGCAGGAGGTCGGTCTTGTCGAACGGCACCTTGCCACCACCGGTGTCGACGATCGCCACCCGGCCGCGCACCCGGTACTTGCGCGCGAGCGCGGCCGTGCCCTCGGCGCGGACCTCGAACTGCTGCGCGGCCT
>JAIOQA010000262.1 GCA_021413675.1 Deltaproteobacteria bacterium | reverse complement strand
CCGGGTCGCGGCGAGCTCGAGGGTCACCAGCGCGCCGCGCGCGCGCCCGGTCACGACCTCGCCCGCGATCACCGGCTCCTCGACGACGAACACGCCATCGGCGTTGGTGCCCGCGCCCTTGACGATGCGCGCGATCGCGCCGAGCGCCGGGCCGCGCAGCGCGCACGCCTCGACCGCGCGCGCCGCCGCGCCGACCGCGAACCGCCACGGCGCCGCGCCCAGCGACGTCGCGCGGACCGCGCCCGCCTGCCAGCCGCGATCGAAGCGCGCGACCTCGATGTCGCGCGGCCGATCCGCCGCGTCGCGCGCGAGGATCGTCACCGCCGCGTAGGTCGTCGCGCCCGCGAACACCTGGGCCGCGCCGAAATCGACGACCGCGCGCACCGCGCCGTCGGCGCACAGGCGCTCGCGCAGCCGCGCCGCGAACGCCGCCGACCACCACCGCGACGGCGTCACCAGCCCGATGCGCCCGCCCGGCCGCACCCAGGTCAGCGCGCGCTCGACGAACGCGGCGTAGAGATCCCACTCACCGTGCGAGGTCGCGGCGAACCGCCCGCGGATCGCGGTCCACAGCGCCGGATCGGCCTCGCGCAGCCGGATCGATCGCACGTACGGCGGGTTGCCGATCACCGCGTCGACCTCGATCGCCGGCGCCTCGCACAGCGCCTCGCAGGTCACGATCGTCGCGCGCGGCAGCCGCGCCCGCGCGATCGCCGCGAGCTCCGGATCGCGCTCGAAGCCGACCAGCCGCGCCTCGACCGCGGCTGTGTCCCCGCCGGCCTCGACGAGGGCGTCCCGCGCCGCCGCGAGGAACCGGCCGTCGCCCGCCGATGGATCGAGGACCCGCGCCCCGGCGCCGAGCGGCGCCAGCACCTCGCGCGCGACCCAGATCGCGAGCCCGGGCGGCGTGCCGTACTGGCCGCGCGCCCGGCGATCCTCGCCCCCCAGGCGCGGGCCCGGATCACGGCCGGCGAGGTCCGCCGTGAGCGCGCGCAGGCCGTCGAGATCCACGGCGCATCATATCGGCTAGTCGAGATCGTGCGCGCGCATGAAGGCGTCGACCGCCTTCTCGAGCGGGCGCAGCCGCCGGGCCGCGGCCTTGCGATAGCGGGCCAGGATCGCCTTGGCCTTGCGCTTGTCCGCCGCGCGCGGGTGCGCGATCGCGGCCAGATCGATCATCGCCTTGAGATCGCCGTGATCGAGATCGGCGGCGACCGCGTCGAGCCACGCCAGCGCCGCGGCGCGCACGGCCTCGCCATCGCCGGGCGCCGCGAAGCCCGCGATCTCCTGGCGCACGTAGTGGAGCTCCCCGTCGACGAACTCGACGCCCTGCGCGGCCACCGCCGGACCACCCGCGGCGATCGCGCGCTGGACCCGCGCGAGCACCGCCTGGGCCTCGGTCACCGGGACCAGCACCCCGGCGATCCACTGAGACGGGCGATCCGGATCGGGCGGGAGCTTCTTCCACGGGACCTGCAGGCTGTCGGAGTCGAGCTGCGAGCCATCGGGGGTCGAGGTCCGCGCGATCAGCGTCCCGTTCACGCTGTCGGTGATCGTGCCGTAGGCGTACCAGGTGCCGCTCACCACGTAGCCCTCGCAGGTCAGCGCGAACGCCACGCTGCCGTCCTCGCCGGTCCGCAGCTCGCCCTGGCGGTGAACCGTGAGCGCCGTGATCGCCGCCATCCGACAGACGTCGCGGTCGGCGGTGGCGATCGATCCGGTGCACGCGCGCGCCGGCTCGTTCCGCAGGACGTCGTACTCGGTGACGTCGACGATGTCGGTGCAGGTCAGCGGCGCGTGCTCCGCGAGATCGGCGGCCTGCGCGACCCGATCGCGGTCGAAGTGGAAGACCGCGCCGATCCGCGAGACGTCGGCTTGCCACCGTTCGCTCGCGTCGTCGGCGTGCGCGCGCGGCGCCCCCCGAGCGACGAGGCCCGTGACGATCCCACACGCCAGGACGACACGCGAACACCCCCCAGGTGGCATCTGACGATCATACGCGCACGCCGCGACGAGATCGCGGTTGTCTCGCGACCGCCGCGCCGGATCGGGCCCGATGCCCCGCTGGCAGCGTCCGCGCCCCGGGCGCGTGCCAGCCTGGCAGTCATCGCGGTCACCCGCGCGGGGTTTCGCGGGCTTGCTCGCTGGAGCGGACGTTGCACTATCCAGGGCGATGTCCGCGATCCGCTCGCTCCTCCGGGTCATGACGCTGCGTGACGCCGAGGCGATCATCCTCGAGGCCGGCAAGACCCCGGCGCTGCGCCGCCGCGGCCAGCTCGAGGCGCTGGCGATGCCGCCGATCGATCCGCAGCTCATCGCCGACTTCGCCGCGCCGCTGCTCGCGCCTGCCGAGGGCCTGCCGCAGACCGTGCCGTTCCGCGACGGCGAGGGCAGCTTCGCGGTCACGATCGACGAAGGCGCGGCGGGCATGCGCCTGGTGGTGCGGCCGAGCAGCGCGCCGGTCGCGCCGGTGCGGCTCGCGGTCACGCCGGTCGTGCCGCCGGTGCCGACAACGAGCGCGCCACCGGTCGTGAGCGCGCCGCCGCCGAGCGCGCCGATCCGATCGGTCATCACGCCGGTCAGCAACGACGACTCGCTCCGCGGCCGGCTCGCCGCGCTGCTGCGCCCGATCGTCCTGCAGGGCCGCGCCCGCGGCGCCTCCGATGTGTTCGTGTCGACCGCCCAGACGCCACGCGCCCGCGTCGACGGTCACCTCGAGGTGCTCGACGCCGATCCGGTCGACGACGACGAACTCGCCGCCTGCGTCACCGCGCTGCAACGCGGTGACGCCCCCGGGGTCAGCGCCGATCTCGCGCTCGAGGAGGGCGGCGGTCGGCTGCGCGTCAGCGTCTTCGATCACCTCGGCGGCCACGGCGTGGTCGCGCGCCTGATCTGCCCCGAGGTCCCGGCGTTCGCGAGCCTCGGCCTGCCGCCCGAGCTCGCGAGCGTGATCGATCACCGCGAGGGCCTCGTGCTGGTGTGCGGGCCGACCGGCTCGGGCAAGTCCACCACGCTCGCCTCGCTGGTCGCGCTGCTCGATCAGCGCCGCGCCGCGCACGTGATCACCCTCGAGGATCCGATCGAGTACCAGTTCCGGCCGCGCCAGGGCCTGGTCCACCAGCGCGAGCTCGGCACCCACGTCGCGTCGTTCGCGAGCGGCCTGCGCGCCGCGCTGCGCGACGCGCCCGACGTGATCCTGCTGGGCGAGCTGCGCGATCGCGAGACCATCGCCGCGGCGCTCACTGCCGCCGAGACCGGCCACCTCGTGCTCGCCACGCTCCACGCGCCCTACGCCGGCGGCGCGATCGATCGCCTGCTCGACGCGTTCCCCGAGGCCCAGCAGCGCCAGATCCGCGGCCAGCTCGCGCTCGCGCTGCGCGCGATCGTCACCCAGCACCTGGTGCCGCGGCGCAGCGGTGGGCGCGCCGCCGCGATCGAGCTGTGCCCGGTCACCAGCGCGGTCGCGACGCTCATCCGCAAGGGCGAGCTGCAGCAGCTGCCGACGGTGATCCAGTCGGGCCGCGAGCAGGGCATGATCCCGCTCGAGCGCTCGCTCGCGCGCCTCGTCGAGCAGGGCGTGGTCGCGCCGCAGGTCGCGAAGCGGTTCGCGCAGGATCACGATCTGCTCGCCGCGCTGTCGCGCGGCTAACGCCGGCTAGCGCCGCGGCGGCTTGCGCTGGCCGTACTCCGCGAACCTCGCGCGGACCCGCAGTAGCTCGTCGCGATCGAGCACGTGCGGCGTGCCGAGCTGCGCGGCGTGCCAGTACTGCGAGGCCAGCGTCTCGACCTCCGCCGCCAGCCGCAGCGCCGCCGCCAGGTTCGGGCCGCACGCGACCATGCCGTGGTTCGCGAGCAGGCACGCGCTGCCGCCGCCGAGCGCCTTGACCGCCTCGATCGCCAGCTCGGCCGAGCCGAAGGTCGCGTAGTCCGCGCACGGGATCGCGTCGGACCCGGCGAGCACGACCATGTAGTGCACCGCCGGGATCGGCCGGCGCAGCATCGAGATCGTGGTGCAGAACAGCGAGTGGGTGTGGACGATGGCCTCCACATCGGCGCGGCTCGCGAGGATGTCGCGGTGCAGCCGCCACTCCGACGACGGCGTCTTCTGGCCGGCGCGCGCGCTGCCGTCCATCTTCAGCTCGACGACGTCGTCACCGGTGATCGACGTATACGGCATCCCCGACGGCGTGATCAGCAACCCGCCGGGGCTGCGTACGCTGACGTTGCCCGACATGCCCGGCGTGAGCCCGAGCTCGCTCATCCGCTTCGCGGTCGTCACCAGCTCGTCGCGCAGCCGCAGCGTCATGATCCCGCGCCCTGGTACTCCGGGAACAGCCCGGCCAGCCCCGCCCGCGACGCCGTCGCGACGCCGCGCTCGGTGATGAGCCCGGTGACCAGCCGCCGGGGCGTGACGTCGAACGCCGGGTTCGCGACCGCGATGCCCGGCGGCACGAGCTCGATCTGCGCCACTGCGCCGGTGGGATCGCGCCCGGTCACGAACCGCACCTCGTCGCCCGTGCGCTCCTCGATCGGGATGTCCACCGGGTCGCCCACGGTCCAGTCGATGCTCGGCGACGGCACGGCGGCGTAGAACGGCACGCCGTTGTCGTGCGCGGCGAGCGCCTTCAGGTAGGTGCCGATCTTGTTGCAGACGTCGCCGTTGCGGGTCGTGCGATCGGTGCCGACGATGCAGAGATCGACCAGCCCGCGCTGCATCAGGTGGCCGCCGGCGTTGTCGACGATCACGGTGTGCGGCACGCCGTGCTGCGCGAGCTCCCACGCGGTCAGCATCCCCTGGTTGCGCGGCCGGGTCTCGTCGACCCAGACGTGCACCGCGATGCCGGCCTCGTGGGCCTGGTAGATCGGCGCGAGCGCGGTGCCCCAGTCGACGGTCGCCAGCCAGCCCGCGTTGCAGTGGGTCAGCACGCGCACCGGTCGCTGGATGGTCACGGCGATCCCGCGGATCAGCGCCGCGCCGTGGCGGCCGATCGCCTCGCACATCGCGACGTCGCCGTCGCAGATCCGCGCGGCCGCGCGCGCCGCCGCGGCTGCGCGCTCGTCCAGCGGCAGCGCCGCGACCTGCGCCCACATCGCGTCGAGCGCCCAGCGCAGGTTGATCGCGGTCGGCCGGGTCGCGGCCAGCACCGCGCACGCCCGG
Organism: Deltaproteobacteria bacterium; assembly: GCA_021413675.1. Classification (GTDB taxonomy): domain Bacteria; phylum Myxococcota_A; class Polyangia; order Haliangiales; family Haliangiaceae; genus JAIOQA01. The sequence continues at coordinate 11,567 of JAIOQA010000262.1, read as the reverse complement.
GCCAGCCCGGCGTCGCTCGGATCGGCGCGCAGCGCCAGCGCCACGCCCCAGGCCGCGACCGCGCCGATCAGCGGCGCGCCGCGGATCGTCATGTCGCCAATCGCCCGGGCGGCCGCGTCGAGGTCGGCGAGGGCCAGCCACCGGATCTCGTGGGGCAGCCGGGTCTGATCGAGCACCAGGACCGACCCGCCGTCGGGGTCCGGCTCGATCGAGCGCCGCCAGCGGCCCGAGACCTTCATGGGCCCGCTGAATAACACGATCACCCGAGATCCCTCGCGCCCGGCCTCCAGATCCGCGCGTCATTATATAGTGCGGCCGTCATGCCCTCCCCTCGCACGGTCGTGGTCGTCAACCCCAACTCGCAGGGCGGCAACGTCGGTCGACGCTGGTCGTACTTCGCCGATCAGATCCGCCGCGAGCTGCCGTTCGAGGAGGCGCTCACCTCGGGCCCCGGCGACGCGACCCGCCTGACCCGCGAGGCCCTGCGCAGCGGCGCCGATCGCGTGGTCGCGCTCGGCGGCGACGGCACGGTCAACGAGGTGGTCAACGGCTTCTTCGAGAACGGCGAGCGGATCGCGCCCAGCGCGGCGTTCGGCTTCCTGCCGTGTGGCACCGGCGGCGACTTCCGCAAGACCCTCGGCGTGTCGAACGCGTTCGCGACCGCGGTCGCGTGCCTCGCCGCCGACAAGCGCCGCCGCATCGACGTCGGCCGCATCGATCACGCCAACGCCGGCGGCGGCACCGGCGTGCGCATGTTCGCCAACATCGCGTCGTTCGGCATGTCGGGCGTCGTCGACCGCGCGCTCAACGGCAGCAAGAAGCGCTTCGGCAGCCTGTCGTTCTTCTGGGCCACGACCAAGACCACGCTGCGCTACACCAACCAGCGGGTGTCGCTGCGCTGCGACGACGACGACCCGATCGATCTGACGATCAACACCGTCGCGGTCGCCAACGGCCAGTTCTTCGGCGGCGGCATGCAGATCGCGCCCAACGCCGCCCTCGACGACGGGCTGTTCGACGTGGTCTCGATCGGCGACGTCGGCATCCGCGAGCTGGTGATGAACAGCCGCCGGCTCTACAAGGGCACGCACCTCGAGCTGCCCAAGATCAGCCACCGCCGCGCCCGGGTCGTGACCGCCGAGGCGGTGACCGCGGGCGACGTGGTCGAGCTCGACGTCGACGGCGAGACCCCGGGCATCCTGCCGGCGAAGTTCTCGATCGTCGATCGCGCGCTCGAGGTCGTCGCGCCCTGATGATCATCCTCGAGTTCCCCGCGCGCACCGACCGGCGCGCCACGCTCGCCTGCCTGGGCATCGCCGCGTTCGCCGGCCTGCTCTGGGTCGTCGCGTCGCCGCCGATCGGCTGGTGGCCGGTCGGCTGGATCGCGCTCACGCCCACGCTGTGGCTGGTCGATCGCGCGCCGACCACGCGCCGCGCCGCGCTCTACGCGTGGATCTCCGGATCGACCGCGTCGCTGGTCGGCTTCCGGTGGATCGCGACCCTGCTCGCGACCCAGGGCGGGCTGCCCTGGCCGGTCGGCTTGCTCGGCGTGCTGATCCTGTCCGCCTACCACGGCCTCGTCATGTTCTTCATGGCCCGCGCAATCCGCGCGCTCCGCCATCGCAAGTGGCCGATGGCCGCCGCCGCGCCGCTGGCGCTGGTCGCCTTCGAGAAGCTCCTGCCCGAGGTGTTCCCGTACTTCCTCGCGATCAGCCAGTCGCCGGTGCCGATCGCGATCCAGGTCGCGGATCTGGCCGGGCCCTACGCCGTGACCGCGATGATCGCGGCGTCGGCGGGCGCGATCTACGACGGCTGCATGCGCCGCCGCCGGCCGGGCGCGATCACCGCGCTCGCGCTCGCCGCGGCGCTGGGCTACGGCGCGATCCGCATGCACCAGATCGACCTTGCCCGCGCCGCCGCGCCGCACGCGAAGGTCGCGCTGATCAGCTCGGGCGTGGCCGCGAGCACCTCGGATCGCGGCGATCGCGAGACGCTCCTCGATCAGCTCGCGAAGCTGCAGCAGTCGACCGCCGCCGCCGAGGCCGCGGGCGCCGAGCTGACGGTGTGGAGCGAGGCCGCGTATCCGATCCTCCTGCCCCACGAGCTCACCCACGATCTCGCCGAGCGCTCGCCGTATCGCATCCGCCGCGGCTTCACCGGGCCCGCGATCATCGGCGCGCTCACCGGCGGCCGCACCGGCGCGCCGTGGAACAGCGCGCTGTCGCTCGGCACCGACGATCGCATCCTCGCGCGCCACGACAAGGTCCACCGCGTGCTCGGCAGCGAGTACAACCCGATCGTCGAGTGGTGGCCGTCGGCGGAGAGCTGGATGCCGTCGGGCGCCGGTCACCTCGCCGCCGGTGACGAGGCGGTCGCGCTGCCGGTGGTGATCCGCGGCGCGGCCTACCAGCTCGGCGCGATGATCTGCTTCGAGGACATCCTGCCGGTGTCGGGCCGCGCGCTGGCCGCGCTCCACCCCAACCTCCTGGTCAACCTGACCGAGGACTCGTGGTTCGGCCCCGACGAGCCGTGGCAGCACCTCGGGCTCGCGGTGTTCCGCGCCGTCGAGGTCCGCGCCGATCTCGTCCGCGCGGTGAACCTCGGTCCGTCGAGCATGGTCGACGCCGCCGGACGGATCGTCGCGACCGGTCCGATGATCGGCGGGGCGCCCCAGACGCTGCTCGTCGACGTCGCGCTCGTCGACGGCGGTGGCACGGTCTACGCGGCGATCGGCGATGTGTTCGCGTGGGGTTGCGCGATCCCGACCCTGGGCCTGTGGCTGTGGCCGTGGCTCCGCCGCCGACGCTGGTGGCGGCCACTGCAGCACGCCCCGGGATCGGCACCCGGTGGTCGCGGCCGCCGCAAGCGCACGCGATAGTTGTAGCGTCCGGGCGAGTGATCCGCGTCGTCCACGCCAACCGCCTCGACCAGCTCGCGGGCGCGCTCGCCGAGCGCCTGCCGGCGATCGGCGATCCGTTCGCGCGACCGACGATCGTCGTGGCGTCGAACCTGGTCGGGCGCTGGGTGACCTACGTGCTCGCCACCCAGCGCGGCATCGCGGCCCACCTCGATCTGCCGTTCTTCGATGCCTGGGTCGCGCGGACCTGGTCGGATCGCAGTCTCGGGCTGGTCGCGCTCGATCGCGCCCGCCTCGCCGCGCTCGCCGGCTCGGCGCTCGCCGACGACGATCTCCTGCACGAGCGGGTGATGGCGCCGGCGCGCGAGTACCTCGAGGCCGACGCCGATCCCGATCCGCGCATCGCGGGCGCCGCGCAGGCGGTGCGCCGCGCCCAGCTCGCCGAGCGCGTGGCCGAGCTGTACTGGGAGTACGCGCTGACCCGGCCCGAGTGGATCGAGGCGTGGATCGACGATCAGCCGGCGCCGCCCGACGCGCCCGCCGACACCTGGGCCTGGCAGGGTCGGCTGTGGCTGGCGATCGAGGACCGCGCCCGGGTCTCGGGCACGCGCTGGGTGCCCACGCCGCGGCTGCCGCGCGCGCGCCGCGCCCTCGATCTGCCCGCGCCGCGCGCGACCGCGCCCGTGCACGTCGTCGGGTTCTCGTTCCTCGCGCCGGCGTACCTCGAGGCGCTCGCCGACCTCGACGGCGAGGTCACGGTCTACGCGCCGTCGCCGTGCGCCGAGCTCTGGGAGGATGTCGGCAACCGCGCCAAGCGCCGCCGCCCCGGCAAGGGCGCGATGATCACGTCGTCCGAGGACGAGGATCCCGCGCCGCTGCGGCTGTGGGGCGGCCCCGCGCGCGACACGATCGGCAAGCTCACCGAGCTGGCGCGCGGCGATCTCGACGATCGCTTCGCCGATCCGGGGCGCGACACCGCGCTCGCGGCGCTGCGCAGCGACACGCTCCTGCGCACGGCGCCGTCGTCGGACGAGGACCGCACCGCGCCCGCGGGCGTGCAGATCCTCGCGTGCCCGTCCCTGCGCCGCGAGCTCGAGATCGTCGCCAGCGATCTGCGCCGCCGCCTCGACGCGGATCCGTCGCTGCGCGCCAACCAGGTCGCGGTGCTGATCGCCGGCGACGCCGACGGCTACCTCGATCAGCTCGACGACGTCTTCGCCGCGGTCGCGGTGCCGTTCCACATGGTCGACGCGCCGCTGGTCGAGCACGGTCGCGTCGCCGAGGCCGCGCAGCTCCTGCTCGAGCTGCCGCTCGGGCGCTTCACCCGGCCCGAGCTGCTCGGGCTCATGACCCACCCGGCGGTGCTCGCGCGCCACCGCCACGTCGATCCCGAGGACTGGGTCACCTGGACCAGCCGGCTCGGCATCGTCCACGGCGCGAACGCCGCCGATCACGCGGGCACGTACCTCGCGAACCTCGAGCGCTTCCATTGGGACCAGGGCATCCGGCGGCTCGCGCTCGGCGCGTTCATGGCGCCGCTCGAGGACACCCCGGCGAAGCTCGCGGGCCACGAGTACCTGCCCGAGGCGATGCCGCCGGATCAGCGGGCCAGCGCCGCGACCTTCGCGTTGCTCGCGCGCTCGCTGATCGCCGACGCGAGCTGGCTGCGCGATCAGCGCCGCACGCTGACCGGGTGGGCCGAGGTGCTGAGCGCGATGATCGCGACCTACCTCGGCGCCGCCGACGACGCTGCCACCCGCGAGCTCGGCCGCCTCGGCGCCGAGCTCGATGGCCTGCGCGACCTCGATCTGGATGGCCGCGCGCTGGGCTACGCCGAGGTCGCGAGCCTCGCGCGCCGCCGGCTCGCGCGCCTGCGCGGCGATCGCGGCCCGACCCTGGCGCACGGCGCGCTGATCGCGCCGCTCGCGCCCGGCCGCGCGCTGCCGGTGCGGGTCGCCTACGTGCTCGGCCTCGGCGAGGGCGCGTTCCCGCGCACCTCGACCGCATCGCCGCTCGATCTGCGCACCGCGCGCAAGCGCGGCGACGTCGACACCGGCGATCGCGACCGCCTCGCGTTCCTCGAGACCGTGATGGCCGCCGACGAGCTGGTGCTGTCGTACGTCGCGACCGATCTCGCCACCGGCGAGGCGCTCGGCCCATCGACGGTCGTCGTCGAGCTGGCCGCGATGCTCGCGCCGTACCTGCCGGCGACGCCGTCCGCGCCCAACTCGATCGATGCGCTCACCCAGCGCCACCCGCTGCACCGCTGGGATCCCGCCTACGACGGCGATCTGCCCTCGACGATGCTGCCGGGCGCCGCGCGCGAGCGCCACGCCGCGCACGTCAGGCTCGCGATGATCGACGCGATGCGCGTCACCGGCCGGCGGCTGCCCGCGCCGCGGATCGCGATCGAGCTCTTGCGCGATCCGCGGTTCGCCGCGCTGCGCGAGCCTCTGCGCCTCGATCTGCTCGATCGCACCGGCGCGCCGCTCGCGCCGAGCGCGACCCGCACGCTGCCGCTGGCGATCGTCCGCAAGTTCCTCGAGACCCCCGCCCAGGCCTGGGCCGAGGCGGTGATCGGCCTCGAGGCCTCGGACGACGAGGACATCATCCAGGTCGCCGACGAGCCGTTCGCGACCGACGCCAAGGCCCGCGCGATCCTGATGCGCGACGTGATGGCACTGCACCTCGGCGCCGGAGATCGCCCGCCGGTCGCGATCAAGGAGGCCTACCAGCTGATCGCCGATCGCCGCGCGCTCGCCAGCACCGCGCCGGTCGGCGTGTTCGGCGAGGTCGAGAGCGAGCGCGACCTGGCCCAGCTCGAGCGCTGGAGCGTGGCGATCGCCAAGGCCGGCGGCGGCGCACCGTGGCGGCGCATCGGCATCGGTCGCGCCACCACCGCCGCGACCGCGGTCGTGCCGGCGATCGCGATCGACGTCGCGCTGCCCACCGGCGCGATGCGCGTCGAGCTCACCGGCCAGACCGAGCTGCTCGGCGAGCGCCTCGGCTCGCTGGTGATGGCCGCCGGCAAGGCCAGCGCCCGCCACGTGCTGATCGGCGCGCTCGATCAGGTCGTGTGCGCGGCCGCGGGCGTGCCGATCGCGCCGCACCACCTCCTGCTCGACGTCGGCGGCGCCAGCACCGGCAACTACGTACCGTGGTCGACCGGCGACGCGCGCGCGTACCTCACCGCGATCGTCACCGAGATGTTCACGCAGGCCCACGCCTACGCGCTGTCGATCACCGAGACCGATCGCGTGCTCGGCGGCAAGGGCGTCGGCTCGCTGCAGCGCCCGACCGATCAGGCCCGCGGCTCGCTCGGCTACGGCCCGCTCGACGATCTCGACGCGCTCGCGCGGCTCACCGACGGCGAGGCCCTGGCGATCGTCGAGCGCCGCCACCGGCCGCTGCTCGCGCACATGCCCGGCGTCGACAAGTTCGCAGGTGGCAAGTGAGCGTCGGCTGGTTTCCCCGCCCCGCCAACCTGCCGCCGGCGGAGCTGCGCCGGCTGGTGGTCGAGGCGTCCGCCGGCACCGGCAAGACCTTCTTCCTCGAGCACCGCGTCGCCGATCTGATCCTCGCCGGCGCGGCGATCGATCAGATCTTGCTCGTCACCTTCACCGAGAAGGCCACCGCCGAGCTGCGCACCCGCATCCGCGCGCTGCTGGCGCGGTTGCTCTCCGCCGGACCGCGCCCCGCCGACGCCGCCGGCCCCGGCTGGGTGATCGACGACGCCGCGCGCACCGCGCTCGGTGCGGCGCTGGCCGGGTTCGATCGCGCCGCGATCCACACGATCCACGGCTTCTGCCAGCGCATCCTGATCGAGGACGCGTTCGCCGGGAAGCGGCTGCTCGAGCAGACCCAGATCGCCGACGAGATCGCCTTCGACGACGCGTTCCTGAGCGCGCTGCGCGAGGTGTTCGCGGTCGCGCCGGGGCCGCGCGCGCTCTTGCGCCACGCGCTCGCGGTCGGGCGCTCGGTCGACGCACTGCGCGTGCTCTTGCTCAAGTGCTACCGCACCAACGCGACGATCACGCCGCCGTTCGATCGCGCGGCGCTCACCGCGACCGCGCGCACCGTGCGCGCCGCGCTCGACGCGTACCGCCGGCCCAACGACTTCGGCAGCCTCGGCTCGGCGATCGTCGGGGTGAGCGGCATCACCAACGGCCAGACCAAGGCCGCAGCGATCAGCCACCTGACCGCGATCGACCGTGCGCTGACCGACATCGACCTCGGCGACGCGGTCGCGGTGCTGGGCGCATGCGCCAGCGCTGACGTCGGCGATGCGTTCACGTACCTGCGCACCAAGCTGCGCAAGAACGCCACCGCCGAGCGGATCTATCCGCTGCTCGATCTCTGCCTCATGCTCGCCGAGGTCGCACCCAGCCTCGACGCCGCCTGCGCCCACGAGTTCCTGCCCGAGATCACCGCGCGCCTCGCCGCGCGCAAGCAGCGCCGCGGCCAGTTCGACTACCAGGACATGCTCGCGCTGGTCGCCGCGATCCTCGATGGCGAGCGCGGCGACGATCTCGCGGAGCGCCTGCGCAAGCGCCACCCGTGGGCGATGATCGACGAGTTCCAGGACACCGACCCGGTGCAGTGGCGGATCTTCCAGCGGGTCTGGCTGCACGAGGACGCCCGCGGCCTGGCGATCGTCGGCGATCCCAAGCAGGCGATCTACTCGTTCCGCGGCGCCGACGTCGCGACCTACCTCGCGGCCCGCGATCAGCTGCTCGCCGCCGGCGCGCTGCGCCTCGACCTCGCCGACAACTACCGCTCGTCGGCGCGGATCGTCGACACGGTCAACGCGCTGCTCGCGGGGACTGGCGAGGACGGCTTCTTCACCGGCGCGATCGGCTACCCGGTGCCGGTGCGCGCCGCCGCTGGCGTCGAGGTCCGCGCCGGCGATGGCGGGGATGGTGGCGCCGCGGTCCGGGTGTTCGAGATCGCCGACAAGCTGCCGGTCGCCGAGATGAAGGCGCGGCTCTACGCCCGCATCGGCGACGAGCTCGAGCGCATCCTGCGCGGCGATCAGCGGCTCGACCTGGTGCGCACCCGCGGCGACGGCTCGCTGAGCGCGCGGCCGATCAACGCGCGCGACGTGTTCGTGCTCACGCGCACCAACGCCGAGGCCGGCGAGCTCGCCGACGAGCTGCGCGGCCGCGGCCTGCCATGCGCGCTGTTCCGCGCCGACTACCTGTTCAAGACCGCCGAGGCCAAGGCCGTGGCCGATGTGCTCGACGCGATCGCCGCGCCGCGCGATCGCGCCCGCTTGCTGACCGCGTGGACCACGCCGTTCTTTGGCGTGCCGCTCGATCGCCTGCGCGAGCTCGGCGACCTACCCGACACCCACCCGCTGGTCGCGCCGATCCACGAGTGGCGCACGCTCGCGCTGCAGCGCGACTACGGCGCGATGTTCACCCGCATCCTCGACGACAGCCGCGTCGCCGAGCGCGCGCTGGTCACCGGCCAGGGCGCGCGCATGCTGGCCAACCTGCAGCACGTGTTCGAGCTGTGCGCCGCCGAGGTCGCGCGCACCCGGCCCGAGCTGCACGACCTCGTGCGCACGCTGCGCGGCTGGATCACCCACGGCGAGAGCGATCGCCCCGACGAGTCCGATGTCCAGCGCATCGAGGAGGACGGCGACGCGATCCAGCTGATGACCGCGCACCGCGCCAAGGGCCTCGAGGCCGCGGTCGTCTTCGTGGTCGGCGGCAACGACACCGCCGGCGGCGGGCGCCAGGACAAGGTCCGCCTCTATGTGGATGACGCCGGGCAACGCGTCGCCCACGTCGGCGACTCGACCGAGGTCGCCAAGGAGCGCATCGACACGTTCGTGCGCGAGGAGAACCAGCGCCTCTGCTACGTGGCGATGACCCGCGCCAAGGTCCGGCTGTACCTCTGGCAGGGCCCGCCGATGCACAACGGCGCGTACCTGCCGGTCGATCGCGCGCTGCGCCGCACCCGCGACCGCGCGCGCGAGCTCGGCATCCACTACGAGCGCCTGGGCGGCGACGATCAGCGCCCGCCGCTGCCGTCCGTGACCGATCTGCTCGCCCTCGACGCGATGGCCGAGCCCTGGCCCGAGCCCGCGCCGCCCGCGCCGCTCGCGTCCGCGCAGATCGGCTTCGCGGTGACCTCGTTCACCCAGCTCGCGCGCGCCGGCGTCGTCGATGCGATCGATGTCCGCAGCGTGCGCGGCGATCCCGAGGCGCCGCTCCTGCCGCTGCCGCCGACCGATCTGCCGCCCGGCGCCGCGACCGGCGTGTTCCTGCACGAGCTGCTCGAGGACCTCGACTTCGCACAGGCCGACACCGATCTCGCGACCTGGTGCGCCCAGCCATCGGTCGTCGCCACGTTCGCGTCGGTCGCGCGCCGCCACGGCATCGACGATCCCGCGCACCTCGATCACGCGCGCCGGATGATCCACGAGACGCTGACCTTGCCCATCCCGGTCGGCGCGCAGGCGCTGCCGCCCTTGTGCCGCGCGACCCGGGTCGCGCGCGAGGTCGAGTTCACGTTCCCGCTGCCCGACGCCAGCGGCTTCGTGACCGGCTTCATCGATCTGCTGGTCGCCTGGGATGACCAGGTCTGGGTCATCGACTACAAGAGCAACGTGCTGTCGGGTCTCGGGCTCGCCGCCGCCGAGGACACCGTCGAGCACCACTACGCGCTGCAGCTCCAGCTCTACGCGCTCGCCGCGCGCCGCATGCTCGGCACCGCGACCGCGGTCTCGACCACCCTCGGCGGCGTGCTGTTCTGGTTCCTGCGGCCGCAGCTGGTGGTGGCGCGCACGCCGTCCGATGCGGAGCTCGATCGCTGGGAGCGCAACCTCGGCGTGATCGCGGCGCGCCTGGGCGCGGGGGATACTCGTTCATGAGCGGCCTGCCCCTCGATCCGCGCGGCGCGATCGCCGCCCACTTCCGCGGCGACCCCGCGCGCGACGTGTTCCGCCGGCTGCGCATCGGCTCGGCGCGCTGCGATCTCGGCGATCAGGGCCTGTACCTCGCCGAGGAGATCGCCCAGCTCGACTTCGCCTCGAACCAGGACGACCACGCCGCGATCGCCGCGCTGGTGCTGGCCGCGCAGATCGCGGCGCGCGGCGGTGCGTCGCGGCTGCCTCTCGACAAGCGCGGGCCGCTGCGCGACCTGCTGCGCGAGATCGTCGCGCTCGCCGGGCCGCCGCCGATCGATGCCGACGCGCTCCTCACCCGCATCACCCGGCTGACCGCCGGCGCGCGGAGCGGCGCGATGTCGTTCTCGAGCGTGATCGGCGGGCCGGGCCAGCAGGTGCCGCTGATCATCGACGACGGCTGCCTGTACACCCACCAGCTCTACGCGCTCGAGACCGCGACCGCGAAGCGCCTGGCGACCCGGCTCGCGGCGCCCGCGCTCGCGCTCTCCGACGCGATCGGCCGCGCGATCGCCGACGTCCGCGCGCGCCCGTCGGACGTGCCGCTGTCCGACGAGCAGGCCGCCGCGGTCGCGACCGCGCTCGCCACGCCGATCGCGATCGTCTCGGGCGGCCCGGGCACCGGCAAGACCCAGGTCGCCGCGGCGATCGTCCGCGCCTTGATGCGCCTGGGCGCGACCCGCATCGGCCTGGCCGCGCCCACCGGCAAGGCCGCGCACCGCCTGGGCAGCTCGCTCACCCGCCAGCTCCTGGCTGTCCGCGATCCGGACGATGCCGATCGCGCGCTCGCGCTCGCGCCGCCGGTCGCCGCCACGCTCCACCGCATGCTCGGCGTGCGCCCGGGCGCGCCACCGCGCCACGACGAGCGCCACCCGCTGCCGTTCGACGCGGTGCTGATCGACGAGGCGTCGATGCTCGATCTCACGTTGACCGAGCAGCTCCTGCGCGCGACCCCGCCGACCGCGCGCCTCATCCTGATCGGCGACGCGCACCAGCTCGCGCCCGTCGACGCCGGCCAGGTGCTCGCCGATCTGGTCGCGCACGCCCTCGCGCGCGCCGCGCCCTGGTGCGCGGTCCTGACCCGCAGCTTCCGCGCCGACAGCGATCGCGATGGCCAGGCGCTGCTCGCGGCCGCGGCGGCGATCGACGCGGGCCAGGGCAACCGGCTGGTCGGCAAGGACCGCCTGCTCGCGCAGCGCGCCGATCAGCACGCCGTCACCTGGCGCGCGGTCGAGCACGTCGACGTCACCGGCCGGCCGCACATCCGCGACGCGGTGATCGACGCCCACGGCACCCGTGCGCTCGCGCCCGACGAGCTGGCCCGCGCGACCTACCATCGCGTCGACGGCGCGTGGCTGCCCGACGACGCCGCGCGCCTGCATCGGCTCCTCGATCACCACGAGCAGCGCCGCATCCTGTGCGCGACCCGCAGCCAGGGCACCGGCGCGCTGGTCATCAACGCGCGCCTGCACGCGCGCGCGCTGGCCCGCACCACGCTGACCGGCGATCCCGCGTTCGTGCCCGGCGAGCCGGTCATCATGACCAGCAACGACTACGGCCGCGGCTTCTGGAACGGCGATCCCGGCGTGGTCGCCAACGTCTCCGATGATCGCGGCACGCCGCGCCACCGCGTGATCCTGCGCCGCGGCGACGAGCTGGTGCCGCTGCCGATCGACGCGGTCCGCGGCGCCGTCGAGCTGGCCTGGGCGCTCACGGTGCACCGCAGCCAGGGCTCGGAGTACGACGAGGTCACGGTCGTCTTGCCCGACGAGGTCCTGCCGATCTCGACCCGCGAGC
>JAIOQA010000261.1 GCA_021413675.1 Deltaproteobacteria bacterium | reverse complement strand
GAGGGGCGTGAGAGGCCGTCCGGATTCATCAACCCCGGAGGGGCGTGAGAGGCCGTCCGGATTCATCAACCCCGGAGGGGCGTGAGAGGCCGAAAACGCCAGCGGCGCCCGGAGGCGCCGCTGGACGGTCAGAGTGCGTGTGATTTCAGCGAGTCCGGCGCGGGGCCGGGTGAGTGCTCGCCGGCGGGGGCGCGGTCGGGCGCGGGGCGGGCTGCATCGGACGCGGGGCCGGCGCCGAGGGCGCGGGCTGCATCGGGCGCGGCGCGGGCGTGGGCGGCTGCGCCTGGATCGGGCGCGGAGCCGGGGCGGGCGGGGGCGGCTGCATCGGCCGAGGCGCCGGGGCCGGGCGCGGCGGGGGCGGCTCGGTCCGCGGGGTGTCCGGGCGCGGCTGCACCACGGGACCCTGCGGATCCGCCTGGCGCGGGGGCTGGGCGATCGGACGGGGCGGCGGCTGGATCGGCGGCTGCGCGATCGGACGCGGCGGCGGCATCTGCGGCTGCGGCGGCGGCTGGATCGGGCGCGGCGGCGGGAGCGGACGCGGCGGCGGCTGGTTGCCGTCACCGCGCGGCGGCACCGGGCGGGTGTCGGGCGGCACCTGGGCCGGAGGCTGCGGACGCACGACCGGCCCCTGGGGATCACCGCGCGGCGGCACGGGCTGCGGCGGCGGCAGCGGCCGCGGCGGCGGGTACGAGGTGCCTCCGCCCTGCGGCGGCGGAACCGGACGCGGCGGCGGGTAGCCTCCGCCCTGCGGCGGCGGGACCGGCCGGCCACCACCACCCTGCGGCGGCGGCACCGAGGTGCCGGGCGGCCGGGTCACGACGACCGGGCGACCCTCGTGGCGGTGATCGCGGATGTTCCAGCCCTGCGGGACCTGCTCGGGGCGGCTCCAGTAGCCGGGGTAGTACACGACCTGGCCGCCGGTGTCGTAGCCGTAGTACGGCTGCACGTAGTCGTAACCGCTCTGGTCCTGGGTCCAGCGCCCGCCAACCCACACCCACTCGTAGCCGTTCCAGTGCCAGTAGCCATCGATCCAGACCATGCCGTAGCCCGGGCTGGCCGACATCTGCTCGAAGAGCGGCTCGGGCGGCATCCCGGAGACGTAGTACGGGGAGGGTTCGCCGACCGAGATCGACGCCGACGCGTAGCTATTCGTGTTCTGCGAATAGCCGTACCCGTATCCAGCGTTCACAGGCCGCGTCTCGCGAATGACACAGGCCTGGGTCGCAAACCCGAGTCCGGCGAGACCGATCCATTGAGCTAGGCGCTGCATCCGCATTGGCGTTTCCTCCGAGTTCGTGAGCTAGGACGTGGGTGGCGTCCGAGAATTCACAGTCTAGTTGACGGTTTAGCCCGGTACAAGTGTACCGAAATACCCATGAAATCGGTCGTCTCGGGCGTCCGCCGCCGAGTCGAGCTGCACTGAGGCAACCAGGTCGACGATTCGTGATTCAGCTACTTTGCAAGCCAGGGGCCACCGCTACGGCGAGCCTGCCATCCGCGGGGATGGTTCGTGTCGATGTGGGTGTGAGCCTCCCGCTCCGCATCCACGATCCATCGTACATCGCCCGCGGGTCGGTGTAGAAGGTCCCTGTGGCGCTCGCCCTGACCTCTCGCCGCCGCGCGCTCGCCGCAGGCGCCAGCGCGCTCGCCGCGATCGCGCTCGCGGTCGCGGTGGTCGGCCGCGGTTGTCGCGTCGGCGAAGCCGGACCCGAGGCCGCGGTGCGCGCGTTCGTGCAGGCCGCGCGCGCCGGTGATCGGCAGGCGCTGTTCGATCTGCTGACGCCGGACATCCAGCGCCGGCTCGAGGAGCAGGCGCAGAAGGCCACGCGGCTGGTCGGCGCGAGCGTCCGCTATCGCGCGCTCGATCTGATCAGCGTCGGCAACGCCGACGACCAGCCCGCGCCGTCGGAGATCGAGGTCGTGACCGAGGCCGGCGATCGCGCGACCGTGCAGATCGACGGCCCCGGTGGCTCGGCGCAGATCCCGGTCGTCAAGATCGACGGCAGCTGGCGGCTCGATCTGCCGGGCTACGGCAACGATCTCTAGCGAGGCCGCGCGCGGCGCCGGCGCCGCATCATCGCGATCACGCCCACGCCGAGGAGCGCCGAGCTCGTCGGCGCGCCGCCGCTGACATCGCAGCAGCCCTTCGACGGCGTGCCACCGCCGCCGCCCGCGTCGGGTGCGCCCGGCCCCGCCGCGTCGGGCGGCGCGCCGGCGTCGGTGTCGACGCAGGTGCCGTCGATGCAGACGAGGCCGCCGCCGCAGGTCACGCCGATGCAGCCCTGATCCTTGCACGTGCCGTCGGCGGGATCGCAGACCTGCGCCCCCGCGCACGTCACGCCCTTGCAGCGCTCGACGCAGCCCTGGCCCTCGATGCACGTCTGGCCGAACGGGCACGTCACGCCATCGCACTGCGCGATGCAGCCGCCGGTGCTCGGATCGCAGTGCTGGCCGTTGCTGCAGGTGACGCCCTTGCAGAGCTCCGGCACGCACGCGCCGCTCGGATCGCAGACCGTGCCGGTCTGCGCGCTGCAGCCGAGGTCACCCTGCAGGCACGTGCACGGCGTGCCGCACACGCCGGCGTTGCACTGCTGGTTGTTGGGGCACACCGTCGCGGCGCACAGATCGAGGCACGTGCCGTCCTGGCAGGTCTGGCCGCTCGGGCACACCACGCCGGTGCAGCTCGGCACGCACGAGCCGTTGACGCACGACTGGCCGCCGGGGCAGCCGCCCTGCACGCAGCTCGACGGCAGGCACAGCTGCCCGGCGGTGGTGCCGACGCAGGCGTCGCCGTTGCCGCAGAACTCGCCGACGCACGGCTCCCGGCACACCGACTGGTAACAGATCGCGCCGCCGCTGCAGCTGCCGGGCACGCCGTCGCAGTTGAGATCGGGCGAGTCGCACGACTCGGGCGCGCCGGGGTGGATCGCGGGGTCGCCGTCGTTGCAGTCGCAGACCGGCGGCGCGCCCGGACAGGCGCAATCGACGAAGTGATCACCGTCGGCGTCGGGGCACACGCCCGCGCCCTGCTCGGTGAGACCGGCGACCGCGTCGACCTCGGCCTCGCTCGAGTCGTAGCCGCACGCCGAGAAGTCGAGCGCGTCGTTGCCCGCGATCACCGCGGCGTAGCGGAACGTGATGCCGCACGGCAGCGAGAACACCTGCACGAACGAGTCCTCCTCGACGGAGAACGTGGCGGTGTCGCCGCACGCGGCGTGGCCGGCGGGATCCGGCGGGCGGACCTCGACGAAGCCCTTGGTGTAGATCTTCGCGAGCACCGCGCGGTTCCACTTCGCCGGATCGACGCCGGAGACCAGCGGATCGAGGATCGCGTCGCGCGCGTACGGGTTGTCGGTGAGGTAGACCGAGTACTCGAGCGACTCGCACGGCTGCGGGCCGTGATCGTTCTCGGCGAACAGCGCGACCTTGTTCGACGGGCCGCCGAGATCGAAGACCAGCCCCTCCCACGGGTAGTACGAGCCGCCGACGCCGTCGCCGATGCAGGTGTTCCACCTGGGACAACCGTTGGCGTCGAGCGTGTGATCGCTCAGGCGGCACGGTTGCCACCACTGCCGATCGAGCGCGTTCATGTACTGCGCGGCGTTGGTGAACGTGTTCGCGACCGAGGCGCAGGCGTACTGCCCCGGGCAGTCGTAGGGCGCGATCGAGGTGCCGCCGCAGCCCGCCGACGGCGCGTTGCAGCCGGGCCACGCGTTGAAGATCTTGCCGAACACCGGCAGCTGGAAGCCGGTGCGGCCCTGGCTATCGGTGAAGATGTCCTCGACGACGGTGCCGGCGCTCTGGATCTGCGAGGTGCAGGCCGCGGTCGTGGTCGGCGGATTGCTGTCGCAGATGCCGGTCGCGGCGCCGGCGTCGCGGATCAGGGCGAGCGAGAACAGACAGACGAACGCGGCGCGCAGGCGCATGAGTACCCCCTGCGCGAAGGTACCGCGGCACCGACCTGCGCGGATACGGCGATCAGGCCGCGGGCGCGTTGTGCGCGGCGCTGGTGTAGCCGAACGCGGGCACCGCGGTCTGGCCGATGAACTCGGCCTCGGACATCGCCGGCTCGATCGCCCAGCGGTGGACGTCGAAGCGATCGGTGCCGGGCCACACCAGCGTGGCGCCGCTGGCGTTGGTGAAGCCGACGCGATAGCCCGCGCGGAACAGCGCCCGGCGGATATGCGGCTGGCGCGTGATCGAGCGCCCGACTGGATACGCGATCGCGCGCACCGGACGACCGAGCGCGGCCTCGAGATCGGCGCGCGAGCCGGCGAGCTCGGCGTCGAGATCGCTGGGCGCGAGCGTCTGCAGCACCCGGTGGGTACGCGAGTGCGACTCGACGTCCATGCCGGCGGCGGCGAGCGCGCGCACGTCGTCCCACTGCATGATCAGCTCGTCGGCGAGCTTGCGCTCGATCGCGTCGGACCACTCGATGTCGGCGGTGCGGGTGACCTCGTCGAGCACGCGGCCCACATCGAGGCCGGGCGTGTTCTTGATGAGCTTGAGCAGGTCGCTGAGCGCGTTGGGCGCGGCGAGATCGAGCTCGCGGGTGGTCGGGTAGGTGATCGCCGCGCGGTCGCGCTTGCGGGTCGCGATCGCGTGGGCGATCCGCTCCCACCAGTAGAGCTTGCGCTCCTGCACGAATCGGGTCGCGATGAAGAAGGTCGCCGGCACGCCGACCGCGCGCAGGATCGGCACCGCGACCTCGCGACAGGAGCGGTAGCCGTCGTCGAACGTGATGAGCGCCGGGTTCTTGGGCAGCGGGCCACCGTCGAGCGCCTTGCACAGCGTGTCGATGTCGATGACGGTGCAGCGCCGGGCCAGGGCCTCGACCTGGTGCTTGAACTGGGTCGGCGTGGCGTCCGCCACCCCCGGATCGAACAGGTAGCCGGGCGTGACCTCCGCGACGTGGTGGTAGGTCAGCGTGGTCAGGAGCGGGGTGCCGAGGCTGCCCCGGACGCGCAGGGCGACGTCGAAGGCGCGGATCCGGTGTAGCGCGCCAGCCATGCGCGCACGAAGCGACATCGTGGGACTCTATCAGCTATCGTCTGGCGGCGTGTTCGCGATTCCGGGCATCTGTGCGCTGGTGGTGTTCGTCCTGGCGCGCCCGCAGGAGTTCTTCGAGGTCCTTCAGAAGATCCCGCTGCTCTACATCTTCTGCGCGGCGGCGATCGGCGGGTTCGCGGTCGACCTGCGGCTGCGGCGGGTAGCGCTGGTGCCGGCGCCGACGTTCAAGTGGATCATGATGCTGTTCTTCTGGGGCTGCATCTGCGATGCGGTGAAGATCCCGGATCAGCTGGTCGCGAGCGTCGTCGATCTCGGCATCCTGTTGACGCTGTACCTGACGATCGCGCACGGCGCGCAGGGCTTCCGCGCGTTCCAGGTGATCGCCGCGACGCTGATGGCGACGTGCCTGTTCATCACGGTGGTGTGCGTGCACCAGTCGGTGCAGCCGCGCGAGTGCATCGCGATCGATGAGACTCACCCGTCGGAGGGCCAGCCCGACGGCCGCGACTGCGAGGAGATGGACGACTGCTTCGGGCCGGGGGCCGAACCCGGGGCCGAGTACATCTGCGAGCGGGTCGGGCTGCTGAAGACGTTCTCGATCGAGGATCGCATCCGCTACCGCGGCGAGCTGCAGGATCCCAACGAGGTCGCGCTGGTCGTGACCGCCGGCGGCGCGACCCTGCTGATCGCGTTCGCGCTGCGCCGCCGCAACGCGCCCTGGACGATCGGGGCCATGATCGGCGTGCCGCTGGTGGTGTGGTGCGTGCTCGCGAGCCAGTCACGCGGCGGCATCGTCGCGATGGCGCTCGTCGGAGGCGCGTACTTCGTCAAGAAGATCGGCCCTGCGGGTATCGGCATCGGCGCCGGGCTCGCGGTGCCGATGATGGCGCTCGCCGGGCGCAGCGGCGAGGACGCCGACATGTCGACCCAGCTGCGCTACGAGGCCTGGGACGCCGGGCTCGACATGTTCAAGCACAGCCCGATCTTCGGCGTCGGGACCCGGCAGTACGGCGACTACTTCTTCCTGACCGCGCACAACTCCTACGTCCTGACCCTCGCCGAGATGGGGATGATCGGGATGGTGCTGTTCGTCAGCGTCCTCGTGCTGAACGTGAAGATGCTCTACGTCGGGGTGCGCACGCTCAACGACGTGCCCGGCGCCGCGGCGGCGCGGACCTGGGGGCTCGCCTTGCTCGCGGGCTTCGGCGGCATCCTGTTCCAGATCTTCACGCTGTCGTTCGCGTACCACGCGATGCTGTGGATCTACTTCGGCCTCGCGGGCGCGTGGGCGTCGTCGGTGAAGGCCCACAAGCCCGACTTCGACGTGAAGCTCACCTGGCGCGATCTGTTCTTCATCGTCGTCGGGTGCGTCCTGTTCACGTTCATCGTCCTGCCGATCTACCTGCACCTCAAGGGCGTGTGATCGCGCGGCGTTGAGCGTCCGTCCCGGCGCCGCGCGCGATCACTTCTTCTTGGGTGCGGCGGGCTTGCGCGTCGTCGGCTTGGGCGCGGCAGCGGGCTTCGCAGGCGCCTTCGCGGCGGGCTTGGCCGGCGCCTTCGCCGGTGCCTTCGCGGCGGGCTTGGGCGCAGGCGCGGGCTTGCCCGCGGGCTTGCCCGGCGGTGACTTCTTCGCAGGCGTCTTCGCGGCAGGGCGATCGCCGCTGTCGTCGTCGTCGTCCTTGTCGTCGTCGTCCTGGTCGTCGTCGTCGTCGTCGTCGTCCGCTACCTCGTCCTCGTCGTCGTCGTCGTCGTCCTCATCGTCGTCGTCGTCGTCGTCGTCGACATCATCCTCGTCGTCGTCGTCGTCCTTGGCGACCTTCGGGACGTCATCGTCGTCCTCGTCGTCCCGGGCCGGCCACACCTTCGGCGCCTCGTCGTCATCGTCGGGCGCGCCCCACGGCTCCTCGCCGCGCAGCGGGACTACGTCGTCTTCCTCTTCTTCCTCGTCTTCTTCCTCGTCGTCGTCGTCATCGTCGTCATCGTCGTCGTCGTCGTCGTCATCGTCGTCGTCATCGTCATCGTCATCGTCATCGTCGTCATCGTCATCGTCATCGTCGTCCTCGTCGTCTTCCTCTTCTTCTTCCTCCTCGTCGCGCCGCGACGGGCTCGTCCAGTACCAATCACTCGGGTTCGACGCAGGAATCGCGGCGCTCGCGGGCGCGGCCTCGTTGCTGCCGGTCAGGTCGACGATCTCGATGTCGCTCATGAAATGCTCCTGGGCGGAAATTCTAAGCACGCGCGCGCTCGAGACTTCAAGCTGAGGTTCTGTAAAAAACCGCTCACGACGCCAGCGAAACTCTCATCATATCAACAGGATCGGGTTCCGGACCGCGGCCCCGTGACCGTCGCGGTCGTGCTATCACACCGGACATGTTGCGCTCGCTCGCTCTGGGACTCGCCGCGGTCGTCGCCTTTCCGGCCGCGGCGCGCGCCGAGAGCTGGAGCCTGCACATCCTCGGCGATGCGCAGCTCGCCTGGACCGACAACCTGTTCTCGGCGCCGTCGACGCCGGTCGCCGGTGCGCCGCCGCGCGAGAGCGACGCCTACATGCAGGCGCGCCCCGGCGCGATCTTGATGTTCGAGACCCCGCGCTCGGTGCACGAGCTGCAGTACACGTTCGACGCCTCGATGTACGTCAACCACACCGAGGCGTGGTCGATCCTGCAGCGCGCGGGCTGGCGCGGGTTCTTCACGGTCTCGCCGCGTGGCGAGCTGAACACCGACGTCAGCGGCTCGGTCGGCGACGCGACCACGCTCACCACCCAGGCTGGCGCCGACGCGGGCCAGGCGGGGATCCAGCGCTCGGGCACGGTCCACGTCGTGCAGACCAGCGCGGCCGAGAACTACGCGTACCAGGCGAGCCCCGCGCTGCGGCTCCTGCAGGGCGGCTCGATCCGCTACGACAAGACCGATCAGAACGACACGACCAGCACCGGCGCCGAGGGCTCGCTCCGCCTGGGCGCGGAGCGATCGTGGCGCCAGGACGCGCTCACCGGCAGCGTGACGACTTCGTACCTCGTGCTCACGCGCCCCAACGGCGCGACCGAGAGCTCCGACGATCAGCTCAACCTCCACATCGACGCCGCGTGGCGCCGCGATCTGTCGCGGACCTGGACCAGCGTCGTCGACGGCGGCGTGGTCGTGATCGTGCCGACCGGCGCGAACAGCAAGGGCACGATCCAGCCGACGATCGGCGGCCAGCTGTCGTACTACCCGGAGTGGGGCACGGCGACCTTCCAGGCGCATCGCAGCGTGCTGCCCAACCTGTTCATCGCGCAGAACACGTTGACCGACTCGGCGTCGGCGAGCTGCTGGCTGCCGCTGCCGTGGCTGCGTGACAACCCGGCGGAGCCGCGGCTCACGGTGCAGGCCACGCTCGCCGGCGCGCGCGTGCAGCTGATCGACACCACCCAGGGCAGCGTGGTCAGCGGCTTCAGCGAGGTGCTCGGCGATGTCGCGGTCGCGTGGAATGTCCGCCAGGCCCTCGGCTTCGCGGCGCGCTACCAGTTCATCCACCAGGGCGCCGACACCACCGCGGTCAACGGGCTCAACGGCTTCAACCGCTCGACCGTGATGCTGACGTTCTACGGCCGGTGGCCCGAGCGGCTCGCGGCGACGGTGCCGGTCCGCCAGACCCTGCGCGTGGATCGCTCGAACCTCACGCCGATCGGCGACGGCGCCGTGCAGACGCCGTAGCGATCAGCGCCCGGGAAGCGTTCGCTTCCAGGCGCTGGGTCGATCGATCGGCCCGCGCGAGGACGCGCAGCCCGATCTCCTCCGGAACCGGAACCGGCGACTGCGTCGCCTCAGTCGCCCGCGGCGAGGAACGGCACGTGAGGTGCCACGAGCACCGCGAACACCGTCGCCATGAAGACGACGGCCACCAGGATCAGCATCGCGCGCTCGCCCTTGCTCATGCGGGATGAGAGGAGAGCACGCGGGATCGCGTCGTGAGGCGTCGTGTCGCACGAGAGGCTGCGGCGATCGGTCGCAGCCGATGGGCTACCGACAGGCGTCGGGCGCGTCGGGCTCGGCGATCGGGAAGCGCGCGCCGGCCTCGTACTCGGCGCGGTGGCGCGCGAAGTACGTCCACGAGGTCTCGTTGCGGTCGCGGACGATGCAGCGGGGCGCGTGGCGATAGAGCGGCACGCGCGCGCTGATCTCGTCGCGCAGGATCGCGGGCAGCGCCTCGAACCCATCGACGCGCGCGCCGTGCGCGACGTAGACCAGCAGGCCCGGGCGATCGCCCATCGCCATCCACGGCAGCCACGGGCCGACGCGATGCCAGGCGAGCGTCATCGCGGGCACGGTCGCGCGGGCGGGATCGACGAGCGCTTCGGCGGGCGCCGACAGCGCGAAGAACTCGCCGGCCTGGTAGCTGGCCGCGGGGCTGTACGCGCGGCTCGCGTCGTCGGTGGCGAGCGGGTTCGGGTAGAACAGCGGGACGTCGATCGTGGCGGTGGCCCAGCCGCCCGCGAGCTGCAGCGGCGCGCCGCCGGCGAGCGGGTTCTGGACGATCCGGTTGGCGACGTGCACCACCGGCACGGTCGCGCCGGTCCACGGATTGGCCCAGCGATCGAGGATCGCGCCGGTCTCCGGATCGAGGTAGGCCATCAGCTCGCGCGACACCAGCTCCCAGCCGTCGCCGTCGCGCAGGCAGCGCGCG
The DNA here is from genome assembly GCA_021413675.1 of Deltaproteobacteria bacterium. Taxonomy (GTDB): domain Bacteria; phylum Myxococcota_A; class Polyangia; order Haliangiales; family Haliangiaceae; genus JAIOQA01. Next base: position 1,878 of record JAIOQA010000261.1, on the reverse strand, counting down.
ACGTTCATGCCGACGGTGGCGAACAGCGCGCGGGGCGGCTCGTCGGGCACGAACGCGTAGACCGTGCCGCGCCAGGTCGTGTACGTGTCGCGGCCGTCGGTCGCGCAGCGCAGCCGGACCAGCTCGTCGGTGGTGATCGCGAGGGTCGCCGAGGGCGGCGCGGGCGCGGCCACGCGACAGGCGAGCGCGGCGAGCGGGATCGCGAGGACCGCGGTGCGCATGGCCCCGCACCATTGCGCGGCCCGGCCTGCTGTCAAGCCGCGCGCCGGTGGCGGCGCCCTCGACGACGGTGGCGCGATCGCCGATGCTCGGACCGTGACCGCACGACGATCGCGATCCGCCGCCGCACCCGCGTTGCCCGAGGGCCTCGAGGAGGCGGTCGTGCTGGCGCTGTTCGATCTCGCCAACCACGTCGCGCGCCGCGGCGAGCGGTTGGCCGGGGTCGCGGGCCTGACCACGCAGCAGTGGCTGGTGCTCCTGCAGGTCGCGCACGATCCCAACTTCCCGAGCGCGGGCGGCGCCTCGGACGCGCCGGTGCTGGCCTCGGACATCGCGCGCGCGCGCGGCGTGTCGCGCGCGACGATCAGCACGATCGTCTCGGCGCTCAAGCGCCGCGGGCTCATCCGCGAGGAGGTCGGCGCCGACGACGCGCGCCGCCGGCACCTCGAGGTCACCGAGGCCGGCGCCGCGGCGATCGAGGCGATCCAGCCGGCGCGGCAGGCCGCCAACCAGCGCTTGCTCGGGGCCTTGCCCGCGGCGGATCGCGCGCGCTTCCTGCGCTACCTGCGCGGCTGCCTCGACGTGCTGTGGGAGGCGCGCGAGGACGAGCAGGTCGCGGTCGCGCAGCGCAAGCTCGCGGGCAAGCGCGCGCGGCCCTGAGCGGCCGCCTTGATCGGCGGCGTTTGATCAGAGGTGGATCAGCGACCAGTCGAGGACGAACCCGGTCGAGGTGTCGCCGCCGACCTGATCGACCACGACCCAGAAGGTCTGGGTCGTGGTCGGGTTGCCGCCGATGGTCAGCGGATAGGTGATGGTCAGCGCCGCGGGGTCGCAGCCGACCGGACCGCAGAACCCGGCGTTGTACTCGTTCGAGCCGCACGCGCCGGTGCCGTCGAAGTCGGGCCAGCTGCCGCCGGGGCAGGTGTCGAGCAGGTAGATGCCGGCCTGCTTGCCGTCGGCGAGCTCGGCGCGCAGCTTGAGCTTGTCGCCGGGCACGAGCGTGACCGCGTAGACCAGCTCCTTGCCCTTCGCGTCGTAGACCACCGAGCAGGCCGGCGGCAGGGCGCCCGACGACAGCGGGTTGTAGTCGTTGGTCGCGCCGAAGCCGCGCGCGATCCGGTTGGTGTAGCCGGGCAAGGGTGACGCGCTCGACGACGCGAGCAGATCGAACGCCGACGTGCAGCGCTCGCCATCGGCGGGGACCGCGTAGGGCGTGCCCGCGTCGGGCGGCATCGCGTCGGGCGGCATCGCGTCGGGCGTGCGCGCGTCCGGGACCGCGGCGTCGGCGACGCCGGCGTCGGGCGTCGGCGGGTGATCGGTGCAGACGTCGTTGACCACGCAGGTCGTGTCGCAGCGGCCGGACGCGCACTCGTCGCCACCGCCGCAGGTCGCGCCGTTGACGCGCAGCGGCTCGCACTGCTTGCTGCCGAAGATGTCGCACCACGACGCGGTGCAGGTGCCGAGCAGGTTGTAGCTCGCGTCGATGCACGCCGCGCCGACCGCGAGCGGCGTGGTCACGGGCGGCACGCAGGTATCGGTGTCGGAGCTGCAGTCGCTGCCGGTCGCGCACAGCGTCAGCGGCAGCGCTGACGAGCAGGCCTGGCCGGTGGCGGCGACCGCCTTGCACGTGCCGGCCCGCGGGTGGCCGGCGTCGTCGTA
>JAIOQA010000260.1 GCA_021413675.1 Deltaproteobacteria bacterium | reverse complement strand
CGCGCATGGTGCGCCGTGACGACGCCGATGGTCCCGATGAGGGACAGGACGTGTCTTGCTGCGCTTCTCCAGCGGGTGCAAGTCCCGTCCCGGTAAGCGTCGGAGCGCCGGGTAGCAGGTCGCCGGAACCGAGGGAGACCGAGGTAGCCGAAGCGCGACGTCAGGAGCCCCGCGAGGGGAGGCAAGGACGCGGGCCGCAACATCACGTGAAGCTTGCAGCCTCGACAGATGAACAATCGGGACGCCGAGCCGCTCATGTCACGGCGAAGGCAACACCAACGGCGCGTTATTCCGACCGAGTCGCCGCTGGGTCCCGCGGGGTAGGGAGCGCAGCACGCGTCCACGGAGAAGCACGGAACACGGGAGATCCGTCTGCACGGCCCTTGTCGGGGCAACGCGACGCGAGGAGGCCGAGTGCCGGTGCGCCCGCGGTGCAGCGGAAGTCCGAGGGGATCGTAGTACCGACGAGGCCGGCGCCGCAGAACGCCGGTGGAGGGAAGGGTCCCTGGGGTGGTCACGACGGCGAAGGCCGCAGGCACAAGGGCATGGTCGCGGAACGCGGAACAGGTACCCCCTCCCGCCGGCGATCCAACTCCCCCGACCGGCGAAAATCGGTCGACCACGTGCAGCGGTTGCAACGACGTCTAGGGGAGGCGGCCAAGCGGGCGCCGGAGCGGCGCTTCCACGCGCTGTACGATCGACTCTGGAGGGCCGACATCCTCCAGGCAGCGTGGAGGCGCGTTGCGCGGAACGGTGGATCGGCGGGTATCGACGAGGAGTCGATTGCCGCGATCCGCGCGCTTGGCGAGGCCGCGTTCCTCGCGGACCTCGGCGAGCGGCTGCGTGCAGGACGGTACCGACCGCAGGCGGTGCGGCGGTGCTGGATCCCGAAAGCGAACGGAGGACGGCGACCGCTGGGGATTCCGACGGTGCGCGATCGCGTGGTGCAAGCGGCGGCGAAGCTGGTGCTGGAACCGATCTTCGAGGTCGACTTCCAGGATTGCTCGTACGGGTTTCGGCCCGGTCGTAGCGCGACGCAGGCGCTGGAGGTGCTGCGCGTCCGTGGGGCGCGCGGTGGCAACCACGTGCTCGACGCCGACATCCGCGACTTCTTCGGCAGCCTCGATCGCGAGGTGCTGATGACGCGGGTGCGGCGGCGGATCAGCGACCGTCGCGTGCTGGCGTTGATCCAGATGTGGCTCGACGCCGGGGTGATGGACGAGGGGCGCGCGATCGCGATGCTCAGCGGCGTGCCGCAGGGTGGCGTGATCTCGCCGCTGCTCTCGAACATCTACCTGGCGTATCTCGACGAGCGATGGATGAAGCAGTGCGCCCATCTGGGCACGCTGGTTCGCTATGCCGACGACTTCGTGGTCATGTGCGACACGAAGGCGAAGGTCGAGGAGGCCGAACGGCGCGTGAGGATCATCTTCAAGCGCCTCAAGCTGGAGCTGCATCCAGAGAAGACGAGGACGGTCGAACTCACCGACGGCAAGGCGGGCTTCGACTTCCTCGGCTGTCACCTGCACAAGCGCATGTCGGGCGCGATCTGGGCTGCGGAGAAGAAGCGTCGCTACTTCCTGCAGCGCTGGCCGTCGACGACGAGCCTGAAGCGGGTGCGTCAGCGTGTGAAGGACCTCACCCCAAGCGCCGCGCAACATCGCGATCTGCGTGAGACGATCGCGACGCTCAACCCGGTGTTGCGCGGTTGGGGTGGCTACTTCAGGACCGGCAACGCCGCGCGGAAGTTCAACCAGCTCGACAGCTATGTCTGGCAGCGGCTTCGAGCCCTCGTGCGCAAGCGCAAGGGGCGAAACCTGCGGGCCGGCGAGATGGCGCGCTGGACGCGCGACGAATTCGTTCGCCTCGGTCTCTATCGCCTGCGCGGCACGGTTCGCTATCCCGGCGCACGTACGATGCCGCTCTCTGAACGACCACCGGTAAGCCGTGTGCGGGAAATCCGCACGCACGGTTTGAACGGGGGTCCCGATGCCCGCAAGCGCGGGAACAAGTAAGGATCTACCAATGCAGCGTGTGGATGGGCAGGAGAGCGTGCGGGTGTCCGAGGGGATGCGCCGCCTGGCGGACGGGCGGATGCTGGCGATGAGCGAGCTTCCGGTCAGCGACGACTACGATCAGTTCGCGGTGCTGGTACCCGCGTTCGATGCGGACGAGCGTGCGCGGGTCGAGGCCGCGGTCGATGCCCTGCTCGATCGCGGCTGCCTCGCCTTCGTGTGCGTCGGGCCAGAGGCCGAGGTCCTGGAGGACGGCATCGACGCGATCATCGAGGCCCGGGGCGCCTTCGAGGTCGTGACCACTTCGCACGCGGGCGTCGCGGATGCGGTCGAGTTCTTCGCGCTGTGCGCCGGCGGGCGCGCCGCGAACCTGGTCGCGCTCGTCGACGGTCACCCCGAGGTGGTCGCGGCGCTCGAGGCGATCACCACCGCGGCATGACGCTCGCGATCGCGCCGCGCGAGTGGACGCGGATCTGGACCCGTCGCACGCTCGCGCGGATGTCTGATGGCGTGTACCGCACGGACAGCGCAGTGCCGGCGGAGGCGCGCGGCTTCCTCGACGCAGACGACCCGGTCATCGGGTGTACGCGCCGGAGGGGGCACCGATGAAGCAGTCGATCGTGATCACCGAGCTCGGCATGGTGTTCTGCGATCACGTCTGGCGATTCGTCGCGTTCGCGCAGGTGCGCTCCTTCCGGCTGGTCAGCGACGGTCTCGAGAAGCTCGCGATGTCGGACCTGCGCCTGGACGTCGACGGGGCGCCGGTCGTCCTGCGCGTCGCCGGCGGAGGTCCGAAGCATCGCGACGTCTTCGAGTTCTATCGGTTCGTGCGGGGCGCGATGCACGCGCATCGCCCCGCGCCATAGCCGCGGGAAGATCGGCTCGCGGGCTCCGTCACCGGGGCATCGGGCTACCGCTGAGCTGATCCGCGCGCGATTTCCTGCATCCATTGGCGGGACGCACCGTCCTTTCGATACATGGGATCGACCTCGTCACCGTCCCGCGCGGCCGCGCTCGCGTATCCGCTGCTCCTCGTCGGCGCGGTGGTGCTCGCCGATGGCCTCCTCGATCGCGGCGTGTCGCCAGCCGCCGTCGTGATCGCGGTCTTCGCGGCGCTCGCGGCGATCGCCACGGGGCTGGAGCGCCTCATCCCGCACGAGCGCGCGTGGTTCCCGTCGCGCCGCGAGGTCGGGCAGGACGGCCTGTACATCGCGCTGCTCGCGGTCGTGCAGCTCGTGGCGCAGCACGCGGGTGAGGTGCTCGCCGCCGTGCTGGCGCTCGTCCTGACGCGCGCCTCCGATCCCGCGGCCGCGTGGCCGCTCGCCGCGCAGATCGCGGTCGCGCTGGTGCTCGCCGATCTCGGCAAGTACTGGCTGCACCGGCTCGCGCACACCCACGCGTGGTTGTGGCGATTCCACGCCGAGCACCATGCGCCGACCCGCATGTACGCGCTCAACGGCGTGCGGCTGCACCCGGTCAACGCGCTGTGGAACCTCGGCCTCGACGTCGCGGTGCCGCTCGCGCTGGGCCTCGGCGAGCGCGCGATCGTCCTCGCGGCGGCGCTGCGGACCGCGGTCGCGGTGCTGCAGCACGCGAACCTCGCGCTCGGGCCGGGGCTGCTCGACTGGATCTTCTCGACGCCGGTGCTGCACCAGTGGCACCACTCGACCGAGCTCGTCGAGGCCAACGCCAACTACGGCTCGACGGTGATCCTCTGGGACCTCGTGTTCGGCACCCGCCGGCTGCCGCGCGGGCACGCTCCCGCGGCGCTGGGCCTCGCGGATCCCGCGCCGCGCCCGACGCGCCTCTGGACGCAGGTCGCGTGGCCGTGGTGCGCGCCGCGCTGCGCGCGATCGCTTACAGGGAGCTGACGGCGGCGCGCCCGCACGCGTGGTGAGCTGCCCGCATGCGTCGAGTCGCGAGCGTCCTCGTCCTCTGGTTGATCGCCTGCGCGCCGCGCGCGGCTGACCACGCGCCGACCGCGGCCGGTGAAGCGACGCCGGTCGCGGGTCCGCCCATCGCGCCGCCCGCGGCCCCTGACCGCGTGATCGCGGTGGTGCAGCTCGGCGGCGTGTGGAGCGAGTGCTCCAACGCCGGTGGCGAACACGCGGCGCTGGTGATCGAGCCCGGCGCCGGGGCGCCGCGCTACGCCCACGTCGGGGGGCACGCCGTGCGGCTCGGGCTCATCCCCGCGGGCGTGCTGCCGACGGCGGGATGGTTCGTCGCCGAGCTCGCGATGATGCCGCGCGTCGACGAAGATCACGACGACAACCCCGACTCGAGCGGCGCGGGCTGGTGCCTCGACGGCATGCCGCGGTTCGATGCCGAGGTGCTCCGCCTCTGGGACGCGACCGATCGCGCCGACGCCGAGCGGCGCGCGGCGATCGCCGGTGCGCCCGCCATCGCGCTGTCGAAGGCGCCGATCGCGCGCGTGGTGATCGCGCGGGTCCGGACCGCGGAGGATGGCTCCGCGCGCACGCGCTACGCGCTCGACGCGGTGGTCGGCGCGGCGCCGGCCTCGATCGACGTGCCGTCCACGAGCGAGGCGCCGTTCCGGCCGATGTCCGGCGAGCTCCTCGTGATCGCGCTCGACGCCGCGGGCGCGCCGGTCGGGGCGCTCGCCGCCCGCGACCGCGTCGACGCAGATCGCCGGGCCGCGATGATCCAGCGCACCGGGTGGCCCGCGCTCGCGGCCCCGCGGTTCACGTGGTGGTTCGCATCGGCCTTCGAGCCGATCACCGCGATCGGCGAGATCGTCGCCGGCCGCGCCGGGTGTGGCGACGATCTGGTGATCGGTCCTGCCACGCCCGACGCGGAGCTACGCCGGGCCGCGGCGCCGGTGCATGTGACCGCGGGCGATCGGGTGACCGCCGTGGTCGAGCCGAAGGCGCTCGACGCCTGCGGTCGCGCGCTGCGGGTGCTGCGCGCCTTCCGCACACCGGATGCCCACGACAGCGGCTGGCTGGCACATGGCCCGCCGCCCGGGGAACCGATCGCGGAATGATGGGATGGTTCTCGACCTGCACCGGGCGACCGCGGGGGCGATCGCCCGGTGCATCACGCCAGTTGCCGCGTCAGGAGCTCACGCGCGAGGGCGGTGGCCGCCGCGACGATCACGCCACGCGCGATCGCGCGGACCGTACGACTACGTCCAGCCACGAACCCGATCAGCACCGCCGCGCCGACCCGGGGCCAGGGGCTGGCGTGCGGATCGAACACCCAGTTGGAGGCGGGGCTCCAGACCTGATCCCGCACCTCCATGGTCACCTCGCGGCCAGCCGGCCGACGATGTAGCCGAGGGCGAGCCCGGTGAGCGCGGTCGCGGTGGGGTTCGCGCGGGCCAGGTCGGTCACGCGCTCGTAGCGCGCCGCGACCAGCTCGCGTGCGCGCTCGCGCGCACGCCGCGACGCCTCGGCCACCCGTCCCGCGACGTTCTCGATCGATTCTACGGTCTCGGTGGTTGTGTCCGACATGACGTTCTCCTGGCAAGGAGTGAACGAACGACGAGGCGCGAGCGGCGCCGCCTCGATCGATCGCGCGCTAGTTGCTGCGATCGAGCCACTCGTGCAGCTTGGCCTTGGCGCCGTCGCTGACCTTGTCCCAGCCGTCCTTGATGGTCTCCTCGACCTCGCCGAGCGCGTGCTGGATCTTGTCGCGCGCCGCGATCGCATCGTGGTGGGTCTCGGCCTTGAGCTTCAGCAGCTTGGCCTTGAGCTCCAGACGACGGGCTTCGACGCGATCCTTGAGTTCGGTGGTGTTCATCATGCCCGGACCCAAGAGCAAGTCTGGCGCCAGATCCGCGGTGCGCGGCCGACGCGTGTGATTCCGTGCGCCTGTGCTCGGCGGCTGCGTGAGGCGCCTCGGGAGCACCGTGCCGGTGCGCTCACCATTCGCGCGCGACGTGGCGTCCGCGCACACCGTTTCCGGTGCCCAGTCGATGCTACGGTGCGCGCGATGCAAGCGAGCGTGTTGGTCGTCGAGGACGATAACGATGAGGCGGAGCTGGTGCGGGACCTGCTGGTGCGGCGCGGCCATCGCGCGACGATCGTCACGACCGCGGATGCGGCGATCGAGTCGCTCGGGTCGTCTGACGTCGAGGTCGTGATCACCGACGTGCACCTGCGCGGCACCTCGGGCATCGAGCTGTGCCAGCGCGTGCGCGCCAGCCATCCCGACATCCAGGTGATCGTGATGACCGGCCAGGCCGATGTCGAGACCGCGGTCGGCGCGCTGCGCGCCGGCGCGTGGGACTTCGTCGTCAAGCCGATCGCCGCCGACACCCTGGTCGCCGCGGTCAACCGCGCCGTCGAGCACCACCGCGTGCGCGGCGAGCTGCGCCGGCTGCGGGCCGGGCTGTCGGCGCGCCCCGCCGACGGCATCATCGGCGACAGCCACGCGATCCGCGAGGTCCGCGAGCTGGTCGGCCGGGTCGCCGATGGTGACGCGACCGTGCTCATCACCGGCGAGAGCGGCACCGGCAAGGAGCTGGTCGCGCAGGCCCTGCACCACGTCGGCCCGCGCAAGCGCGAGCCGTTCGTCGCGCTCAACTGCGGCGCGGTGCCCGCGAACCTGCTCGAGAGCGAGCTGTTCGGTCACGTCAAGGGCGCCTTCACCGACGCGCGCCGCGATCGCGCGGGCCTGTTCGTGCAGGCCGGCAACGGCACGATCTTGCTCGACGAGATCGGCGAGATGCCGATGGAGATGCAGGTCAAGCTGCTGCGCGTGCTGCAGCAGCGCACGGTCCGCCCGGTCGGCGGCGACGACGAGGTCCCGTTCACCGCGCGCGTGGTGTGCGCGACCAACCGCGATCTCGAGACCGAGGTCGAGGAGGGCCGCTTCCGCCAGGACCTCTACTACCGGGTCAACGTCGTCACGATCGAGGTCCCGCCGCTGCGCGGGCGCGGCGGCGACGTGCTGCTGCTCGCCCACCACTTCCTGCGCGGGATCGCCGAGCGCACCGGCAAGGCGGTCGGCTCGATCTCCGCGGACGCGGCGCGCAAGTTGCTCGACTACGACTGGCCGGGCAACGTGCGCGAGCTCGAGAACTGCATGGAGCGCGCGGTCGCGCTGGCGCGCCTCACCGAGATCGTCGTCGACGACCTGCCAGCCAAGCTGCGCGAGCACCAGAGCAAGCGGCTGGTCATCAGCGGCGATGACCCCTCGGACCTGGTGACGCTCGCCGAGATGGAGCGGCGCTACGTGCGGCAGGTGCTCGGGGCCTGCAACGGCAACAAGACCCACGCGGCGCGCACGCTCGGCATCGATCGCCGCTCGCTGTATCGCCGCCTCGAAGAGCCCGGCGAGGATGCCTGAGAGGCGCGGAACTCCCTCGTGGCTGCCTGGCTCCGATCGTGCAGTCAGAGTCGCGGCGTGGAGCCCCATCTGCTGAGCGAGCGTCTGGTCCGGCCGCTCAACATCCTGCTCGTCGATGACGACGACCTCGCGGTGATGAACATGCGCCGCGCGTTCACTCGTGGTCACCTGACCCACCCGCTGTGGGTCGCGAACGACGGCCATGAGGCCCTCGCGGTGCTGCGCGGCAGCGCGATGCCGCGGGCGCGGCGGCTCGTGCTCCTCGACGTCGACATGCCGCGGATGGACGGCCTGGCGATGCTGGCCGAGCTCCGCCGCGATCCGGTGCTGCAGGCGACCTCGGTCGTGCTGTTGACCTCGTCCGATGCCGACGAGGACCGCGCCGAGGCGTTCCGGCTGAACGCCGCCGGATATCTGCTGAAGCCGGCGACGTTCGCCGCGACGCTCGAGCTGGTCGCCGCCATCGATCAGTACTGGTCGCGGGTGGAGCTGCCATGAGCCAGTCCACGCTCGCCGAGCTGACGCGGCTGCTGGTGGTCCACGCCGACGAGGCCGAGCGGTTGACGATCCGCCGCTACCTCGACGAGGCCGGCGTGCGCGCCGCGATCGACGAGCTCGGCGATGGCCAGGAGCTCGCGTCCCGGGCGCAGGGCGAGACCTACGACTGCATCATCCTCGACCACGCGGTGCCCGGCGAGACCGCGATCGACGTGCTCGCGCGGCTGCGCGCCAGCGGCGTGACCACGCCGATCCTGTGCGTGGCCGGCCTCGACGAGGAGCTCGGGGCCGCGCTGGTCGAGGCGGGCGCGACCGACTTCGTGCCCAGGCTCGATCTGTCGCCGGCCAAGCTCGCGCGGCGCCTCATCTACATCCAGCGGCTGTCGCGCGCCGAGCGCGGGGCGCGCCGGATCCAGCGCGAGCTCGAGGCGCAGCGCCAGCTGCTGGGCGCGGTGATCGCGCAGCTGCCGACCGCGGTCGCCGTGGTCAATCCGGCGAGCCACGAGATCCTGTTCGCGAACGAACGGGCGCTGGCGCTGTTCGCGCGCGGCTCGCTCGGCGCCACGCCCACGATCGAGGCGGCGGCGCCCACCGCGCACCGCGCGCTGGTCGAGGCGATGGCGACGCGCGCGCTGGTCCGCGTCGAGGAGCTGTGGCCCTGCGATGGCCGCGCGTATCGCGCGAGCGCCGCGCCCGTGCTCGAAGCCGACGGCGCGATCGTCGCCGGCGTGGTCAGCCTCGACGACGTGACCGAGATGATCCAGGCGCGCGACGAGGCCCAGCGCGAGGCGCGCGCGAGAGAGATGATGCTCGCGATCGTCTCGCACGACCTGCGCGGGCCGCTCAACGCGATCCGGGTCGCGCTCGACGCGCTCGGCGACGATGCGGTGGCCGGCGACGAGCGCCAGCGCACCGTCGCGATGGTCGAGCGCTCGGTCGGGCGCGCAGGGCGGCTGCTCGACGACCTGCTGCTCGCGCACCAGATCGAGGTCGGCACGCTGCGGGTCGCGCCGGTGCTGGGATCGATCGCCGCGGTGCTGCAACAGGCGGCGCGCGACCACGAGCTCATGGCGACCCGCGCCGGCGTCGAGCTCGTGGTGACGGTCGCGCCCGATGTCGCGCCGATCCCCATCGATCGCGATCGCATGGCGCAGGTGCTCGACAACCTGATCGCGAACGCGCTGCGCCACGGCGTCGGCTCGAAGCGGCTCGAGCTGGGCGCCCGCCGCGACGGCGAGGGCGTCGCCGTGACCGTGCGCGACCATGGCCCCGGGATCCCGCCCGACGAGCTGGGCAAGATCTTCATGCAGGACTGGCAGGGGCGGCGCGCCCGCCATGGCGGCGCCGGCCTCGGGCTCGCGATCGTGCGCGGCATCGCGCGCGCGCACGGCGGCGAGGTCGCGGCGGACAACGCCCCCGGCGGCGGCGCGGTGTTCACGGTGCGGTTGCCCGCGGGGAGCTGAGGGCGATGGCCGCGGTGTCCGCGAACCGGACGACGCGATCGTGGGCTAGTAGAACGACACGCCGACGCCGAGCGAGATGTTCTGGACGTTGATCTCGTGGTCGTAGAGGCCGGTGCCGCCCTTGAGCTCGAGATCGAGCGCGAACTTCGGCGCTGACACCAGCTCGAGGCCGACGCCAAGGACGATCGCCGGGACCCAGTCGGACTTGCTGGTGAAGGTGCCGAGGCCGCCGAGGTCGTACTCGGCGGTCGTGCGCGCGACGCCGGCGCCGCCCTGCAGCCACAGCCGATCGGCGACCCAGCCGCGGACCACGCCGGCGATGATGCCCTGCGAGACCTTGAGGCGATCGTCGCGGTGGGTCATGCCCCACACCTCGGCGCCGAGCGCGACGCGCGGCGACAGCATCGCGCCGGCGCGCAGATCGAGGCCGCCGGCCGGGTTGGCGCCATCCCCGTCGCAGTCGTCGCCGTCCTTGGTGGTGCACACGATGTGGCCGCCGCCGACGCCGACCCCGAAGGTGGCGCCGTTGCGGGCGGGCGCATCGTCGCCATCGGCGATGGCGACCGAGGTCAGCGAGGCGAGGCCGGCGCAGGTGACGAGGGCGCGGAATAGACGAGTCGAGGAGTTCATGCCGGTGGTCCTGTTCATCATCCGTGCCGGAGCGGTCGCCATCGATGTCGAGGTGTTGGACGATTCGCCGCCGGTCGTTCGCACATGAACGCGGCGCCGGTCCGCTCGCTGTAGCAGGAGCGCACGGTGACGCATGCGGTGGCGCGACCAGCCCGGCGCGCGGTATGGCTTCGCGCTCGTGGACGAGCTCACGTACTTCGCGCCGCAGCCCGCGCTCGCCGATCTCCCGGCGGTGATGCCGAGCCCGTTCGCGACCGCGCCGCACCCGATCGCGCGGCGCGCCGCCGACGAGCTGCGCGCGCGGATGCTCGCGCTCGGCCTCGGCGCGCTGGTCGATGCGCCCGGCGGCGGCAAGATGTTCGGGGCGCTGGTCGTGCGCGATCGCGCCGGCCGGGTCGGCTACCTCGCGGCGTTCTCCGGGATGCTCGGCGGCGAGTGGCAGCGCGAGGGCTTCGCGCCGCCGGTGTTCGATGTCGCCGCCCGCGACGCGACCTGGCCGGCGGGGGAGGCCGAGCTGGCGGTGCTGGCGCAGGCCCACGCGGATGCGGTCGCGCGCGAGGCCCGTGCGCGGGCCGCGCTCGTCGCGCTCGAGGCGGCGCAGGCGATCGACGATCACGCGCTGCGCACGCGCCACGCCGCGCAGCGCGCCGCCCGCCACGCCGCTCGCGCGGCCGCCGATCCCGCGGCGCTCGCCGCGCTCGCGCAGGCCAGCCGCAACGACACCACCGAGCGCCGCCGCCTCGATGCCGCGCACGCGGCGGCGCGCGAACCGCTGGTCGCCGCGCTCGCGACCCGCACCGCCGAGGTCGCTGACCTCGACGCGCAGCGCGCAGACCGATCGCGCGCGCTGTGGGCGCAGATCCTCGACGGCTACGTCATCCCGAGCGCGGGAGGCGAGCGCCGCCCGATCCGCACGCTCTTCGATCCCGCGCCGGTGCCGGGCGGCGCCGGTGACTGCGCCGCGCCCAAGCTGCTCGCGCGCGCGTACGCGCTGGGGCTCACGCCGATCGCGCTGGCCGAGCAATGGTGGGGCGCGCCGCCCGCGACCGGCGGTCGCCACGCCGGCGGCTTCTATCCGGCGTGCCGCGGCAAGTGCGGGCCGATCGTGCCGTTCATGCTCGACGGTCTCGACGCCGAGGCCGGGCCGATCTTCGGCGCCGACGCGGTCCCCGCCGATGCGCCGCGCATCCTGCACGAGGACGCCTGGCTCGTGGTCGTGGACAAGCCGTGCGGCCTCCTGTCGGTGCCCGGGCGCAGCGGCGCGCTGCGCGACTCGGTGCTCACGCGGCTGCGTGCGCGGCTCCAGGCCGACGGGCCGATGATCGTGCACCGCCTCGATCTCGACACCTCGGGCGTGATGCTGGTCGCCAAGGACGCCGCGACCCACGCCGCGCTCCAGCAGCAGTTCGCGCGGCGCACGATCGCCAAGCGCTACGTCGCGATCCTCGAGCGTGAGGTGCGCGGCGAGCACGGGACGATCGATCTCGCGCTGCGCGTCGATCTCGAGGATCGGCCGCGCCAGATCGTCGATGCGATCCACGGCAAGGCCGCGCACACCGGCTGGCGCGTGCTCGCGCGCGCGGGTGGCCGCACGCGGATCGAGCTGACTCCGCACACCGGCCGGACTCACCAGCTCCGCGTCCACGCCGCGCATCCGCAGGGGCTCGCGGCCCCGATCGTCGGCGATCGGCTCTACGGCACGGTCAGCGCCGAGCGCCTGATGCTGCACGCCGAGGCGCTCGCGTTCGCGCATCCGCACACCGGCGGGACGATCGCGATCACCGTGCCTGCGCCCTTCTAGGGTTACTTCACCTGGATCGGCGCCGAGCGCGCGGAGACCCGACCGAAGCGATCGACCCACGCCAGCGTGACCATGTCGCCGGCGGCGGCGGGCGTCATCGCCGGCGGCTCGGCGCCGCAGCGCCCGGGGCTATCGTAGGCTGGCACCGCGATCTCGTCGGGCTTGTCGATGCGGTGCCAGCTCAGCGCGGTGTCGCCGCGATAGAGGATGATCCCGTACGCGTCCGGCGGGATCGCGTGGTCGCGCTTCTCGAGCGTGACCATCAGCGCGATGTCGTGCGACCGGAACGACTGGGTCTCGCTTCGCTGCACCAGGGTGACCTTCGGCGGCGGCAGGATCAGCGCGGCTGCGGCCTGGCCCGCCGCGGTCACCTTCGCGAACTTGTAGGTGCCGACGGTCCTGGCCCCGTCGACGAGCGCGACCGTGTGCTTCTGGCCGCGCCCGACCGCGGGGACGTAGACCGCGAGGCCCGGCGCGATCGCGGTCATCGTCGCGCGGACCTTCTTGCGCTTCTCGCGGAACGCCCAGGTCGGATGCACCACCGGATCGACATCGCGCGGGCCGCCGTGATCATCGGTCTCGACCCAGCCGACCAGCACGCCGCCGCCCGCGGGGATCTCGTCAGCCGCGTTGGTCGCGACCTCGTCGCCCAGCGATCGCAGCGCGCACTTTGCGGCCGCATCGGTGGACGCGCCCATCACCGCGATCACCGCGAGCCCGAGCGCGGTCGCGCCCCGCCATCGTGTCCGTGTCTCACGCTGCATGCCTGGCCTCCGAGAAGTCATGATTGCATCGTTCAACGCGCGACGCCGCTGATCGCGCTTGTGCGCGCCGCGGATCCTGTTGATCCTCGTCGATGGGGAGGTGGGCATGATGATCGATCGACGCGTCATGGGCGGGATGATGATGGCGGGCACGCTGTGGACGCTCGGCTGCGCGGACGACGCGCTCGTGCAGGGCGAGATCCGCAGCGGCTCGCGCATCCGCGCGGTGTACTGGGTCGACGCGGAAGGCGATCGGCTATTCAAGGGATGGTTCGATCGCGAACGCGGCGAGGAGTGCGAGTGGACCGCGGGGCCGCACCCGCGGTGCGTTCCGGACCACGCGCAGGCGTGGATGTTCGCCGACGCCGACTGCACCGAACCAGTCGCCTTCGTCTTCGGGACCGTTGGCGCGTGTCCAGCGGCGCCGCCTCCGTACGTCGGGGTGCAGGGCGATCCGTGCGAGCCGGGGAGCGTCGGCGAGCTCTGGGCGTTGTCCCCCGAGCCCATCGCGCCATCCGTGGTCTACGCGTGGGATCCGCTGAACTCCGGGTGCACCGCGTACGCGACTCATCCAGAGAGCGAGACCTACTACCGCGTGACCACGCAGGTCCCTCTCGAGGAGTTCGTCGGTGGCCGGGGCGCCGACTTCGGCGGCGGGCGCGTCAAGACGCGTACGGTCCTTGGCGACGACGGTACGGTCGCGCCCGGCGCGCCCTTCGACACGGACCTCGACGCGATCTGTTCCCCGATCGTCGGCGCGTCGTGCGAGCCGGAGGCGATGCACTCGTCGTATGCCGACGACGCGGCCTGCGCGCGACCCATCGGAGTCACCAGCGCGACCTGCGCGCCGCCCGGGTACATCGCCGCCAACGATTCGCCGACCACCTACGTTCGCCGCGGCGCGCTCCTGAGCGACACGGCTGGCGAGACGCTTTCGGTGTTCGACGACTTCGCGGCGTGCGTGCCGGCGAACCTCGTCGTCTCGGCTGGCGCGGCGGTCTATCGCGCCGGCGACGCGCTCGCGCCGTCCGCGCTCGTGCCCGTGACGGTGGAGCACGGCGTGGGCGCCAGGCTCTCGCCGAACTGGCTCATCGCCGGGGACCATCGCCGCGCGCTCGGGTTCTACGATCTGGACCTCGGCGCGGTGTGCTATCCGCGCGCGATCATGCCCGCTGGCCTCGCGTGCGTCCCGCCCTCGTTCTGGGTCTCACGAGACCGCTACTTCGCCGACTCGGCCTGCACCGCGCCGCTCCCACTGATCGTCGAGATCGGCGACGCGCCCCACGGCTTCCCGGCGCTCGATCAGCCCAACGGCTGCGACGCGATCGCCCACGCATACCAGCGCGGTGCCGCGCGCTCGCCCTCGACCTACTTCTTCAAGAGCGGCGACGCGTGCCTGCCCGGCACGGACCTCGGCACCGTTGTCCCGACCTACGAGCTCGGGGCCGAGGTCTCCCTCGCCATGTATGCGACCGTCACCTCGGCGACCGAGTGACTCCGCTACCGACCATCAGTCAGTACCCAAGCCTACGAGATTCCAGCGCAATAAACAGTCAGTCTTGACTGACTGTCCCATGACGCGCTACGTCTTCGCGCGGGATGAGTGACGATCAAGCGCCCGCGGATCGACCGGCCGAGCGCCGCGATCTGCGCCTGGCGTTGCTCGAGGCCGCGGTCGCGAGCCTGCTCGAGCTGGGGTTCGCGCGCACGACCACGCTCGAGGTCCAGCGCCGCGCCGGCGTGTCGCGCGGCGCGCTCCTGCATCACTTCCCCTCCAAGGCGGAGCTCCTGGTCGCGACGATCGAGCACCTCGCGTGGATGCGGGGCCGCGATCTCAAGGAGCGCACGCGCTCGCTGCCCGCCGGTGACGAGCGCATCGACGCCGCGCTCGATCTGCTGTGGGAGTGCTTCGGCGGGCCGCTGTTCCAGGTCACCGCGGAGCTGACCGCGGTCGCGCGCACCGAGCCCGAGCTGGGCCGCGCGCTGATCCGCGTCGAGATCGTCGTGCACGATCGCATCCGCCGCCAGGCGAGTGAGCTGTTCGGGCCGGCGATCACGTCGCGGCCCGGCTACGACCACGCCTTCGATCTGACGTTGCACTTGATGATCGGCGCGGCCTCGACCGCGATGTTGCATGGCGCGCCGGGACGGGCGCGCGCGGATGCGCTGATCGCGCGCTGGAAGACGCACTTTCCGATGTTGCTTGCCGGGACGCCCGGCCGGGAGAAGACACATGAGCAATGAGCTGCGATTCGATGGAAAGGTCGCGATCGTCACGGGCGCCGGTGGTGGCCTCGGACGTTCGCACGCGCTGCTGCTCGCCAGCCGCGGCGCGAAGGTGGTCGTCAACGACCTCGGCGGTGGCTTCACCGGCGACGGCAAGTCGTCGCGCGCCGCCGATGCGGTCGTCGACGAGATCAAGGCTGCGGGCGGCACCGCCGTCGGCAACTACGACTCGGTCGAGGACGGCGACAAGATCGTCAAGACCGCGATCGACGCCTTCGGCCAGATCGACATCGTCATCAACAACGCCGGCATCCTCCGCGATGTCTCGTTCCCCAAGATGACCCAGCAGGACTGGGACCTCATCTACAAGGTCCACGTCCTCGGCGCCTTCAAGGTGACCTACGCGGCGTGGCCGTACATGCGCGACCAGGGCTACGGCCGCGTCATCATGACGGCGTCGGCCGCCGGCATCTACGGCAACTTCGGCCAGGCCAACTACGCCATGGCCAAGCTCGGCCTGGTCGGCTTCGCCAACTCGCTGGCGATCGAGGGCAAGCGCAAGAACGTCCTCGTCAACACGATCGCGCCGCTCGCCGGCTCGCGCATGACCGAGACCGTCCTCCCGAAAGATCTCATCGACGTCCTCAAGCCCGAGTACGTCTCGCCGCTGGTCGCGCGGCTCTGTCACGAGTCGTCCGAGGAGACCGGCGCGCTGTTCGAGGTCGGCGGCGGCTTCTTCGGCAAGCTCCGCTGGGAGCGCTCGAGCGGCAAGACCTTCCGCGTCGGCCGCGCGATCTCGATCGAGAACGTCAACGACGCGTGGAAGGACATCACGCAGTTCGCGAAGACGACGCATCCCGAGAACATCACCGCGTCGATGCAGCCGATCATGGAGAACCTCCAGGCCGGCCCGTCGAAGGGCGGCAACGCGCTGATCGACGTCGATGCCGCGCTCGGCTACGAGTACCCGCCGATGGAGGCGAGCTACGACGAGCGCGACCTCGCGCTCTACGCGCTCGGCGTCGGCGCCGCCAAGGATCCCAACGACCCGAAGGATCTGCAGCTGGTGTACGAGCTGCACGGCCAGGGCATGAAGGCGCTGCCGACCTACGGCGTCGTGCCCGCGATCAACATGATGTTCGCCCTCGGCAAGCAGGGGAAGAGCGCGCCCGGCCTCAACTTCGGCCTCGATCGCGTGCTCCACGGCGAGCAGTACACCGAGCTCAAGCGGCCGCTGCCGACCCACGCCAGGCTCACGCACAAGGCGCGGATCAAGGACATCTTCGACAAGGGCAAGAACGCGCTGGTCGTCACCGAGTTCACCTCGACCGACGAGACCGGCGCCGAGCTCATCAAGAACGAGGTCGTCACGTTCGTGCGCGGCGCGGGCGGCTGGGGCGGCGAGCGCGGCCCGTCGGCCGACGTCAACGTCCCGCCCGAGCGCGCGCCGGACGCGGTGGTCGAGGAGAAGACCAGCGAGAACCAGGCGCTGCTCTATCGCCTGTCGGGCGACTGGAACCCGCTGCACGCCGACCCGGGCTTCGCCAAGGCGTTCGGCTTCGAGAAGCCGATCCTCCACGGCCTGTGCACGTTCGGGTTCGCCGGCCGCCAGGTCGTGCAGAAGTTCGCCCCCGACGGCAATCCCGACTACTTCAAGAGCATCCGCGTGCGCTTCGCCGCGAGCGTGATGCCGGGCGACACGCTCATCACCGAGATGTGGAAGGAGTCGGCCACCAAGGTCGTCTTCCGCGTGAAGGTGAAGGAGCGCGATCAGATCGTGATCTCCAACGCGGCGATCGAGTTCTTCACCGAGATCCCGAAGCCCGCCGCGAAGGCCAAGGCCGCGCCGGCCGCCGCGAAGAGCGTCCCCAACTCGGGCGACATCTTCCGCGCGATCGGCACGTTCATCGGCAAGAACCCCGACACCGTCGACCGCGCCAGGACGGTCTTCCAGTTCAAGCTGTCGGCGCCCGACAGCGTCTGGACGATCAACCTCAAGGACGCGCCCGGCGGCGTCGTCGAGGGCGCGGGCGCGGCGCCGCAGTGCACGCTCGACATGAGCGACGCCGACTTCATGGCGATGGCGACCGGCAAGGAGGACGCGATGAAGCTGTTCTCCTCGGGCAAGCTCAAGATCTCGGGCGATGTCATGGCGTCGCAGAAGCTCGGCTTCTTGAAGAAGCTGACGCCGGAGATGGTAATCGCCGAGATGAACAAGCGGCTCGGCGCGGGCGGCGGCGAGGCTGCTGCGGCGCCCGCGGCGGCCGGCGAGTACCAGCCGACCGCGGCCGACGTGTTCATCGTCATCGCGGATCACCTCGCGCGCAATCCCGAGATGGTGGGCAAGGTCGGCGCGGTCTACCTGTTCAAGATCAAGGATCCCGACGCGTCGTGGACCGTGGATCTCAAGAACGGCGCGGGCGCGGTCACCGAGGGCGGCACCGCCGCCGACTGCACGCTCGAGATCAGCGAGAAGGACTTCCTCGACATGACCACGGGCAAGGCCGACGCGATGAAGCTGTTCACCAGCGGCAAGCTGCGGATCAGCGGCAACGTCATGCTGTCGCAGAAGCTCGACTTCCTGTCGAAGATCCCGCAGGACCAGGCCAAGGCCGCGGTGATGAAGGTCCGCGGCGGCGCGCCCGCGAAGGCGGCGGTTCCGGCCGCGGCCTCGGCGCCCAAGTCCGCGGCGGCGCCCGCGGTGATCGCCGCGCTGACCAAGCGCCTGGCCGAGCACCCCGAGCTGCGCGGCGAGATCGCGGCGGTGATCGCGTTCAAGGTCACCGATCCCGCGGCGGCGTTCACGATCGATGGCACCGGCGCGGCCGCGAAGGTCTCGGACGGCGTCGCCGCGAACGCGACCACCACGATCACGATCAAGGACGGCGATCTGCAGGCGCTCGCCTCGGGCGCCAAGACCGCGCGCGACCTCTACCAGCACGGCGCGCTGCGCGTCGACGGCGACATCTCGGTCGCCCATCGCCTCGGCTTCTTCAAGGGCCTGGTCTGACTCTCACCATCTGATTCACAGGAGAAACCCATGACTCGCAGGATCAACGTCATCGGCGTCGGGATGGTGAAGTTCGCCAAGCCCGGCCAGAGCGACCCGTACAACGTGATGGCGGCCGCCGCCGGCAAGACCGCGCTCGAGGACGCGGGCGTGCCCTACACCGAGATCGAGCAGGCGTTCGCCGGCTACGTCTTCGGCGACTCCACGTGCGGCCAGCGCGCGATCTACGACATCGGCCTCACGGGCATCCCCGTGTTCAACGTGAACAACAACTGCTCGACCGGCTCGAGCGCGCTCTACCTGGGCGCGCAGGCGATCGCCGCCGGCGCCGAGTGCGTGCTCGTGGTCGGGTTCGAGCAGATGCAGAAGGGCGCGCTCGGCGCCAAGTGGGATGACCGGACCAACCCGATGGACCGGCACGTCAACGTGATGAACGAGGTGCAGGGCTTCACCGGCGCACCCGGCGCGGCGCAGATGTTCGGCGGCGCCGGGCGCGAGTACCGGTGGAAGTACGGCACCAAGCGCGAGACCTTCGCGAAGATCAGCGAGAAGGCCCGCAAGCACGCCGCCAAGAACCCGTACGCGCTGTTCAAGGAGTACCTCTCGGTCGAGCAGATCCTCGCGTCCGAGGAGGTATTCGATCCGCTGACCCGCTTCCAGTGCTGCCCGCCGACCTGCGGCGCCGCCGCCGCGGTGCTGTGCTCCGACGACTTCGCGCGCAAGCACGGCAAGTCGAAGCCGGTCTACATCGCGGCCCAGGCCATGACCACCGACTTCGCGACCAGCTTCGACGAGAAGTCGATGATCAAGATGATCGGCTACGACATGGCCAAGGCCGCGGCCAAGAAGGTCTACGAGCAGGCCGGCATCGGGCCGGACGACGTCGATGTCGTCGAGCTGCACGACTGCTTCACCGCCAACGAGCTGCTCACCTATGAAGCGATCGGCCTGTGCCCCGAGGGCGGCGCCGAGAAGTTCATCTGGGACGGCGACAACACCTACGGCGGCAAGTTCGTCACCAACCCGTCGGGCGGTCTGCTGTCGAAGGGCCACCCGCTGGGCGCCACCGGCCTCGCGCAGTGCACCGAGCTGACCTGGCAGCTGCGCGGCACCGCTGGCGAGCGCCAGGTCGAGGGCGCGAAGGTCGCGCTGCAGCACAACCTCGGCCTCGGCGGTGCGTGCGTCATGACGATGTACCGCCGCGACGCCTAGGAACGCCTCGGCATCGCCGCCGCTTGCCAGCCGTTGCCTCGTCCGAGGACCGCGATCTGCGGTCCAGTTGGTCGGCATGCCGCGTCGCGCTCAATTCGCACTCCTGTTGTCGATCCTCGGGGCCGCTTGCACGGGGGGCGACCCTGCAACGCCAGCCCCGGCGGAGCCCGAGACCATGCTTGGCATCGCCGAGGGCGCCGTGCTCGGTGGTCCACAACGCACGGAGATCACCGCGCACGACGACGCGGGCGTGGCACGCGTGGAGCTCTACCTCGATGACGCGCGCGTCGCGTTCGACGAGCTCGCCCCGTTCGTGCTCGAGTGGGACACGCTGGCATTCGCTCCCGGTCCCCATCGATTGACTGCGCGGGCCTTCGCGGCCGACGGACGCATCGGCGCGGCGACCATCGGGATCACGATCGACAACCAGGCGCCGACCATCGCGACGCTGCCGCGGACCGCGACCGTCGGCGTGGCCGTCGATCTTCCCGTCGCGGACGAGACCGGCATCGCGCACGTCGTGATCGCCGCTGGACCGGATCTGATCACCCTGAACGCGCCGCCCTGGCAGTGGACGCCATTGCGCTGCGGCACCCTCGATGTCTCCATCAGGGTCACCGATCGGGCGGGCTGGACCGCGGACGGTCTCACCTCGGTGGACCTCGCTGATCCCGATGATCTCGACTGCGATCTGGTGACGTCCAGTGGTGGCGACTGCAACGACGGCGATCCGCGGATCAGCCCGTGGGCAGATGACCTGGCGGTCGATCTGGTCGATCGCAACTGCGATGGGCTGGTCGGCACGGATCGGGATGGGGACGGCGTCCAGGCGGTCGGTGCGGGTGGCGCGGACTGCAACGACGCGGATCCGACGACCCACGGTCCAGGGTTTCGCTGGGAGACGCGTGAAGTCCCCGGTTCGAGGACCTGGGCGGAGGTTCCGGCGGTGGCGTTCGAGGGACAGGTCCTGCATATCGTGTACATCGACGCGACAAACGCAGTTCGGTACCGAGCGACGGTGAGTGCTGACTACGACGGGCCGAGCGAACTGGTCACGGACAACCCGGGGATCCCCATTTCGCTCGTGATCCAGGCAGGGCAGCCAACGCTGGTGTACGCGTCCTCGGCAGGGCTGTTCGCGGCGCACCGCACGCCGGGCGGCTGGAGCGAGCTCGTCCTCGGCACCGAATACCCGACCGCCTGGCCGCGAACGGTCCTCGACGCGAGCGGCGTGCTGCATGTGGTCTGGGCCAGTCAATCCGGGATCTTCGCGGCGCGCATCGTCGACGGGGCTGCATCAATCGACGCGGTCGACAGCGGACCCGCGAACACGGTTGCGCTGGTATTCGACCCGGCCGGGACTCGCCACGTGCTCTATGCCTACGGAATCCCCGGGGCCAGTTCGTACAACTCGTGGAAGGACGCGTACGAAACCGCGGCGGGAGTGTTCGCGCATACGTCCCAATTCAGCGAGCCGGCCGTCGTCGGCCTCAGCGCCACCGAGCCGGGTGCGTCTTCCTTCTTCATGCTCACGGCGGTCGCGAATGGCTCCCCGGAGTTGCTCAGTCGCTACGCGTGGACTCCCTCCGGGTGGGCGACGACCGGGACGGTTGCGACGCTCCCGCCGTTCGCGAACAACTTGTCAGCCATGGCCGGTCATGTGTTCTACGAGGCCAACATTGGTAGTGACTGGGTCGCGCTACACGCCGCGGTTGCTGGCGATCTCGTGTCGGGTGCGGATACCGTGGCACGTGCGCCCTCTGGCATGACAGGTGTCGGTGGTGTTCCTGTGGTGTTGAGCCCAGGCTCGATCAGCCGCCTGGTCGAGACAATCGCGCCTGCGCCTGATGGCCCCGATGCGATCGACCACGACTGCGACGGCGCCGCGGACTGATCGATCAGTCCGCGCGGCGGTAGATCAGGCAGTGGTTGTTGGCGGGCATCGCGATCGTGTCGCGGCGCGCGAGGCCGACGATCGTCGCGGTGAGATCGAGCTCGCGCGTGTCGCGCACGCCCCACGCCGGGTCGCGCTCGCGCAGCGACCGATCGAACTCCTCGTTCGACGGCGCGGTCACGCCGTTCATGCGGTACGGCCCGTAGAGCACGAGCACACCGCCCGGCGGCAGCGCCGCGCCGGCGCCCGCGAACAACCCCTCGGTCGCGTGCCACGGCGAGATGTGGATCATGTTGATGCACACGATCGCGATCGCGCCGCGCGCCGCCATCGTCCACGACGGATCGCTGGCATCGACGGCGAGCGCCGGGCGCAGGTTGGGCAGCTGGGCCTCGGCGGCATACGCGTCGATGCTGGCGCGCGCGGTCGGATCGGGATCGCTCGGCTGCCACGTGAGCCCGGGCAGGCCCGCGGCGAAGTGGACCGCGTGCTGACCGCTGCCGCTGGCGAGCTCGAGCACCAGCCCGCGCGCCGGCAGCACCTTGCGCAGCACCTCGAGGATCGGCTCGCGGTTGCGGTCGGCGGCGGGCGCGTGGCGTTTCATGGGGCCACCATACGTGGTCGCTCGTGCGATGGCGATGCGCCCTGGCTATGGCGACGGCTGCGCGGGCGGATCGGTCGCCGGCGGCGCGACCGGCACGGGCAGGCCGCGCGGCAAGAGCAGCCAGTAGCGGCCGGGGCCGCCCATGCGGCCGGCGACGTCGATGGAGGCCTGATCGTCGCCCCAGTAGAGATCGGCGCGGACCGGCCCGACGATGCCGCCGCCGGTGTCCTGCGCGATCACCAGGTGGCGCCACGGCGCGGTGCCGGTGCCGCCGACGACCGGCGCGCGCGAGTCGATCCACAGCGGCGTGGAGTGCGCGACGAACGCGCGATCGACCGCGGCCGAGCGACGCGGCGTGAGGATCACGCCCTGCGAGCCGACCGCGCCGGGTCGCGACGAGAACTTGAAGAACACGAACGAGGTGTCCTGGTCCATGATCTCGTCGCGGCGATCGGGGTGCGCCTCGAACCAGGCGCGGATGCCCTGCATCGTGCCCTGGCCCTTCGCGAGCTCGCCCGACTCGCGCAAGATCTTGCCGACGCCGCGGTAGCCGCGGCCGTTCTTGCCGTCGAACTCGACCCACTCGGTGGTGCCGTCGTCGAGCACCGCCTTGGCCGAGCCCTCGATCTGCGCGTACAGCGCGTCGACCGGATCGTCGGCGTACATGAGCTCGAGGTGCTGGCCGGCGAGCGCGCCCTTGCGGATCTCCTCGCGCGACGCGTACGGGACGAAGTCGCCGTCGCGATCGACCTTGCCCCAGATCGAGCGGCCGCGGCCGTCCTTGATGAACGCCGACAGGTTGACCTGCACGAGATCGCGCGGCCGCTTGTAGAGCGGGAACTGATACGGGCCGTGCTTGGTCTTCGAGCCGCGCAGGGGCTGCACGTTGTACGCGGTCATCTTGCCGTCGGGGCCCTTGGTGTTGCGGGCCTCGTACGGCGTGAACTCGCGCTCGAAGAACGCGCGCGCCTTGGCGTCGTCGCCGGCGGGCACGCGCGCGGCAGCCTCGCACGCGCGGCGCCAGTCCCGGGCGCGGCCGCTGTACGCATCCACGCCGATCGGCTTGTCGCCCGGCATCGTGGTGAGCTTCGCGCACGACGCGAGGAACGACGGCACCGCCTCGGCGAGGTGGTCCTCGGCCCAGTCGGGCAGATCGGCGAAGGTCCGCGGCAACAGGGTCAGCTTGTCGTGCAAGGCGGCGGTGGCCGCGTCGTCGTCGGGCTGCGGCCCCGGCGGACACACGCAGCCCGCGTCCTGTGCGCCGGAGGGCGGTGGCGCGCCGGCATCGGTGACCACCGCGACCGCCGCGGTCCCCGAGCCCGACCCCGCGCCGACCACCGGCTCGCTCGACGATCCGCACGCGACGACGAGCGCGAGCGACAGACTTCCGGCGACGGCGCGACGCGACCTCATCGGGATACGATCGCACGAGCGCGGGCGTCTATTCCGCGGCCCGGGCGATTTCGCGGGGCGCGCGGGTTACTCGCTGGTCGCGCGATCGCGGATCGCGATCAACAGCGGCACCACCATGGCGTCGCGCGCGCGACCCGTGGACCGCTTGATCTCGATCAGCGCATCGAGATCGATGACGCGCACCGCCAGATCGCCGTCGACGATCTCCCGCGATCGGGGCAGCAGCTCGGCGTACGCGCGTGCATCGTGCAGCCGGAGCAGGATGTCGAGTGGTCCCAGCTGCGTGATGAGGTCGAGTTGCCCTTGTCCGGCCAGATGCTCGGCGCTGGGCGCGATGTCGCGATCCACACGCACCGGTCGAAAGCGCGTGTCGAGCCGCGTCAGCAGTCCCAGCAGCCGCGCAAGGTTGTCGGGCGCCTGCAACGGGACGATGTTCAGGTCCTGGGTCGTGACCGGTGCACCGTGGATCACCGCCGCGGCACCGCCGACGACGATGAAGTCGACGCCTGCGTCGACGAGCGCGCGCAACAGCGCTTCGAGATCAGCGGTCGCGGGCCGCGGCACGCGCCATCCGTTCGAGCAGCGCGGCGCTGCGCGTCGCGGCGCGCAGGCGCTCGAGCATCGTCAGTCCGCGGTACCACTCGAGCAGACCGAGGTCGACCTCGCGCACGGCGCGATCGATCAGCTCGTCTTGCGAAGGCTCCACATCCGCAGTGTGCCGCGATGGCCTCGCTCCGACAAGCGCCCCCGGCGCGCTCACCGTCCGGCGAGCGCGCGCGCCAGCAGGCGCTGCTGGGTGCGGCGGCGCGCGGGCGGCGCGAGCGGATCGTATTCGTCGACGGTGAGCCGGCGGCCGAGGAGATCCTCGATCGCGAACAGCGTGAACATCCGGTCGTAGGCGACGGCGCTGTCGAGGCGGCGCACGAGCAGCGGCAGCGCGGCCTTGCCGAGGGGCGAGCGCGCGTACGCGGCGGCGGCGGTGATGCGCGCGGTGCCGCTGGCGCTCGCCAGCCACGCGGGACCGAGCGGCGCGTCGAGGTGGCCGCCGTAGGCGAGGCGCCAGGCGTCGTCGGGGACGAGGCGCGGCGCGCCCCAGGCGGGGAGCTGCGCCACGGTCCACGCGATCGAGCGATCGAGGTGACAGAGGTTGCAGGAGTTGGGCGCGGCGGCGGCGAGCAT
>JAIOQA010000259.1 GCA_021413675.1 Deltaproteobacteria bacterium | reverse complement strand
CCGTCGCCGCCGCCCGCGCCCGCGTCGGGCTCACCGACGCCGGCGTCGGAGCCCGGCGGCGTCACGCACGGCCCGGTGCACTTCTCGAGCGCACCGACGTCGATGCCCGCGCCCTGCGGCCGCGGGTTGCCGGCGAGATCGGTCGGCGGCGCGCCGGTCGCGGTGCCGTGATCGATCGCCGGGCTGCCATCCGCGAGCGCGAAGCCCGCCGCGTTGGTCGCGGCGGGATCCACGAACACCGCGGCGCTGGTCGCGACCCGCGAGTGCGCGTCGAGCCCGGTCGCGCTGGTCCACGCCGCCAGCGCCTGGATCGAGCTGCCGCCGTCCTTGGTGAAGCGCGAGGTCACGACGTTGTAGTCGGAGGTCGTGCCCGGCAGGCTGTCGGCGCTGATGTCGAGCGCGCCGCGCGCGCCATCGTGGAGCAGGATGTTGTTGATGAAGTGGTTGCCGCTCGACGCATCCTGGATGTTGAGCGCCCAGCGCGATCCGCTCGGCATGAGGATCGTGTTGTTGATGACGGTGTTGCCGGTCGAGCCCGCGGCGCCATCGATCATGTAGAGCGACAGGCCCGCCGACAGGTTCGCGAACACCAGGTTGTTGCGGTAGGTCGAGCCCTGCACGCCATCGCAGTTGATGCCCGAGCCGCCGCCGACGCCGTTGCCGTAGACGATGTTGGCCTCGACCAGCGCGCCGCTGATGATGCCGTCGCCGCCGCTCGAGATGTCGCCGTTCATGTGGATGCCGTTGCCGTGATTGCCCCACACGAGGTTGCCGCGGATCACCGGGCGATCCCCGCTGTTCGAGACGTAGATGCCGTGCTCGGTGCCCGAGCGCGAGGTCTCGTTGTTCTCGATCAGCAGATCGTCGCAGAAGCCGGTGAAGATGCCCCAGCGACCGTTCTGGTCGGTGCGGTTGCCGCGGATCGTGACGTGATCGCAGGTGACCGCGCGGATGCCGGCGCGGGTGCGGCCGTTGATCGTGAAGCCCTCGATCCGCACGTACGACGCGCCCTCGAGGTTGATGCCGTCGGGCGTGGTGCCGTTGTCGGCGGTGATCTGCGCCCCGGGCTGGCCGACGAAGATGATCTCCTTGCCCGCGGTGCCCGAGGTCTCGAGCTGGAAGCCGGCGTAGCTGCCGGCCTTGACCGCCACGTTGTCGCCGGCGGCGACCGTGTCGGCGGCGTGCTGGAGCGTCGCCCACGGGTGGGCCATCGAGCCATCGTTGCCGTCGCTGCCGGTGGGCGCGACGACGTAGGAGCTCGCGGCGGCGGTGCTGCCGAGCGCGACGAGCGCGAGGGTGCTGACGAGGATCCGCATGACCGGCGCAGTATGGATCGAGGCGCGGCGCGCGGGCGAGGCCGCGGCGGCAAGGTGCGGCCGATCACCGCGGTGCGATCACGGCGCGTCGGGCGGGGGGAGGAACGCGTCGGGCAGGTACGCGTCCGGGTACATCCGCGCGTCCGGCGGCCCGAAGCACGAGCGCGCGACCGCGACGCAGCGGTGATCGACACAGTCGACGTCCGACGGCGCGCAATCCCACGTGACCGGCAGACCCGACGAGGGTCCGGTGCACTCCTGCGCGAACGCCGCCTCGAGCGCGACCAGCTCGGGGTCGCTCGCGACCGCGATGTTCACCGGATCACCGCTGCACGTGCCGATCGAGATCCCGCCGTTGCACGTCGGCGGGTCGATGCCGCCGACGGTCGTGCAGTCCTGGGCCTCGGCGCAGCTGCGCGGCTCGGCCGCGAGGCGCGCCTGGTAGCGCGCGCGCAGCTCGGCGCAGCGGCCGGGCGCGTCGGGCCGGGGGCCGGGGTCGGGGCCGGTGCCGAGGACGAGATCACACGCGCCAAGCGCCAGCGCCAACCCGACACACACCGTGATCCAGCGGCTCATGCACCGGGCCATCGCAACCGCGAGGCCAGCGCGGCGCGCGCGGTTCCGCGGCGTTGGGCGGCGCGCGATCGCGGCGATCGCGGCGATCGCGACATCCAGGTCAGGGGTGGACGTGTCAGTTCACGACCGTGATCGGCGTGAGGTTGAGGCCGGCGACCGTCGCGTACGACGTGAAGCTGCCCAGGCCGTAGGCGATGACGCCGAACGGCTGCGCCGCCTCGATGTGATGGGTGCCGCCGTCGAGCAGCACGACGCCGATCTCCCAGCTGCCGATCGCCTGGAAGGCCGCGCTGACCGGGTTGCCATCGAGCGTGATCGCCAGCCCGGGCGGCCGCGTGACCAGCAGGTAGTTCTGGCCGTTGGTGCTGGCGTTGTAGGAGGTCGGCAGGATGAACGTGTAGTCGGCGCGGTACTGCTCGGCGGGCGGCAGCATCGCGAGCGCGGGATCGCCGCGGCCCGCGGCCGGCGTGCTCGCGTACTGCCCGACCAGGTACTGCGCGACCATCACCGCGCTCGAGCCGTGGATCTGGAACGGCGTGGTCGCGTTGAACTCGAGGAACTGCCCGGCCGCCAGCGTGCCGCCGCTGACGCCGCCCTGCGCCGGGCTGACGGTGACGACGGTGTCGGGGAACGCGGCGACCACGCGCACGATGTTGAGGCCGCCGATGCCGCCCTCGCCCATCGGCGCGCCGACGTAGTCCTCGCCCCAGGTCTGCACCGGCGGCAGCTGCTCCTCGAGGTGGTCGCAGGCCTGCGCGGTGTACGGCGCGTACGCGCAGGTGTGGCCGCCGAAGACCTCGATCGGCGCGGTCGCGCTGATCTGCGTGCCGGTGAGATCGTAGTCCTGCTCCCTGCAGGTATCGAAGATGTCGCAGCTCATGCCGAAGATCGGATCGGTCGTGCAATCGCGCACGTCGTTGAAGCCCGGGCGACCGGTCACGCACTCCGGCGGCGACGCGACGGTCACGTGCGCGACCTCGCCCCGCGCGACCGTGAACGACAGCGTGCCGCCGCGCGCGGTGCGCGCGATGCGGCCCGAGACATCGGACTGGATCTCGCCCGAGGCGGTGAGCGTCACCGTGGTCGGCGTGGGGTTGGTGCCGACGATCGCGAGGTAGCCGGGATACCGGATGCTCGCGTAGCTGTTGCCGAAGAAGTCCTCGGTGCCGGTGCGGCGCGACAGCGGCACCCAGCTCGCGCCGACGTAGCGGCCGGTCAGCGTGTGCGCCGGCAGGAGCAGCGACGCGTCGTTGGTGTAGCTGAACACGCTGCCCGTCGAGTACTCGAACGGATTGAACTGCGTCGCGATCACCGGCGTGTCGGAGACCAGGCGATAGGCGCCATTGGCGACCAGCAAGCTCGACCAGCTGCCCTGGGCGATCGCGAACGACTGGCCCGCGACCCAGGGCAGCGGGATCACCTCGATGCCGCCGACCGCGACGGTGACCTCGGCGACCATCGTGCCGCCCTGGGTGACCTTGACGTGCGCCGCCTGCGCCGAGGGATTCGCGACCACGACGCGGAAGTCGAAGTCGGTCGGCGACAGCTCCGGCGTGTTGGCGAGCGCGACCGGCCAGTACTCGCAGCCGACGTTGGACTGCGTGCGCTCGGCGCTGGCGCAGACGTCGTCGCAGAAGCCATCGGTGGCGCAGGCCGAGCCCCACTCCGCGCAGTCGCGGCCGACCTGATAGCCGGCGCCCTGCTCGTCGCAGATCATCGAGGTCGTGCCGTCGCAGCTGCGCGAGCCCGGCACGCACGTCACGCAGCCGAGCTGCGGATCGCACGCCTGGGGACACGCGGTCTCGTCGAGGCGCGAGTGGCCGTCCGGCGCGCACACGTAGTGCGTGCTGCCGTAGCAGCCGGGCTGGCCCGCGACGCAGGTCGCTGGCGGCCCGTCGCCGCCGCCGCCGGTGCTGGCGTCGACGTCACCGTTGTTGCCGGTGACGGTGGGACCGCAACCGAGGACGGTCCCGGCGATAGCGAGGGATATGGAAGCAAGGGATAGGCGGCGCACGGCGCCAGGGTAACGCAGCGCGGGAACGCCACGCGATCAATCGTGCGCGGCGCGCGTCCTGATGCGGCGTGTCGGGATACTCTGCGGACGGGGGGTACGCGAGCGTCGGCGCTGAATGCCGGCGCGCGCGACGCGTCCATCTACGCACGGGGTGAAGCGATGAGGCCGAGCGCGCGGATGATGGTGATGATGATGACGGGCGCCTTCGCCGGGGGATGCCTCCCCTCCGTCTCGCGAACCGTGACCCAGGCCGGCGTCGTGCCCGCGCCGCGGCCCATGAACTACGACGGCCAGCCCCTGGCCCACTGGGTGCGGCTCGAGGGGCACACGTCGTCGACGGTGACCGCCACGACCTCGCGCGGCGACACCGCCAGCGGCGCGTACGTGAGTCGATTGCAATCTGGTGGCGCGATCCGCCTCGGCCACGGCGCGACCGACTTCGGCTTCGAGTTCGAGGCCGCGTGGTCCCGCGGCGCCGACGCGGTGGATGCCGGCCTCGGTGCCCCGCCCGACTCCGCGCTCGCCTCGAGCTACGGCCTCGCGCTCCGCCACGCGTTCGCGCTCGGCGGCCCGGTCCGCCTCGGCGTCGCGGGCAGCGCCGCGCTCGCGGTCATCCCGGTGCGCCTCGATGGCGCCGATACCCGGCACGATGTCGCCGGCGCGTTCGCGTTCGCGCTCGTGCCCAGCGTGCGCACCGGCCCGGTGACGCTGTTCGGCGGCGTGGATCTCACGACCGAGATCGACGTGCCGCGATCGATCGTGGTGACCCAGTCGCAACAGATCGAGGCCCCGGTCGCCGGCATCACCGGCGGCGCGATCGTGCTGTCCGCCGGGCTGTCCCTCGCGCTTCGCGGCGGGTTGCATCTGCAGGCGCAGGTCGCCGGCGTCACCGGCAGCGAGCTCGCGAACCACGGCCTGCAGCTCGACGTGTCGCTCGCGTTCGATGTCGGCACCGAGCCGCCGATGACGCAGGCGCCGATGCGGTCATTCGATGCGGGGCCGGCGATGGAAGGCGCGCCGTAGAGGTCGGCGCGTGACGCCGCGACCTGCGTGATACCGTCACGCCGATGCGCGCGATGGTCACGACGTGCCTCGGTCTCGCGCTCGGCCTCGGCAGCTGCGGTGGCTCGACCGCGACGCCCGATGCCGCGGCGACGAGCGATGCCGCGACCACGCCGTCCGACCAGCTGATCGCGCGCCTCGCCGGCAAGCGCATCCTGTGGATCGGCGCGCACCCCGACGACGAATCGACGATCGCGCCGATCCTCGGCGAGGCCTGCGTCGATCAGCACGCGGTCTGCTCGTTCCTGGTCCTGACCCGCGGCGAGAGCGGCAACTGCGCCAGGCTCGATGGCTGCCTGCCCGACCTCGTCACCGTGCGCATGCAGGAGCTCGCCGCCGCCGCGCAGATCTACGGCGCGACCGTCCTGCAGGGCTCGCTCCCCGACGGCGCCGCGTCCGATCCCGCCGGCGTGATCGCCGCGTGGACCACCGCCGCCGGCGGCACCGATGCGCTGGTTCGCTCGGTCACCGAGGCGATCGCGTCCGCCCATCCCGATGTGATCGTGACCTTCGATGCGCGGCACGGAACGACGTGCCACCCCGACCACCGCGCCGCCGGCGCCCTTGTCCAGGCCGGGCTCACACAACTCGGCGCCGCTGCGCCGGACGCGTACGTCAGCGAGGCCCGCCTCGACGGCACCGCCGAGACTTCCTTCGGCTTCGTCGCCGTGGTTCCGGACGACGCGCGCGCGATTCACTACGACGCCAACCGCGTCACCGCGGGCGCCGGCGGCGCGACCTGGAACTACGTACTGAAGAACCTCGCCGCCCACGCCAGCCAGTTCACGCCAGCGCAGATCGCCGCGTTCATGGCAGCCCCCGCAGCGGCGCGAAGTGGCTATCTGCTCCCTGCGGCCGAGGCCACGGGCGCCGATGCGCGCTACGACGGACTCTGCCCGTAGGTCGCAACTGGCCTTGAACCGCGCGAGCGAAGCTCGCCTGGGACCACGCAAGGGCTCCGACATCTAGCGCCTCGGCCGGGCGGCACGGCGGAGTTTCGAGGAGGAGGCGGGCGGGCGTGTCCGGCCGGCGACCGGCTGAGGTGTCTCACTCTCACCCCCGTCCGGCCGGCGGTCACGTCGACGCGCATTCGCGTCCGGCCGGCGGCCATTCCTCACGCCCTTGTCCGGCCTGCGGACACCGATGTCCGGCCGGCGGACACCATGATATCATTCGACAACCGGCCGCATAATCCGCTTGAAACCGCCACATCGCCTCCGTAGTAACGAGCCTGGAGGCGTGATGATGAAGTACCAATCTTGGGGATCCGGGAAAGGCAAGCACCGAAACGCAGGCGACCAGCCTGCAGGTCGCACGCGCAACACACCCGCGCTGGTCGCGACCCTCGGGGCTGCGTTGATTGTCCTCGGCAACAGTGCGCCAACCACGGCGCAGGTCGCGCCGATGGGTGCGCACAACATGACCCTCGGCGAGGGCAACGGCGTCCTGTCGTCGGTCTCGCCGACCGGCGGGATGGCGGCCTCGGTGCCGATCACGCTGCCGTCGGCGCGAGGGGGCATTCCGCTGCCGCTCAGCATCAACTACACGGCAGCATCGCGCATCGGTGCGGGCGGCGCGGGCTGGGACATCCCGCTGTCCTACGTGCGCATGAGCACGAGCGCGATGCGCCGAAAGCCAGCCATCGGCAACACGGGCGCCGCGCCAACGCAGGTGCCGATGCGCCTGATGGTGTCGCTCGGCGGCGCGACGATGATCATGGTGCCGCGCTCGGACAACCTGGTCTGGGTGCCGACGGTCGCCGACTCGTACCAGGAGCTCGCGGCGGTTCCCGAGGGCTGGGAGCTTCGCACGAGCGCGGGCCTCATCTACACGTTCGAGCCGGCGCGCACCATCGCGACCAGAGGCTGCCCGTCGTGCGCGCCGACCACCTCACTCGGCGATCCGCTGGTCATGGGCGCCGACGCCCCCGCGGACGTGAGCCTCGTCGATGAGAACCTCTGGCTGCTAACCCGCATCACCGACGCCGGCGCGCACGATCGCGTCGATCTCGAGTATGCGATGCACGGAGGGCCCGGTCGGAGTCCCACCCTCGACCTCCGCGTGCTGCGCTACGGCGTGAACGCGGCTGGGTCGCCGATGCACCAGGTCACGATCGAATACGGCGGCTGGAAGTGGCTCGCCGCTACCAACGGGCGCGAGATCCTCGCGAAGCACACCGAGGAGGGGTACACGGTCCGGCGCGACCGCATCGTGTACCGGGTCACGGTCGCGTCCACCAACAACCTCGTGGCCGGCAGCCCACTGCGACGTATCCGCGCGTACGATCTCGGGTACCAGCGAGACCCGGATACCGACGCCCCACGCCTCGCCACGGTCGATGTCCGCGGTGAGGAGGGCGCTGCGTCGGACTCATCGCTGCCCCTGGCGCGCTACACGTACGGCGCCAGCAGCCACGCGGCAACCGACCAGACCGGGATGGTCGTGACCTACGGCGCGGAACTCCCCATCGCCCGGAGGTATGCGTTCCCCGGGCTGGGCACGAACCTCGCGCTGACCGAGGTCACGCGTGACACGGCACTCGTGCTCTGGCCCGGCACCGTCGAGACCACACGTTCGCGCCACGTCATCCGTGACTTCACGGGGGATGGTGTGCCGGATCTGGTCTTCCGGGAGGGCCAGGACGCCCAGGCGCGCTGGCACCTGCTTCCCGGCCACGTCGGGCTCGACGGCGTCGCGGCGTTCGACGGCCCCGACTACACCTGGACCGACTTTCCCGAGATCTCGGAACAACTGACGTACATACCGGACATGGCAGATGCGATGGGCGATGGCGACAACAGCGGCGACCGCTCGCTACGCCAGAAGGCCATCACCACGATGACCTACGTCGAGTTCCTCGACTGGAATGGCGATGGACGAATGGATGTCGTCGACGCGCGGAACGGCATCGACGCGGATCACTGGCGAGTCTGGATCAACCAGGGAGTCACCGGCACCAGCGTCACGTGGCGGCCCCTGAACATCTCGATCGCGAGCGTGAAGAGCCACCTGGCCTCGAACGGGATCGCGACCCTCAGCGAGCTCGTCCCGAGCGGCGCGATTCCGTACGGAACGAGCCGTCTTCCCATCGAGCGCAGCCGCACTTGGAACCGGACCATCACGACGCACCGGCTCTACTACACCGGCCAGGATTACCCGGACAACTACACAGGCCAATCAGACACCATTGTCGAGTGGAACCTGTCCGACCAGAACGGCGACGGATTCCCGGACCTTCACCTCTTGGACCGCAGGGTCATAGAGTGCGAACTGGACGCCGCGCAGGAACCTGCCTACCAGAGCGGGGCCAGGTGCGATGAGACTCCGGCACGCTGGCTCAAGACCCATCTCGAGACACTAGCGATCGATGTCTGCCCCGCCACGTACAAGGTGAAAGCGGAGTGCATCAACACCGAACTGGGCACCTGGAGCCCTGCCCCTCAAAACGAGAAGCCAGAATCCGACGCCTATACAGCGCTACTCAACGTCAGCGGCGCGCTGGACCCTGGCGCCGGCCCCACATTTGTGCCCAGACCCGATGGCGACTACTCGGGGGCCGGCTCCGCAGGATGGTGGACCAGCAGTAGCGCCAATCCGTTCGAACACGTCAGCCCGGGGCCTAACTTCGAGACCCACAACTCAGCACCGATCGACGGCGACGGGCTCTCCGTCGAGGTCGGCGCACCCAGCATCACAGCGTGGCAGGCCAGCGGCAGCTTGAACTTGGATGGCGCGCAGTACGTATCCGATCGGTCGACGAAGTGCTTCGAATCGGACAGCACATCAATCACGTACACATCGCGCCAGATCGCCGGCTACGTCGACCTCAACGGCGACGGCATCCCCGACTGGGTATCGCAGACCTGCGCTGATGGGTCCGCATGCCCGAGCCGGGACTACGGCACCGGCCCCTGGACCGTGAAGTTCGGCGACGGCAGCGCCCCCGCCAAGAACCTCGCGGTCTCGCGCACGATCCTCGGAGAGTTCGAGCTCTCGGTCACGACGGGCACCTGCGCCGGAGCCACCACGACCACCGCCGGGTTGCTGGACGTCGACGGGGACGGCAAGCCCGAGGTCGTCCGCATCGTCAGCAACGTGATGATGGCGAAGTCGATCCAGACTGCTGACGGCGTGGCGGGCGGCCTCGACCCGCAGCGCCTGGTCTCGATCACCAACGGCGACGGCGCGATCACCTCGGTCGTCTACGCCAACAACAAGGCGAACGGTCAGTCGAGCGCCGCGCATTCGCTGCCGTTCCCCGAGATCGTCGTCGCGAAGCTCTCGACCACGCTGCCTTCGGGCGGCGGCGACCCTGTCGCCCCGGTGCTCTACGCCTACGGTACCGCGCGCCTTCGCTACGATCCCTACTTCGCGCGCTGGGTGTTTCCCGGCTACCAGCGCCAGGTCGCGGCGACCGGCGTGACGACTGCCGAAGGGCTCGTCGGGACCACGGTCGTGAGCGACCGCTCCCCGGTCGGCGCCGCGACCTCGACCTGGCTCGGCCTCGCGCTCGATGGACGCCCGATGCAGACCTCGACGCTCGAGGGCACCGCGCCGTCGGACCTGCGGTCGCTCCTCGACGCCGACGTGAACGCCGATCCGCGCCTGCGGGGACAGACCCAGCTGATCTGGAGCGGGCTGCCACTGCCGACCTCGACGACCACGACCAGCACCGACGAATGCTTCGGCTCGAATGCGCTCGCGGGCACATGGCCACAGGGTGACCCTGCCCTCTGCCAGGCCGCGGGCATCGTGTATCTGCTGTCGCAGACCACGTGGACGGGCACGCACGCGCCGCCCGCGACAGACAACGTGACGACCGCGCGCTTCGTGACCGGCATCGACAGCATCGGCCGCATCACCGAGGCCCAGGACGCCGGCGACACGCGCCGTACTTCCGACGACGTCTGCCGAGTCACCACGTTTGCGACGCCGCCCAGCGGCGACCGCGTGACCACGGCTATCAAGAGCGAGCGGTTGACCGATTGCGGCTGGGGCCATCCCACCACGAACACCACCACGCCGCTCCCCGGCCCACCGGTCACGATCGCGGGCGTCCGGTTTGCCTACGACGGACTGACCGAGGGATCGGTCACGCAGGGGCGGCTGACCCAGCGGATCACCGAGCGCTACGACGTGCAGTCGGGCACCTGGCTCGGCCAGTCCATCGATACCTTCGACCACGACGAGGTCGGCAACGTGCGCCTCATCCTGCGCAACCGGGCAATCGGGGTGGCCGCGACGCAGTCGATCTTCCTCACGTACGACCCGTGGGCGGCGACCGCGACATCGGTCACCACCATCGCCACCGGCGCGGCCGCAACCGTCGAGTGGCGCAGCGCGAGCACGTGGCCGTCGGTGCCCGAGGTGACGACCTCGGCCAACGGCGAGGTGACGAGCACCGCGCATGATCGCTTCGGCCGACCGAACCGGTCGACCGTCCAGACCGCCAGCGGCACGCGCTATCTCATCGGGGTCGCCGCCTACGACGACACGCCCGGTGCGCGCCAGGTCACCGCGACCGCCTACCTCGGTGACGTCCTCGACAACGGCTCGGCCGCCTCGGGTCCCTCGACGCGCACGACCACACGCCTCGATGCGCTCGGCCGCCCGGTGGTGTCGTGGACCGAGCGCGGCGCCGACTACCCTGGTGTACTGGTCGACTCCTGGACTCACTACGACCAGCTCGGCCGCGTCGTCTACTCCGCCGATCCGTTCGCCGCAGCGGCGGTGCCCTCCTGGACCGGGCCCGGCAACGTCGATGGCATCTCGGTCGTGTACGACAGCGCCGGTCGAACGCTGAGCGAGATCCGCGCCCGACAGCAGATCGTCGGCGCCACGACCACCGACCGGTCGACTGACCGCTTCGTGACGAGCAATGCCTACGCCTGGCAGGGCGGGCGCTTCGTGGTCACGACCCGTGACGCCGATGCCAACGATCCGACCTCGCCACGCTATGGGTTGCAAGGCTCCGCGCAGGTCGCCACCACCGCGACCGGCCTCGTCGAGGATCGCACGCGCTACCAGTCGACGACGCCGATCGATCGCGTCACGCAGTTCTACGACCGCCTCGGGCAGATGACGCGGCTGCGCCGCTACGGCGATCCGGCCACGGCCACCCAGCCCGTCGACTGGGATGGGAGCTACGACTCGCTTGGCCTTCGGTTGACCTCGACCGAGCCAGGCCAGAGTCTCACAACGTCGGTCTACGACGACTGGGGCGAGGTCCTGTCGTCGACCTGGACCGATGGCGCTGCCCAGCGCATCTGGCGCGCCGAGTACGACGGACTCGGTCGACCGACGCGTCGCAAGCTCGTCACCGCGACGCCACCGCTCGAGACCGTCGAGTCGGACGAGACGCTGACTTACGACCAGGTCACGAACTCCGCCCTGCAGGCCCCGGGTCCGTTCCTCGGCCGCCTGTCGTCGTCGACGGTGGCGGGCGCCGCCTCGGTCTACTACGGCTACGACGCCCTCGGTCGGGTCGCGATGGAGTCCTGGCTGCGCGCCGGCGAGACCAAGCCGTGGACCACGCGCCCCACGACCACCGCTGGTGGCCTCGGCGTGGCGCTCGACTACGAGACACCGGATAGCAAGGACCGCGCGCAGTACACCTACGACTCCGCCGGTCAGGTTCGCGTCGTCGCGTTTGGCCCGACTGGCTCGCTCGCGCAGGTCTGGAAGGCCGAGACCGTCGATGCCCTCGGCCGCTACCGCAGCGTGCTCCTGGGCAATGGCGCGCGTGAGCAGTTCGTCTTCCGCGACATCGGCCGCCGCGAGCTGACCGAGTGGTCCGCCACCGGCGCCGACGGCAAGCTCATCCGCCGCCCCGGCACGTTCGATGCGCTCGGGCGCGCCACGGTGATCGACGAGATCTCGACGGTGCCGGGCCAGGGAACGATCACCAGCCAGAGCACCTACGGCTACGACCTGCTCGGACGCATGACCAGCGCCAAGACCACCGGTCCCGCGAGCGTGGCGATGGACGATAGCTACGCCTACGACGCGCTCGGCAACATGACGGCGCACAGCGACCACCTGGTGAGCGCCAACTCGCAGACCTTCCGCCGCGACGCCACGGACCTCGATCGCGCGTGCTGGATCGGCGCCCTCGGCGGTGGGGCGGGCTCGCCATGCAACGTCGGCTACGACGGCGGCGGCAACATCACCGCGCAGGGCTCGGGATCCACGGCGCGGACCTTCACCTACGACGCCGCTTCGCGGCTGACGAGGGTCACCAGCGGAGTCAACCAGCAGGCCATCACCTACGGACCCGGCGGCAGCCCCCTCACCGAGGTGGTCACCAAGAGCGGCGCGACG
Organism: Deltaproteobacteria bacterium; assembly: GCA_021413675.1. Lineage (GTDB taxonomy): Bacteria > Myxococcota_A > Polyangia > Haliangiales > Haliangiaceae > JAIOQA01. Next base: position 5,332 of record JAIOQA010000259.1, on the reverse strand, counting down.
GTCCGCGAGATCCGCCACTACGGCTCTCGGCTCTCGTGGCAGAAGAACACCAGCAAGGACACCTTCGACGAGCGCGTCGTGTCGGGACCGCTTGGCCCGATCGCGCTGGCTCGCGGCTCCGGCGCCGCGCGCAACACGATCTACGTCCACGGCGACGGCCAGGGCAACCGGCTCTTCACGGGCAAGAACGGTGCGGTCGTCCAGTCGAATCGCTTCGCGCCGTTCGGCGCGGTCAAGATGCCGACCGGTGTCCCCGGCGCCATCACGTACAGCGATGCGCTCTGGAACGGCGGCGAGCAGGCTGACGTCTTCGGCATCGACCTGCTCGGTGCGCGAGCCTACGATCCCGCGCTCGGCCGATTCCTGCAGCGCGACCCGCTGGTGACGCTGGCGACCGCGAGCCACGCGCATCCGTACGCGTTTGCGTGGAGCGACCCAGTCAATCATTCGGATCCGAGCGGCCTGTCGCCGCCGGGAGACGGGCCGTGCGATGAGCTCAACGCGACCTGCGGGAGCGGGAGCGTCGAAGTGACTGCGGGCGGCTCGGTGTCACTTGGCGACGGTCTCCAGCCGGGATCGCCAACAATGCCTACGGCCCCGTCTACGTCGCCGCCGACTGCGACGCCCCCGGGGGACTGGAACTGGTCGAAGCCGCCACCGGCTCGATTTGTCGAGGGGGCGGCCGCCGATGCAGCCGCGACGGAGGCAGCAACGGCTGCCGCCGTGGAAACGGGCGCGGCGTCGTGGGTGGCCGCCGTGATGGGAGGCGTGCAGGCCCTCGGGCCAGGGACCGCCATCGGAGGAATGGGGGCGCTTCAGTTCACGCGGATGAGCTCGCTCGCCCAGTATGGCAACGCCTACGGGGTGCCCCACCCCGGGTTGGAGATCCTGGCGCGCGTCCAACCGCAGCCACAGCCCGACGACCAGACGAATCGACGGCGTAGACGGTGGGGTCGGATCTACGTGACCTACACAAAGTACGAATACAGCACAGGGCAATACTACTCTGGGCGCACGAGCTCGGTTGTCGACCTCACCCTTCCACTGGCCCCACAGGCACTCCATGCCATAGAAATGCGCGATCAGAATCACCACATCGACGAAGACGATGAGCCAACCGGCCCATCATTCGGCGCAGCGCAGCTGGACAGGTTCGATGTAGGCAATGCGGTTTCATACGCGAACCGATACAGAGATCAAGCATACCTACGAATCCGGGGCAGGGAACAGCAACTTATCGACTACCACGGCGGAGCCCGCTCCGACACAGGAACTCCCTTCAGAACGCCAAACAGAGTACGTGGCGTGGCCAAGGACAATCCAATGGGTCCACTATTTGATTCGCTGAGCACCATGGCATGGGGAAAGCTGCCTCGGTATGATGCAAGATAAGAACGCCGAAACCAGGAGCCGCCAATGCCAGACAAGCAGAGCATCCCTCGCAGAATCGGTACGCTTTTTCGAGTTCCTCTTGCGGATGAAACCTACGGATACGCGTGGCTCATGAAGCGACCGAATATGGCGTTCCTTCGCTACAATTCATCCCGTCCAGAAGCGGACCTGGACACTCTCAAGACCATCCCTTTCGCATTTGTCATCCCCGTAAGGCTCCGCCCCGCTGACCGATGGGAAGCAATCGGCTGGTGTGAACTCCCTCCGGAGCTTCAAGCGTATCCGACACAGTTTCGCCAACCGGTCGGCAATTTCCGCGAGTGCTACATCACCGACAATTTCGGCAATGAACGCATCGCGACGCCTGAGGAGTGCGTAGGAATCGAGCGGGCCGCAGTATGGGACGGCTGGCAGGCGTCGGAGCGCCTCCTTGATGAACTCAGAGGTCGCACGAACCGACACGCCGAGCACCTCAAGGTGCGATTCTCCGACGACAGGCCGTGAGCAGAAGGTGTTCGCGGATCCGTCAACACGCTGCGGGGACCCTGCCAGACGACCAGCGCGGCTACACCGAGCCCGAGGCTACGTCACGGCTCGAGCCCCTACTGGCACGGATCGCGTGACACAGACTGACCGGCGAGCGCCGCCAGTGCGCGGCGCCAGCCGGCGGCCTTGACCTCGGTCTCGGCGAGCTCGGCGGCAGGGTCGGAGTCGATGACGATGCCGCCGCCGACGTGGACGCGCAGGTCGCGGTCCGTGACGACGGCGACGCGGATCGCGATCGCGAGCTCGAGGGCGCCAGGGGCGAGCCAGCCGAAGGCGCCGCAGTAGGGGCCGCGGCGGACGGGCTCGAGCTCGTCGATGATCTGCATGGCGCGGCGCTTGGGCGCGCCGGTGATCGAGCCGCCGGGGAAGGTCGCGCGCAGGAGCGCGGCGAGGCCGATGTCGGGGCGGAGCTCGGCAGAGACGCGGGAGACGAGGTGATGGAGGCCGGGCAGCTCGACGACGTAGGCGAGCGCGTCGACGGAGACCGAGCCGGTGACGGCGACGCGCCCGAGGTCGTTGCGCTCGAGGTCGACGATCATCAAGTGCTCGGCGCCGTCCTTCTCGGCGACGGCGAGCTCGGCGGCGAGGGCGCGATCGCGATCGGGATCGGCGGCGCGCGGACGCGTGCCCTTGATCGGGCGGGTCTCGATGCGGCCGCGCGGGCGGAGCGAAAGGAAGCGCTCGGGGGAGCCAGAGAGGAGGGTCGCGCCGTCGGCCTCGATCAGCGCGCCGAACGGCGCGGGCGCGCTGGTGGCGAGGGCGGCGTAGACCGCGAGGGGATCGCCGGCGCGCGCGACGGGCGCGATCAGGCGACGCGCGAGATTCACCTGATACGCATCGCCGGCGCGGAGGTAGTCGCGGATGCGGGCGACGCGCGCGCGATGCGCGGCGCCGTCGGGATCGTCGGGCGCGGTGAGCGCGCCGAGCTGCGGCGGCGCGGCCGGTGATGAGGACAGGCGATCCTCGGTGAGGCGCGTGGTCAGCCACGCGCGAGATTCCGGATCATCGCCGAGGATCGCGACCTCGCCGGCACGCACGCGTGCGACTGCGCCATACGCGGCGAGCCAGAGATCGGGGACGTCGATCTCGTTAGTGTCAGTGATGTCGCGATCGGCGCGCGGCGCGACGCCGACGATCGCGGCGCCGAGCTCGTAGCCGAACCAGCCGATCACGCGCGGCACGGGCTCGCCGTCCGCGTCGGCGCGAAGATCGGCGCCGTGGGCGATCGCGAAGTCCTCGGCGGCGGCGATCGGATCGCCGCGCCAGGCGCGGACGATCGCGCCATCGACATCGCGCAGCTCGAGCGCGTCGCCGCGCGCGCACAGGCTCGCGAGCGGGCGCGCGGCGACGAACGACGCCCCGCCCTGCCCGTCGGCGTCGCTGGCGCTGTCGAGCAGCACCCGCCCGCGGCACCCGGCGAGGCGCGCGGCCAGGCCGATCGCGGTGGTCACGCCTTGCCCCGGCGCTTGCCGCGGCGCGGGCCGCGCGTGGTCCCGCCGCGCTTGCGATCGGCGCGCGCGGCGCGCTTCTGCTCGCGGCGCTCGAGCTTGCTGGCGCGGCGCTGCTGGCGGCGCTGGGCCCGACGCTGACGGGCGCGGGCCTTGAGCTCGGCGCGAGTGATGCCCTCGGCGGCGAGGACCTCGGCCTGGCGCGCGGCGGCATCGGCGAAGAACCGGAAGTACTCGACCGCCGACAGCAGTGACATGACCAGCGACGCGTAGACGATCCACGTGCCGATCTGGTGGCAGTCGATCGTGACCGGGCCGAGCTCGATCGGATAGTGCGCGAGCAAGAGCGCGATGCCAGCGAGCTGCATCACGGTCTTGATCTTGCCGCTGGTGCCGGCGGCGATGACCAGGCCCTCCTGCGAGGCGATCGCGCGCAGGCCGGTGACCGCGAGCTCGCGCGACATGAGGAGCACCGTGAGCCACGCGGGCGCGCGCCCGGCGCCGACGAGGATCACCAGCGTCGACAGCACGATCAGCTTGTCGGCGAGCGGATCGAGGAACTTGCCGAGGACCGTGACCAGGCCCATGCGGCGCGCGAGCCAGCCGTCGAGCCAGTCGGTCGCGGCGCCCAGCAGGAACAGCGAGCACGCAGCGATCGCCATGCCCGGCCCGCCGCGCGCGGTGAACGCGAGCACCGCCGGGATGAGCGCGATGCGCGCCAGCGTGATCAGGTTGGGGAGATCGGTGATCTCATCGCGCAGCGGCCGGAGCTTGCGGCGCGGCTGATCCGTCATGATCGATCGGCCCCAGCGGGGACGCTGGGCCCGATCTCCTCCGGAACCTGAGCCGGCTCACATGTTCGCCTCAGAGCCTGTGAGGCTTTCGCCTCCAGGCTCTTCTTCGATCGAGCGGCCCCGTCGAGGACGACGGTCCCGCTCTCGTCCGGAACCGGAGAAATTCGAGTTTGATGACAAACTCTCATGGGGCCGGCGCGGGCGCGCTCACCGGCGGCGCGGTCTCTTCCTCGACGAGCACGACGCCCTCGCCGGTGCACTCGACGAACAGCTCGGAGCCGGTGGTGCCGCCGGCCTGCACGCCGCGCGGCACGACCCGGCCGATCCAGCCGGCGAGCGCGGTGGCGTCGACGTAGAGCACGCGCTCGGGCGCGAGCTTGACCGCGAGCAGCGGGCGCTGCGCGCGGAACGCGACCGCGCCGTTGCCGCGGAACTGCACCATCAGCAGGCGCGCGCGCGAGCCCGGCACGTGGCCGTTCTCCCAGCGCAGCTGCGGCTCGAACGCGAAGACCAGATCCTCGCGCAGGTAGAAGATGTCGTCGTCGAGCTGGACCGCGGTGAACTGGCCGCCGAGCGGCGACGCGATCAGGTGGCCCTTGCCCGAGACCGCGTACATCGCGCGGCCGTTGATCGCGAACGGCTCGGTGGTGTCGCGGCCGCGCGCGCGGCGATGCGCGGCCTCGTACGCGAGCTCGCCGCCGGTGACATCCACGCCCTCGGTGCGCGTGAACATCTTGCCGTCGACGCGCACGACCAGCACGCCGGCGCCGGAGACCTCGAACGGGTAGTCACCATCTTCGGGGCGGACCAGGCGCGCGGTGGCCAGCTCGGACAGCGGCTGCGGCGGGCGCGCGCCGGGCGCGACGCGGGTGCCGGAGCCGGCGACCGCCGCCGACGGCGCGGCCTGGGCGACCGCGCGCGAGATCGCACCGGCGGACGGCGTGGGCAGCGGCACGCCGAGCGGCCGCGACGCGCGGACCTCGATCGGCGCGTTGCGGCTGGGCTCGACGCGGCCCTGGGTGGGCGCGCGCGGCTCGGCGGTGAACACCGGCTCGTCCTCGGACGAGGGGCCGCTGTCCTCGATGAACGCGATCTCGTCTTCCTCGTCCTGCGTGGGCGCGGCAGGATCGGGCGCGGGCGGCGGCGCGGGCT
>JAIOQA010000217.1 GCA_021413675.1 Deltaproteobacteria bacterium | reverse complement strand
CCGCCCGCGAGCGTGCCGACCGCCTCCATCTTCTGGGCCTGCGCCAGGTCGGCCTGCAGGCGCGCGTGCTCGACCTCGCGGCGCTTGCGCTCGCTGATGTCGCGGGTCACGATCACGATCAACGCGGGCGTGCCCTGCGCGTCGCGGATCGGCTGGCCGCTGAACGAGACGTCACGCGGCATCGGCTGCGCGTCCCAGCGCACGCGCAGCTCGACGTCGACGATCGACTCGCCGCGCAGCACCCGCGCCGCCGGCCATTGCTCGGGCGGCACGACCTCACCGTCGGGCGTGCTCAGCTCGTAGCGGCCGACGAGCATCGCGAGATCGACCGCATGCGGCGGCCCCGGCAGATCGTAGTGTTGGGCCTCGGCGGAGTTGACCAGCACGACGCGACCCGCCGGATCGAGCACGACGATGCCATCCTGGACCGACTCGATGACCGCCTCGAGCTGCGCGCGCTGGACCTCGGTCTCGCGCTGCGCGGCCTGAGCCGCGGCCTCGGCGGCGACGCGCTCGGTGATGTCCTCGATGCTGGAGATCGTGAGCCGCTCGCCGTCGACCGTCACGAGGTCGATGCTGATCGACAGCGCGCGTTCTCGCCCCGACGGCATGCGGCGACGACTGACGAAGCCCCGGACGACGCCGGTCGAGGCCAGCTCGGCCATCATCTGGTCGCGCACCGCGGGCTCCGAGATGCCGAGGGCGATGCTGGTCTGTCCGACGATGTCCTCGGCGCCTCGCTCGAAGATCCGCGCGAACGCCGGGTTGACCGCGAGGATGATGCCGTCGCGCGCGCGGGTCACGGCGAGCCCGAACGGCGCGGTCGCGAAGATCGCGGCATAGCGCTGCTCGCTCCCGCGCAGCGCGTCCTCGGCCACCTTCTGTTCGGTGATGTCGCGCGCGACCGTGACCACCGACGCGACCCGGTCGCCCTCGAGCTCCGGCGACAGCTGCACGTCGTACCAGCGGCCGTCGGTGCCGAACCAGTCCACGCGCATGCCCTGGCCGGTCGCGAACACCTCACCGAGATGCTCGCTCCACGCCGACGGTCGACCGATCTCGGCGGTGCTGCGCCCGACGATCTCGTCGAGGCGCTTGCCCAGGCGGGCGGCCAGCGCCGGGTTCACGTAGAGGTAGCGGTGGTCGCGATCGTAGCGCGCGATCAGATCGATCGCCGTCGCGGCGAGCGTGCGGTAGCGCTCCTCGCCCGCCCGCTGCTCCTGCTCGGCGCGGATGCGCGCGGTGATGTCGACGAACGCGCCGACCGCGCCGCGCGGCTGCCCGGCGTCGTCGCGCAGGGGCTCGGCGTTGCCGAGCATGTTACGGACCGTGCCGTCGTCGAAGCGGATCTCGATCTCGAAGTCGCGGACCGACTCGCCGCGCGCCGCGCGGGTGATCGCGAGCTGCTCGCGGTCGAGCTCGACCCCGTCGTGGAAGATCCGGAAGCCCCCGGCCGGCGACGCGAGGCCCAGCGGCAGGGGCGCCCCGTCGCGGGCGCGCAGCTGGCGGGCCGACGCCGCGTTGCCCGTGACGACCGCGGCGTGCGGATCGTCGGTGAAGAACACCATCGCGGGCAACGCGTCCATCACCCGCTCGAGCTCCTCGGCGCGGTGCCGCGCGCGCCGCTCGGCGCGCTCGAGGAGCGTCACGTCGACGAACGTGACGACCACCCCGTCGACCTCGCCGCTCAGGCTACGATACGGCAGGACCCGCAGCTGGTAGCGCGCGTCGCCATCGGGGCGATGGACCGCGAGCTCGCGCGGCGCGAGCGTGGCCAGCACATCCGCGACCGCCGCCTCCAGGTCCACCGGCGTGAACCGCGGCGCGATGTCCGCGAGCGGCCGCCCGACATCGGTCGCGATCAACCGGAACAGGTCGCGCGCCGCCGGCGAGAACCGGCGGATGCGCTGGGCCCGATCGAGCAGCACGACGGCGATGTGGGTCGCGTCGAACAGGTTGTGCAGATCGTCGTGCGCCGCATCGAGGGCCGCGACCCGCTGGGCCAGCTCGGTGTTGAGCGTGGTCAGCTCCTCGTTGGTCGACTGCAGCTCCTCGCGCGAGGTCTGGAGCTCCTCGTTGACCGCCTGCAGCTCCTCGTTCGAGGCCCGCAGCTCCTCGTTCGCGGTCTCGAGCTCGTGGAGCGTGCCGCGCCACTGCGCGCGGGTGGCGTCGAGCTCGCGCTCGAGCGTCTCGACCAGCGGCGCCTCCGGATCCGCCGTCGTCGCGGCCGCCGCGCGCGGCTGGGCCTGGAACACGACCAGGTAGAGGTCCGCCCCCGCGCCGAGCTCGCGCATCGGCCGCACGCGCAAGCGCACGACGCCGGCCCCGGGTACCAGCAGGTCGCGCGTCGCGACCTCGGCGCCGGACGCGATCGCCTGGGCCAGCGCGTTGCGCAGCTCGTGGCGCAGCATCGGCTTGGTCATCGCGAACAGATCGAAGGGCACCTGCCCGTGCGGCGGGTCGAGATAGGGCTCGGTTCGACCGCACAGGTACACGACCGCGCCGGCGTGGGTGATCACCGCGCCGGGCGGCGCATGCTCGTCGAGCAGCGCGCGCTCGAGGGCGCGCGCGACCGGGCCGCTGGCGGGCGCGCGCGGCGCGAGGCCGATACGGCCACGGGCCTGGCTCGCCTCCAGCGGCGCGCGCAACGACAGCCGATGCGCTTGCTCGCGGCGCTGATACACCCGCCGCATGGCATCGATCGTGTCGAACAGGTCCGGTGCGCCGCTCACGGTCTCGGCGGCGCCCAGCACCAACACGCCGCCCGGGCGGAGCGCGTAGTGAAACAGCGGCAACAGCTCGGCCTGGAGCGTCAGCTCCAGGTAGATGAACAGGTTGCGGCAGGAGACCAGCGCGAGGCGCGCGAACGGCGGATCGCGCAGCACGTTGTGGACCGCGAACGAGCAGTCCTCGCGCAGCGCCTTGGTCACGCGATAGCCGTCGCCGTCGCGCGCGAAGAACCGCGCCAGGCGCGCTGGCGAGACGCGCTCCGCGATCGCGATCGGGTACCAGCCGGCGCGCGCGACGTCGAGCGCCGCCGCGTCGATGTCGCTGGCGAACAGCTGCAGCGCCCCGCCGGTGTCGCCGAGCGCTTCGCGCGCGAGCATCGCGATCGAGTAGGCCTCCTCGCCGGTCGCGCACCCGGGGACCCAGATGCGGATCGGCCCGGTCGGCGGGGCGACGGACGCGTGGGCCGCCAGCGCCTCGCGGACCGCCAGAGCCAGGGCCTCCGGCTCGCGGAAGAACTGCGTCACCGAGACCATGAGCTCGCGGACCAGCGCGCGGGCCTCGTCGGGGTCGGTGCGCACGCGCGCGACGTATGGCTCCACACTCGCCAGGCGCAGCGCGGCGAGGCGCCGCTCGATCCGGCGGACGAGCGTGGTCGCCTTGTAGTGGCTGAAGTCGTCGCCGGTGTGCAGGGCGATCGCGGCGCACAGCGGCGCGACGGCGGCCAGCAGCGCGGCGTCGTCGGGCCGCGGGCCACGGCGGCGCGCGGCCTCGACCAGGCGCAGCGGCATCTGCTCGGGACGAACGACCTCGTCGGTCGGCCCGCCGGGGTCACCTGCGACCGGCGCCTCGATCAGCACCAGGCCACCGTGCCGCCGCGCCGCGGCGAGTCCGGGCGAGCCCGGCGACGCCGCGCCCATGACCACGAACGCGGCGTTCTCGTGCTGATCATCGGCGAGCGCGCGGAAGAAGGTGTCGGCCGGCGCGTCGGTGGCGGCCCGCGTGCGATCCGGGTGGAGCACGCCCGCGGTGATCGTCACCGCGCTGCCGTCGGCGACCAGGTAGACCCGATCGGGCTCGAGTTCGGTGGCGCCCTCGACCGGGACCACCGGCATCGGCGTGTGCCGCGCAACCCGGTCGCGGCCGAGCGCCGCGCCCGGATCGCCGACCACCACGAAGCTCATGCCGCTGTCGGCGCCGATCGTGGCGAGGAAGCGGTCGACCGCGTCCGCGGAGCCGGCCCGGATGCCAACGACGAATGGTGCCCCGGGCGGCCCCCGAGGCGGTTCGTCGGCTTCTCCCGGGAGCGCGCTCACCTCCCTCATCGTAGTCGACCGGAAGTGCGATTTGCTCAGAGCACTTCGCAGAAGCGACGCGATTCGTGAACCGAGCGCGCAAGTTCTGCGTAGGGCCGCAGCACCCGAGTCAAGGTTGCGCGCGCGGCACGATGCGCCAAACGCCATCGAGCGCGGCCAGCTCCGCGACCTCGGTCTTGAGCTCGCCCGCGAACCGCAGCGTCGCGGTGACCCGCGCGTGCTCGAACGCCTCGCGCGCGGTGCAGCCGAAGACCGACGCCCCCGGGGCGATCGCGTCCCGGGTCGCGACCAGGTCGACGATCTCGATCGCCGCGCCGCGGTTCTGGGTCCGGAAGGCCTCGCCGAGCCGCGCGGCGACCGCGATCGTGTCGCTGTCGTCGGGGCACGTCAGCGCGCGCGCGAGCCGGTCCGCGGGCACGACGGTGGCCGCGATCGCCGCCGGATCATCGGCGTTGCACGCGTCGGTGAACGCGCGGATCGCGGCCTCGGGGCTGGCGCCGCGATCGCGATCGCGACACGCCGCCACCGCGAGCAGCGCGAGCGCGAGCCGCGCCGCCCGTCTCACAGCGCGCCGGCGGGCGGCATCACCACGACCTGATCGATCGCGACCTGCGGCCGCGCGACCAGATCGACGATCACGCCGGCCACGTCGCCGGGGCGCAGCATCTTCTGGCGATCGAAGCCCGGGCGCTCGTCCCAGATCGGCGTGTCGGTCGCGCCCGGCAGCACGCTCGTGACCCGGACATCGTACGGCCGGGCCTCGGCGGCGAGCACCCGCGCGAACCCGAGCTGGCCGGCCTTGGCGGCGGTGTAGCCCGCGCACTCGGCGAACGCCTGCTGCGCGGCGTTCGACGACACGATCACGACGTGGCCGGCGCGCTGGACCTTCATGTGGCGCAGGGCCGCGCGCGCGATCAGGAACGTGCCGACGACGTGGCAGCCGAGCATCTGGCGGAGATCGTCGACCGACGCGGTCGCGATCGGCGCGAACGTGCCGGTGCCGTGCGACGCGACGACGATGTCGAGCCGCGGCAGCGCCGCGAACCGCGCGTCGACGCCATGCTCGTCGCCGACGTCTAGGGCGATCTCGAGCACCTGGCCTGCGACCAGATCGGCCGCGGCGAAGCTGGCCTTGCGGTAGCGGCGCGCGAACCCGACGACCGCCGCGCCCTCGGCGGCGAGCGCCGCCGCGGTGGCCTGGCCGATGCCCGACGACGACCCGGTGACGACCGCGACCTTGCCCGCGAGCCTCACGCGACCCCCGCGGTCGGCGACGCCATCGCCGGCGGCGGCGGGTTGGCGCGGACCCCGCCGATCGCGCCGTCGACCTGCGCGAGCCACGGCCCCAGCTCGGCGATCGCGCGCTCGGCGGCGCGGAGCTTGCGGCTGTCCTTGCGCGTGCCGGGCAGCGGCGGCAAGAGGCCGAAGTTGACGTTGGTGGGCACGAACTTGTCCTTGGGCCCGCGGACCCGGGTGACGTGATCGTAGAGCGCGCCGAACATCGTCGTGAGCGGCGGCGGCGGCAGGGTCTTGCCGCCGAGCGCGGCCGCGGTCATCCACGCGACGAGCAGGCCCATCGCGCACGACTCGACGTAGCCCTCGACGCCGGTGAGCAGGCCCGCGAACCGCAGGGACGGCCGGGTCTTGAGCTCGAAGCTCGCGCCGAGCAAGGCCGGCGCGTCGAGGTAGCTGTTGCGGTGGATCGATCCGAAGCGCAGCCACTCGGCGTTCGCGAGCGCCGGGATCATCGAGAAGATCCGCGCCTGCTCGGGGTACGCGAGCCGGGTCTGGAAGCCGACCAGGTTGTAGGCCGTGCCCCAGGTGTTCTCGGGCCGCAGCTGCACGACCGCGTACGGCCAGCGCCCGGTCCGCGGATCGTCGAGGCCGACCGGCCGCATCGGTCCGTGGCGCAGGACATCCTCGCCGCGCTCGGCCATCACCTCGATCGGCAGGCAGCTCTCGAAGTAGCGCGGCTCCTCGAACGCCCGCGGCGTGACCTTGCGGCCCGCGACCACGGCGGC
>JAIOQA010000216.1 GCA_021413675.1 Deltaproteobacteria bacterium | reverse complement strand
GCGAGCGTGCGCGCGCGGTGATCGGCGTCGAGCCGCGCGCCGTCGGCGGCGGCCTGCGCGAGGGCGGTCGCGCGGGCCTCGTCCGCGGCGAGCCGGGCGGCCCGATCGTGCGCGGTCGCAAGGTCGAGCCGCGCGACCTCGGCGCGCGCCGCGGCGACGATCGCCTCCGCCTCCGCGGTCGCGTCGCGCTCCAGGGCCTGCAGCAGCTCGCCGATCGCCATGATCAACCTCCGCGCAGGAGGATCAGCACCGCGACGACGAACCCCAGCACGACCATGGTCTCGGGGATCGCGATCATCAGGACCGCGGTCGTGCGCAGCTCGGGCTTCTCGGCGAGGGCCGCCGCGGCGGCGGCGCCGATGCGCGACTGGGCCCAGGCGGTGGCGAGGGCGGTGCCGGCGATCGCGACGGCGGCGGCGATGGGGATCCACATGGCGTCCATGACTGTCTCCTTCGGTGATTCGCAAACCTCACGTCGCGGAGGGCGACCAGTGCGCGAGCGGCTGATACGGGGTGCCGCCGGGCTCGAAGAACGTGCCGAAGAACTCCACGTAGTGCAGGCGCATCACGTGGATCGTCGGGCTGAACAGCGTGATCGCGAAGTTGACCAGGTGGAACACCAGCGCGAACGCGATGCCGAGGGCCGCCGAGCCGAACGCGCCCGCCATCTGGTTCGCGACCACCGCCAGCATCACCGACGCGGTGCCGAGCGCCATCACGCGCGCGTACGACAGCACGTGGCCGATCAGCGTCATGAACTCGAGCAGCGCGCTCGCACCCTCGAGGAGGATCACCACCGGCAGCGCGACCAGGAGCGCGATCACCGCCGGCATGAGCAGGACCTGGGGCAGGCGATCGACCAGCGCCAGCAGCGCGACCGCGACGAACACCAGCATCGCCGCGGTGATGCCGCGGCCGATCGCGGCGCGGCGATCCTCGCGCCACCGGCTCGCCGCCGCGACGATGAGGCCCAGCATGAGGTGCGCGCCGCCGAGCGCGACCGCGAGCACCAGGAACGGCATCACCGCCTCGCGCCGATCGAACCACAGCGCGCGCATGCCGAACAGGCGCGTGCCGAGATCGCCGAACAGCTCGCCGTAGAGCGCGCCGAAGACGATCGTGTAGATCGCGACCGGCGCCGCGATGTGCGCGACCTTGCGCGCGGTGCCGCCGGGCGCGCCGCGCCACCGGAGCGCGAGCGCGATCGCGCCGATCACCGCGCCGTAGCCGACATCGCCGACCACGACGCCGAACAGCATCGGGAAGAACACCGCGACGAACGGGGTCGGGTCGACCGTGCCGTAGCGGGGCAGGGGCAACAGCGCGGTCAGCGCCTCGAACGGCGCGAACAGCCGCGGGTTCGTGAGCACGACCGGCGCGTCCTCGCCGTGGCCGACCCCGCGGCCGACCGCCTCGACGGTGATCGCCGCGCCGAGCGCCGCGGCCAGCGCCGCGGTCAGCGCCGGGCGCGCGCGCTCGGGCAGCCAGCCCTCGAGCACGAACGCGCGCGGGCTGTCGGCGGCGCGCTGGGCGGCGTCGAGCGCGATCAGCTCGTCGTGGAAGCCGCGGCGCGCGCGGGCCAGCTCGGCGCCGCGGGCGCGCGCGAGGTCGCGAGCCTCAGAGGTGATCGCCGCGAGCTCGCGCTCGACCTCGGCGAGGCGCGGCCGCATGCGCGCGAGCGCGTCGGGCAGCGGGCGACCGCCGAGCGCGGCCGGCACCGCGGCCCGCTCGACGCGCGCGTCGGCGAGCTGCTGCTCGATCAGCGCGGCGCGCGCCGCCGGCACCAGCAGGAGCACGACCGTCTCGCCGGTCGCGAGCGCGCGGACCCGCAGGTCGTACTCGCCGTCGGCGACCCGATCGAGCGCGCCGCGCAGCGCGGCGATCGCGTCGTCGCCGTGCCGCAGCTGCAGCAGGTAGACCGAGACGTGGCGCGCGCGACCGTCGGGCGCGTCGTCGGCGAACAGCTCGGCGAGGTCGTCGAACAAGGGCGCGTAGGCGCGGAGCGCGTCGCGCTCGGCGTGGAGCGCGCGCTGCCGGGCCCGCAGGCGCTCGAGGCGCGCGTTCGCGCGCGCGGCTGACCCGGTCGAAAAACATCTCGCAGATTCTCGTACTTGGTTGAATCCGCGTCCTTGTTATAAGTGATGAGG
>JAIOQA010000215.1 GCA_021413675.1 Deltaproteobacteria bacterium | reverse complement strand
GCGGCGAGCGCCGGGCTCGCGCCCTGCGCGGCGTGCGCGACCTGATCGGCGGTGAGGCCGCCGGCGATGCCGGTGGCGTCGGCGAGCGCGGTCGAGGCGTCGGGCGCGGCCAGCGGCGCGGTATCGGCGTGAGCATCGACGCCCGCGATCAGCGTGGCGACCAGCGTGGCGAGGAACAGCGAGCGAGAGCGAGCGAACATGACGATCTCCTGCGCTCGACGAGCGAGCGCGATGACGCCGGCGCGCTCGCGAGGAGGCGCCAAGCATGACGGCGGTGCGAAGTCGCGGTGAGCGCCCGCGAGGTCAGCGAGTCAGTGCGCGCCGGAGACGGAGGCGCCGGCGCGCGGCTTCTTCATGAGCATGAGCAGCGCCAGGCCGAACAGGATCGCGACCATCGCGATGCGGAAGCCATCCTCGAACGACAGCACCAGCGCCTGGCCCTTCACCTTGAGGTCGAGGATCGCCTCGGCCGGCAGCCCGCCGCCGCGCAGCTGCAGCAGCCGGTCCTGGACCTCGGGCGAGTACGCGCTCACGTGCTCGGCGATCTGCGCGCCGTGGGTGGCCATGCCGTCGGCGACGACCTTGCCCATCCACGCGGTCCCCAGCGATCCGCCGAGCTCGCGGGTCAGGTTGAAGAGGCCAGTGGCGTTGCCGCGCTGGTCGGCGGGGATGTCCGACAGCGACGCCACCGACACCGGGATGAAGATGAACGCGAGCCCGACCGCGCGGACCAGCTGCGGCGCCACCAGATCGTCGAAGCCGGCGACGTCGGTCAGCTGCGCGCCGAGGTACTGGCTGAACGCGACGATCGTGACGCCGATCGCGAGCAGGATGCGGGCGTCGTACTTGACGCCGTAGCGCCCGACCAGCGGCATCAAGACGATCTGCGCGAGGCCGGCGATCAGGAACACGCGGCCGATGTCGAGCGCGGTGTAGTGCATCACCGAGCCGCAGTAGAGCGAGAACAGGTACGAGCTGCCGAAGAGCGCCAGGCCGGTGAGGAAGTTGATGCCGGTGCCCGCGGCGTAGCTGCGATTCTTGAACACCCGCAGATCGACCACGGGATTCGGGTTTTCGAGCTCGTGCACGATGAAGGTCGCGAGCGCGATCACCGCGACGCCGCTCAGCATCAGGATCGTCATCGAGTCGAACCAGCCCTCGCGGTTGCCCTCCTCGAGCACGTACTGCAGCGCCGGCATGCCGGTGGCCAGCAAGATCACGCCGGTCTTGTCGATCGGGCGGCGATCCGCCACGAAGTCGGGCTCCTCGATCACGCGCCACGCGAGGATCGCGACGACGATGCCGACCGGCACGTTGACCAGGAAGATCCAGTGCCACGACGACGCGTCGATCAGGTAGCCGCCGATCGTGGGCCCGAGCAGCGGGCCGGTGATCGCGCCGAGGCCGTAGAGGCCCGCGGCCATGCCGTGCTCCTCGCGCGGGTAGCGCGCGAACAGCACCGCCTGCGCGGTCGGGATGATCGCGCCGCCGCCGATGCCCTGGAGCACGCGGAACATCACGAGCGAGGGCAGGTTCCAGGCGAGGCCGCACAGCGCGCTCGCCGTGGTGAACAGCACCACCGAGACCGCGAAGTACTTGCGATAGCCGAACCGGCGCTGGAACCAGCCGGTCATCGGGATGATGACGATGTTCGCCATCATGTAGCCGGTGGAGACCCAGCCGATCTGATCGAGCGGCGTGCCGAAGCTGGCGCGGATGTCGGTCAGCGCGACGTTCACGATCGAGATGTCGATGAGGGCCATCATCGCCGCCATCATCACGACGACGGTGATGGCGCCCTTCGACCCGCGGACCTGGTTGTTCACGACACGCTCCTTGAGCCGATCGATTGATGAGGTGGCGAAGGTGGTCGCGTTCAGGTGCGCGGCGCGGTGTAGACCGTCACCGTCGTGCTCATGCCCGGGCGGAGGGTCAGGCCCTGGAGATCGCCGAGCTTGATGCGCACCGGCACGCGCTGCGTGACCTTGGTGAAGTTGCCGCTGGCGTTGTCGGGCGGCAGCAGCGAGAAGCGCGCGCCGGTGCCGGCCTGGATGCTGTCGACGGTGGCGTTGATCGCCTTGTCGTAGGTGTCGACGGAGACCTTCACGCGCTGGCCCGGCTTGAGGTCCTCGAGCTGGGTCTCCTTGAAGTTCGCGACGACCCACAGCTCGGTGGTACCGACCAGCGCGAGCAGCGGCCGCTCGGGCGAGACCATCTGGCCCGGCTCGACGGTGCGCTTGGCGACGACGCCGTCGATCTCGGCGCGGATCTTGGTGTAGCCGAGGTTGAGCTCGGCGGTGTGGACCGCGGCGGTCGCCTGCGCGACCTTGGCCTTCGCGAGCTCGACCTGCGCGGTCGCGACCTCGACCTGCTCGGGCGCGGTCTGCGCCGCGAGCAGCCGACCGCGCGCGGCCTCGATCGTGCCGCTCGAGTTCGAGCGACCGGCCTGCGCCGAGGCGAGGCGCGCGCGGGCCTGGGCCACCGCGGCATCGGCCTGATCGGCGGTGGCGCGGCGGGCGTCGAGCTCCGACTGCGTGGTCGCGCCGGCATCGAACAGGCGCTGGGCGCGGCCGAGCTCGGTGGTCGCGAGCTTCTGGCGCGAGATCGCCGCGTCGACGTCGGCCTCGGCCTGGGCGATCATCGCCGTGGTCGAGCTCGACGCCGACGCCGCCTGGGTCACGCCGCCGCGCGCGATCGCGATGTTCGCGTCGGCCTGCTTCTGGGTCAGCGCGAGCTGGGTCTCGGCGGAGTGGAGCGTCGCGTTGGCGGCGGCGAGATCGGCCTGCGCGGCCGCGAGCCGCGCCGCGAGATCCGCGTCGTCGAGCTCGACCAGCACGTCGCCGGCCTTGACCGCCTGGTTGTCGGTGACCAGCACGCGCTTGACCTGACCGGACACGCGCGCCGCGACCGTCGCGACGTGGCCCTCGACCTGGGCGTCATCGGTCGAGACCTTGCCGCGCCCGGCGATGTAGAGGTAGGCCGCGACCGCGGCGGCGATGACGATCAGCCCGGCGAACACCAGCGGGGCCTTCTTGCGGCCGGCCTTGGGCGTGGCGGGCGGTGGCTCGGGCAGGTCCGCCGGCGGCGGCACGATCTGCGGCGGCGCGACCTGGCGATCGGCGTCCGAGCGATCGGCGGTCGTTTTGGCAGTGGTACGAAGGGATGGCAGAAGCGCTGCGTTGCTCATGATGGATGCCTCGGCAGCGTGCTTTGCATCCCGAAGGCCACATTAGGTTCAACGTGTTTTCATGATGATACGCGTCCGGACAGCATCCGTAGTGGACGATATGCCAGTGCCATGGCATATACCGCTGGCATAATCACTATGCCGAACGATGACGAACTCAGCCCAGCGCTGATCCGCGGCCTCCGCGGGTCGCGGACCCGCGCCGCGTTCGCGACCGAGCTCGGCGTCAACGCCCACACGATCTATCGATGGGAGCTGCCCGAGGACTCGGCCCACGCGCGCCGCCCGCGGGGTGAGGTTGCGCGCCGGTTGACCGCGCTCGCCCAGCGCGCACCCGCGCCGCCCGCCGATCGCGACGACGCCACCGGCCTGGCGGTGATGGCCGCGATGCAGCGCATGCTCGATGGCGACTGGCACGACGCCGAGCGCAGCTTCCTGCGCGCGATGTCGGCGCGCGAGGCGAGCGTGGACGCGCGCGCGCTGGCCTCGACCGGCCTCGCGTTGATCGAGCTCCTGTACCGCGCCGACAACCGCCGCGCGCTCGCCGCGCTCGCGCCCGCGCTCGCGTCCGGACAACCGCTGGCGCTGACCGAGGCCGCCGCCGCGCTCGCGTACTCGTTCCCCGATGGCGAGCTGTTCGATCTCGGCCGCGTGCACGCCCACACGATGCGGGCCGAGGAGCTGGCGCGCGCCGCCGACTCGCCGACCGCGCTCGCGCTGATCGTCGTCGCCGAGATCAACGCGGCGCTGCTCGCCGGTGACGATGACCTCATGCTGCGCGGCCTCGCGCGCGTCGATCAGATCGCGATCGTCGCGCTGCCCGAGATCCCGCGGCTGTGCGTCGAGCAGCTGCGCGCGCTGTCCGCGACCTACTCGGCCCACGCGCGCCTCGGGATCGAGCGACTCGAGCGGATGCTCGACGATCCCAAGCTGCCGCTGTGCCCGCCGCTGCACGCGCGCATCTGCGCGATGCTCGCGCTGCGCCAGCTCGACGCCCTCGGCGCACCCGAGCCGGCGCTGGCGCTGGCGCGGCGATCGCGCGAGCTCGCCGAGCACGCGCGCCTCGCGCTCGGGGTGCACACCGCGCTCGCGCTGCGCGCCGAGTCGGAGGCGCTGATGCGCCTCGGCCGCCTGCCCGAGGCCGCCGCGGTGTTCGCCGAGGGCGATCGCATCTTCGACGAGCACCGCTTCCCGGTCACGACGATCATCGCCTCGCAGTCGCGCTACCTGCTCACCACCGCCCAGCCCGAGGGCCTCGACGCGCTCGCCGATCGCCTGGCCTCGATCGAGCTGCCGTCGATGCGCGCGGTCTGTCAGGCCTACGCGGCCTGGCTGCGCGCGACCGCGTCGCTCGCCCGCGGCGACGACGGCGCCGAGCTGCTCGAGCGGTTCGCGCACGCCGAGCGCCTGGCCGGGCGCTGGGGCTTCCTGCTGCGCGACCTGATGGTGCAGTACGCCGGCGCCGCGATCCTGAACGCCGAGCCCGCGGTCGCGCGCGCGATCGTGCTGCGCGCCAACCGCGCGGCCGAGCGCATCCCGACCGCGTGGACCGCCGCGCACCTGCGCCGCACCCAGGCCACGCTGCTGCTGCTCGAGGGCAAGGCCGACGAGGGCCTCGCGATGTTCGAGGCCGCGGTCGCGACCTTCGCCGCGGCCGGCGATCGGCTCGACGCCGCGCTCGCGGGCTACGGCGCGGCCGGCATCGCGCGCGCGCTCGGCGATCCGCAGGGCGACGCCAAGGTCGCGGCCGCCACCACCGAGCTCGTGACGATGGGCCTGCCGCTGCCGGGCTGGATCACGCGCGCGTTCGCCAAGGCCGAGCGCGCGTATGGCGGCGGGCCGATCGCCATGCCCACGATCAGCAGCGACGCCACGCCGCGCGCGCTCGGCCTCGAGGTCGCGCTGCAGCGGCTCGCGGTGCCCGGCGCGTCACCCGCGATGGTCATGCGCGAGCTGGTCGCGGTGGTGAGCGGGCTCGCCGGCGCCTCGGTCGTCGTCGAGGAGAGCGGCCGCGTGGTCGCCGGCGACGCGCGGGCCACGCCGTGCACGTGGCTCGAGCTCGGCGATGGCGTCGGGCGGCGGCTGCGCCTGGGCGTGGGCAAGCGCGAGGGCGGCCAGTCGCCGACCGACGCCGAGCGCGCCGCGCTGCGCGTGATCGCGCTGGTCGCGGGCCTCGCGCTCGAGGTCGCCGCGCTCCGCAACGGCGAGGGCTTCGCCGCCGCGCCCGACGCCGTGCCCGAGGTCGCCGGCCTGGTCGCGGCGTCCGGGCCGATGCGCCGGCTGGTCGCCGATCTCGGGCGCCTCGCCGGCTCGCGCGCGACCGTCGTGATCACCGGCGAGTCCGGCACCGGCAAGGAGGTCATCGCGCATGCGCTGCACACGCTGTCGCCGCGCGGCAGCCAGTCGCTGGTCGCGTTCAACTGCGCGGCGGTGCCGCACGATCTGTTCGAGGGCCAGCTGTTCGGCTACCGCAAGGGCGCGTTCACCGGCGCCGCCGGCGATCATCCCGGCGTCATCCGCGCCGCCGACGGCGGCACGCTGTTCCTCGACGAGATCGGCGAGCTGCCCCTCGACATCCAGCCCAAGCTGCTGCGCTTCCTCGAGAACGGCGAGGTGTTCCCGCTCGGCGCGCAGCGCCCGGTCACCGTCGACGTGCGCGTGATCGCCGCGACCAACCGCGATCTCGCGAGCGAGGTCCGCCGCGGCCGGTTCCGCGAGGATCTCTACTACCGCCTGCAGGTCGTGCCGCTGCTCGTGCCGCCGCTGCGCGATCGCAAGGACGACATCCCGCCGCTGGCGCGCCACTTCGCCCGCCAGCTCGCCGCCGAGGACGGCGGCCGCCCGCCCGCGTTCACGCCCGACGCGCTCGCCTTGCTCACCGCGCACCCGTGGCCCGGCAACGTGCGCGAGCTGCGCAACGTGATCGCCCGCGCGATGGCCTACGCGCCGCGCCCCGAGGTGATCACGCGCGCCCAGCTCGGGCTCTGATCTGACGCCCCAAGGTCGTCGCGTATTCCCGCTCGCTCGTCCGCGCGCCGGACGTGACGCTGCGCTCCCCGAGTTCGACCTCGGCGGCCGCAAGCGTTGTTCCACATGGATCATCTGGCCGCGTGATGCGTCTGTCATCGCCATGCGACCGACCCTCTTGATCTCCGCCGCGCTGCTCACCGCGTGCGCCTCGCGCTCACCCGAGCGGCTCCCCCCGCAGCCTGGCTCCGCGCCTGCTGCCGAGCCCACGGCAACCTCGCCGACGCCCGCTCCCACGCCCGCTCCGACACCAACCCCGGCGAGCCCTGGGTCCCCGGCGACGACAGTGTCGTCCCCAGACAGCTGCACCAGGGCACACGCGTGCTGCACCGCCTACTGGGCAGCGATGCAACCGGTGCTGTACCCGGGTGGAGTCATGACTGCAGACCTGACGCCGGCCGACTTTGATTGCCACGAGACGCGTGGCGTCGGGCCTGCCGTTTGCCGGCGCTTGATGGCGGACTGGCAGCACAAGCTCGCGGACGCGGTCGCCGCGAAACAGCTCACGTCGATCCCGCAGGCCTGCTCGTGAGCGCCCACCGTGGCGCCGCCAGCCTGACCACGCGGGTGCGATCACGACCGCGGCGCGTTGAGCCCGAAGACGAAGCAGTCCTCGCTGGCGCCGTCGACCTCGAGCGTCGCGCTGGGCGCCGCGCCAACATCGATCGATAGCGCCGCGCCGCGGGTGCCCGCGAACGCGGGGAACACGTAGCGCCAGCGCGTGCCGGTGGAGTGCGCGCGATCGAGATCGCCGGACAGCGGGGGCGGGACCGGCACGTCTTCTGCGTTGTCCGCGCGATCAGCCGGGTTGTCCCAGACCGTCAGCGTGAGCACCTGGCCGGCCTCGCAGGGCTGCCCGGACAGCACCGCGAGGTGGGTCGCGCTCGAGCAGAAGCCGAGCACCGTGCCGACCGCGAAGCCGTACGCCTGCGGGCCGCAACCGCGCGTCTCCGCCTCACCCCGGTCGAGCGCGTAGCCCTGCTCGGGGTACAGCGACAGCCGCGCGCCGCCCAGCACCTTGCTCTCGACCCAGCAGCCGCTGGTCATCGAGCACCCGGCGTGGCCGCCGGCGGGACCCTCGCAGTTGTGCGAGCAGCCCGACCCCTTGTCGTACGACGCGCGCTGGAGGCGATCGACGTGGTCACGCGCGATCACGATCAGATCGCCGACGAGCGAGTTGAACTGCGGGTCGCGGGTCCGCGACTCCTTGCCGTGGGCCCACATCACGATCCGATCGGGGGTGTCGCAGACGCCGAGCGCGCCGGAGCGCATCGCCGCGCCATCGCGATAGAAGACCTTGCCCGCGAGCGCGGGATCCGCTGGTAGCACCGCGCCGAGGTCGGGCATGCAGGTGCCAGGTGCCACCGGCGCGGCCGCGGCCGGCGCCGCATCGACCGGCGCCGCCGCGACCGCGCCCGCGTCGCGCGGCGCCGCGGCATCGACGACGACCGGCGCGGTCACGACCGGTGCGGGTTTCGACGGGCTCGCGCACGCGCCCACCACGATCAGCATCCAGGATCGATTCATCGCCATGAGCCCCCCGCCATGTCGAAACGCCGTCCCAGCATCGCGCATTTCACGGCGCCGCTCGCGGCTTCCCGGGCGCGATCGGTCGCGCTACAGCGTCTGGCCGGTCATCTCGGTCCAGCGCCGGCGCGCGTCGGCCTCGAGCCGGCCCATGTCCACGCCGATCCGGGTCGCGACCTCGAGCTCGTGGCGGAACGACGTGCCCATCGGCGTCGGATCGTCGCTGCCGAGCACGCAGTGCACGCCCGCGCGCTGCAGCGCGGGCAGCGGCGCGGCGCCGTGCATGCGCGTGATCGCCGCGACCTCCTCGTTGATGAGCAGGTGGTTCGAGGTCGGGCAGACCTCGAGCGTGACGCCCGCCGCCGCCAGCCGCTCGAGCGTCGCCGGATTCTCGAGCGAGCGCACGCCGTGGCCGATGCCGCGCGGATCGAGCGCGAGCGTGCGATCGACCGACTCGTGGCCCGCGAGCTCGCCGGCGTGGATCGTCAGATCCGGCAGGTGCCGGCGCAGCGCGGTCAGGATCTCGACCAGCGCCGCCGGCATCGGCTCGCGATCCGCGCCCGCCACGATCCCGAGCACGTCGAGGCCGACCAGCGCGCCGGCGTGCTCGACGACCATGTCGGCCAGCGCGCGGTAGTGGGCCTCGCTCTCGAACGTGCGCGACAGCCCGAGCCGCACGACCATCGGCACCTGCGTCTCCGCGAACACCTGATCGCGCGCCGCGAGCACGGCCAGCAGGATCGGCCGCGCGCGCTCGGCGAACGCCACCGGCGCGACTGCCTTCCAGGCCTCGCCCTGCTGCTCGATGAGCGTGCGGGTCATCGAGAACAGGGACAGCCGCATCTCGAAGCCGTCGCTGTCGGCGGCCGCCTCGCGGAATGCGCGGACCGCCAGCGCCGCGATCGCCGGCACGCTCACGTACGCAGCGCGGGCCTTGACGATGCGATCGTAGAACACGCCGGCGTCGGCCGACGGCCCATCCATCGTGACCGCCGGCGCCAGCTCGGCCTCGGTGCGAAAGCGATCGCCCGCGGCGTCGAAGAACAGCGGGTTGCGGATGTCGAAGGTGCGCGCGACCTCGAGGAGGGCCGCGGGGCTGTGAGAGCCCTCGAGGTGACGGTGGAGATCGAGGTGCACGGGGCCAGGGTAGTACGGCAGCCGGGGGGCCGCGAGCAAGCGCGCGCCGGCTACACCGCGGCGGCGATCGCGGCGCCCAGCGCCAGGACGATCTCGTCGATGTCCATCGCCGGCATGCGCAGGCCGCGGGCCGCGGCCACCAGGCCGCGCCCGACCGCGACCGGCCGCGACCAGTAGTAGTAGGACTCGTTGGCGTCGTCGACGTCGGCGCCGTCGTCGTCGCGCAGCGCCGCCAGCGCGCACTGCCCGACCTCGTAGTACCAGTTGAAGGCGGCGTCGTCGGGCGGCAGCAGGTCCTCGGACCACGTGTGGAGCTGCCGCGCGGGATCGAAGGCGCCCGCGATCGCGTCGTGATCGACCGTCCCGGCGCGCGCCTGCGCGGCCGCCAGGGCCAGCTGTACGTCGACGGTCGCGCCGTCGTCGGTCGGGTCGTCGGAGGTGAAGCCCATGCCCGCGATGTCGTCGCCGCCCGCGGCGACCGCCTGTGGCAGGCCGTGCTGGCCGGCCGCAGCCAGCGCGCGCACCCCGGCGCGCAGGTCGCGCTCGGCGAGGGCCCGGCCCCATCGCTCGAGCCCGATCAGCACGGTCTCGTCGGCGTGCGGCCACGGCTGGTGCCCCGTGCCGGCGGCCAGGGCCCGCAGCTCGTCGAGAAAGCTCGGCTCACCCGCCGCGCGAAGGGTCGCCTCGGAAGTCGCGTCCATGCGGCGATCCTCGCACGACCCCGGGTCGCGGTGCGGTCGTCCGTTGACAAGCGGGGCGCGGTCGACGGACGATCCGGACGTGGGCGGTCTGTTCGTGGGGCGGGGTGGGGATGCGCGGGGCGGCCTCGCGCGGCCCCGGACGCGGAGCGCATCCGCAGCGCACGAGCGCGCCTGTGTCGATCATGCGGGTCGACACGCGACAACCACCGGCGTCCACGCCGGCTCGACCACGGAGCTTCCATGTCCTCCACGCTGATCACCGTCACCGACACCCCCGCGCCCGGCGCCTCGAACTTCACGCCCGCGAGCGCCAACGTCGCCGTCGGTGCCAACGTGACGCTCAAATCCAGCGGCAGCGGCACGATCAACGTCTACACGTGGATCGGCGATCCCAGCCCGACCAACGGCCCGCAGGCGATCTTCACGTCGGGCAACCCGCCCTACGCCGCGCCCAAGAGCGAAGGCCACCAGTACACGCTGAAGCCGACCATCCCGGCGGGCACCAAGATCACCCAGTCGATCAACATCAGCGGCACTGGCATGAACGGCACGATCAACGTCAAGCCGGGCTGAGCGACGTCGCGCTGCGCCTCTCCGGATCGGGTTTGATTCCAACCCCTCAGCGCACGCGCCACTCCTGCGCCAGGTTGCGATCGCTCGCGAAGTAGCGCGCGAGCTCCTCGGCGGCCTGCGCCGCATCGGCCTGCTCGGCCGCGGTGCTCGCGCGACGCTTGCCGCGCGCGACGCGCAGCCCCGCGCGCAGCGCGCACGCCGCGCTCCACTGCGGCCGCGCCGCGCACAGCCGCTCGGCGACCGCGAGGCCCTCCGCGATCGCGGCGGCCGGGTCGACCCCGGCCGTGAGCGCCGCGTCCGCCCAGCGACGGCAGACGCCGCCGAACGCGAGCTGCGCGCCGAGGTCCGTGGGGTCGAGCGCGATCGCCTCGCGATAGGCCGCGGCGATCGCCTCGAACGAGCCCGCGGTGAGCGGGCGGCTGAGCGCCTGCCATCGCGCCAGCGTCGCGAAGACCTCGGCGCGGAGCTTCACCGCGGGCGCGAACGTCGGGTCCTGCGCCAGCGCGCGACCGATCTCGCCCTGCGCCAGGGTCAGGCCGGCGCGCGGATCCACGCCGCGGTCGACCTCCGCCGCGGCGACCACGACCCGGACCGCCGCCAGATTGGCGAGGATCGTCGGCGTGTCGGGCATCAGCCCGAGCGCACGGTCGAACGCCGCGATCGCCGCGCCGGCCGCCGGCCGAGGATCGCGACCGCGGCTCCGCTCCGACATCGCGCGCTCGAGCAGCGCCACGCCGAGGTTGTTGTAGCCAAAGGCCTGATCGGGCGCGACGGCGATCGCCTGGGTCGCCGCGGTGATCGCGCGCACGTGCGCGAGGTCGGGGGCGTCGCCGCGCGCCCAGGCGTCCTTGGCCTGGGCGGTGCTGACCATGCTGATGCCGTTCCAGAGCAAGGACGCGCGCGGCGCGACGGTCAGGCCCAGCTCGTACATCGCGATGGCGCGGGCGCGCGCGGGCGCGGGATCCTCGCCGCGCGCGCCCTGGCGATCGGCGAGCCGCGCGTAGGCCTGGCCCTCGTAGAACGCCGCCGCGAAGCCGCCCGGATCGAGCGCGCGACCCTTCTCGAGCGCGTCGATCGCGCGGCGCAGATCGGCGTCGGCATCCGCGCTCCGCGGGCTCGCGGCGCGCCGCGCGTAGTTGTTGCCGAGGTTGAGCCACGCCGAGCCGACCGAGTCGCTCAGCTTGATCGCGCTGGTGTAGGCGTCGATCGCCAGGCCGCGGTCGCGCGTCGAGTCCTCGCCGTGCTGATCCTGGTAGTCGGCCCAGACCGTGTGGAGCACGCCGACGTGGATGTAGTAGGTCGCGTCGCGGCTCGCCGCGCCGACGGTGTCCGAGACCTCGACCGCCTTGCGCAGCTGCTCGCTCGGATCCTCGCCGCGCCCCTGACGATCCTCGCCCCACTGCACGTACGCCTGCGCGAGCTGGAACCGCGCGTCGTCGCGCGCCGGCGCGAGCTCGACCGCGCGCTGGGCATCGCCCACCGCCTGCGCGAGCAAGAGGCTCGCGTCCTCGCCGCGGCTGCCGCGGTGCTCGGCGAGCCGGCGCGAGAGGCGCGCGCGCAGCAGCAGCGCGTCGACGTCCTGCGGCACCAGCGCCAGCGCGTGGCCGGTGGCCTCGACGCCGCGCGTGAACGGCGCGGTGACCTCGCCGCCGCCGTAGACCTGCAGCCGGACCGCGGTGTACTCGAGCTCGCCGAGCGCGAGGTGCACCGCCGGATCGCTCTCGCCGATCGCGGCCGCTGCCGCGAACGCGCGCCGCCCCGCGGCGAGGTCGGCGGCGACCTGCGCGGGCGGCGCGTGGCCATCGGACGCGGTCACGCGCGCGCGCAAGATCTCGCCGCGCAGGAGCGGCGCCTCGTAGAACCACGGCAGGCGCGCGGAGTCGATCGCGTCGAGCTCGTGGAGCGCGTCGTCGAGGCGGCCCTCGTAGAACGCGATCAGCGCGGCCACGTACTCGCGCGACGGCACCTCGGCGCCATCGCTGTTGCGCAGCGCCTCGCGCGCCGGATCGCGATAGCGGCGCGCGACCTCCGCGCGCCGCGCCGCGCGCAGCTCCGCGGGCAGGAGCTCGATGTCGCGCAGCGCGTACTGGTAGAGGTGGCCGAGCGCGAGCGCCAGCGCGTAGGCCGCGCGCGGATCGCGGAACCCGAGCGCCCAGGCCTGGCGCAGCTCGGCCTCGGCGTGGGCGTCGTCGCCGAGCGCGAGGTAGCCGCGCCCGAGCGCGTAGTGGCCGGGCGCGAGCGCGGCGTCGCCCTCGTCGTTGATCTCGGCGGCGAGCGCGTCCATCGCGGTGCGGATCTGCGCGCGGTCCTGCGCGATGTCGTGGATCGGCGCGAGCGCGGCGTAGCGGGCCTGCGCCTCGATGCGCTCGACCTGCTCGGTGAAGCGTCGGGCCAGCGCCTCGCGCCGCGACGCCTGCTGCCGCTCGCGCAGCGCGAAGCCGAGCGCGCCACCGACGATCACCACCGCGATGCTGGTGGCCGCGATCCCCTGCCAGTGGCGGCGCAGCGCCTTGCGCAGCCGGTAGCTGCGGCCGACGGTCCGCGCCGAGACCGGCAGCCCGGCGAGGAATCGATCGAGATCATCGGCGAGCGCGCGCGCCGAGTCGTAGCGCGCGCCGCGATCCTTCTCGAGGCACTTCAGCACGATCGCCTCGAGGTCGACCGGCAGATCGGGCACCAGCGCGCGCGGCCGCACCGGCTCCACCGTCGACACCTTCGACAGGATCTCGAGCGCGTTGCCGCCCTCGACCGGGGCGTGGTTGGTCAGCACCGCATACAGCGTGGCGCCCAGGCTGTAGACGTCGGCGCGGCGGTCGAGCTGCTTGACCTCGCCGCGCGCCTGCTCGGGCGCCATGAACTGCGGCGTGCCGAGCACCGTGCCGGTCATCGTGTGGCTGGTGCTCCAGTCGCGCGCCAGCCCGAAGTCCATGACGAACGGCCGCAACTCGCCGTCGACGCCGCGCTCGATCATGATGTTGGCCGGCGTCAGGTCGCGGTGGATCAGCCCGACCCGGTGGGCCTCGTTGACGCCGAGCGCCGCGCCGCGCATGACCAGCACCTTCTCCTCGATCGTCAGATCGTCGATGAGGTCGGTCAGGCGCTTGCCGTCGATGTGCTGCATCGCGATGTAGACGCGGCCCTCGATCTCGCCGACGTCGAACACCTTGCACACGCGCTCGTCGTTGACCCGCGCCTGCGAGCGCGCCTCGGCCTTGACCCGCCGGATGTCCTCGGGGTCGTTGCCGCGCACGAACTTGATCGCGACGTTGCGCTGGAGCCGCAGATCCTTGGCGAGGAAGACGCGGCCCATGCCGCCCTGCCCGAGCAGCCGGATCGGCTCGTAGCGATCCCAGTCGGGGACCGGGAAGCGGTTGGGGTCGTCGAGGTTGACCGGGTTGCGCTCGCGCAGCGGCGACCCGTCGGGCCCGAGCTCCATGCTCAGGGTCTTCTCGGCGTTGATGTTGCGGACCGTGGTCTTGCCGCGGGCGAGATCGCGGGTGCGCGCGTCGCGGACGTGGGCCTCGGCCTGCGCGCGGAGCGTCGCGAAGGCCGGATCGGAGATCCGCCCGGCGGCGTGCAGGTGGTCCAGCAGGCGCTGGCCGTCCTTCGCGGCCTCGGCCGCGAGCGCGTGCGCCTCGCCGGCCGTGATCACCCCTCCGGCGACGACGACGTGGAGCTCGGCTTCGGACTCCGCTCCCATGGGCGCCGGAGCATACCGCGGCCACGCTCCCGAAACTGCAAGGGGAACCCGCAGTCTCACGGCGGCAGGGTCCAACCTCTGCGCCACCCGGTGCGACCTCGCGCCGGCGGGCCGTTTGCGCGCAGACACACCGTCCCGGCGCACGTCGCGGTTGCCAGCGGGCCCGGATGAATATAGATTCATCTCGGTGAATTTCGATTCACGAAAGCCCCGCGCGGACCTGCGCGACCACCTCCGCGAGACCGTGCGGACCTCGATCCTCGACGCTGCCGAGGAGCTGATCGCCGCCAACGGCCTGCACGAGGTCGCGCTCGCCCAGATCGCCAGGCGCGCCGGCGTCGCCGTCGGCACGCTCTACAACTACTTCGCGGACCGCGACGCGATGATCATCGAGCTATTCGAGCGCCGACGCGAGTCGCTGCGCCCGCTGATGGCGGCCGCGCGGACCAACGGCAAGGCGCTGGCGTTCGAGCCGCGGCTGCGCCTCTTGATGCGCGACCTGCTCGGCGCGCTCGAGAGCCACCGCCGGTTCGTCAAGGTCGCGGTCGAGACCGAGTACCACAAGCGCTCGCCGTCGACGACCGCCAAGGATCTCCAGGCCGCGTTCGAGGAGGTCGTCGCGGTCGGCGTGGACGAGGGCGTCATCGCCAGGGCCACCGCGCCGCTCCTGACCATGCTTCTGGCCGGCGCGATCAAGGCGGTCATCATGCGCCGCATCGCCGATGGCGGCGACTTCGTGGCCGACGCCGATCCGATCGTCTCGCTGATGCTCGACGGAGCCCGCGCGTGACCTCGGGCATGGTCAGCGCGCCCGCCGCGATGCCCCCACCGCGCGCGGTCGGCAAGTGGACGGTCGCGATCTCGATCGCGTTCGGCTCGCTGATGGCGACGATCGACACCTCGATCGTCAACGTCGCGATCCCGCAGATCCGCGGCCAGCTCGGCGCGTCGCTGCAGGAGATCACCTGGGTCACCACCGCGTACATGATCGCGATGGTGCTGGTCATGCCGCTGACCGGCTTCCTCGGCTCGTTCTTCGGCCAGAAGCGGGTCTACGTCGCGTCGCTCGTGATCTTCACCGCCGGCTCGGTGATGTGCGGCACCGCGCGCTCGCTCGAGACGCTGGTGCTGTGGCGGTTCGTGCAAGGGCTCGGCGGCGGCGCGCTGCAGCCGACCCAGCAGGCGATCCTGCGCCAGACCTTCCCGCCCGCCGAGCAGGGCATGGCGATGGCCGTGTTCTCGATGGTGATCATGGTCGGCCCGGCGATCGGCCCGGTGCTCGGCGGCTGGATCACCGACGACTACTCGTGGCCGTGGATCTTCTTCGTCAACCTGCCGGTCGGCATCCTCGGCATCTACCTGACGATGCGCAACGTCCACGAGCCCGCGGACGTCCTCGTCGCCAACCGCGAGCGCGCCGAGATCCAGCGCAAGCACCTCGACTGGGCCGGCATCATCTTCATGGCGATCGCCATCATCGCGCTGCAGTACGTGCTCGAGGAGGGCTCGGCCAAGGACTGGTTCGACTCGACCGAGATCCAGGTCGTCACGTACATCGCGGTGGTCGCGCTGGCCGCGTTCATCATCCGCGAGCTGACCGCGGTCGCGCCGGTGGTCGATCTGCGGCTGTTCCGCGATCCGACGTTCGCGTCGGGCACGTTCATCGGCGGCGTGGTGTTCGCGATGCTGATGGGCTCGATGCTGCTCCTGCCGGTGTTCATGCAGGAGCTGATGCACTTCTCCGCGACCCAGTCGGGCGTCGTGCTGTTGCCGCGCACGCTCGCGATGATGGTGGCCGCGCCGTTCGTGGGCCGGCTCTACAACCAGGTCTCGCCCCGCATCCTCGTCGGCATCGGCATGATGCTGACCGCGCTGGGCTGCTGGATGCAGGCCGACATCACGCTCCTGACCTCGACCAGCGATCTGTTCTGGCCGCTGGCGATCACCGGCATGGGCTTCGCGTTCCTGTTCGTCCCGCTCACGACCGCGGCGCTGTCGGGCATCCAGCGCCACGAGCTCGCGGGCGCCGCCGGCGTCAACGCGTTCGTGCGCCAGGTCGGTGGCTCGATCGGCCTGTCGGTGTTCGCGACGATGTTCACGCGCTTCGCGTCGCAGGCCGGCGCTGGCCTCACCAGCGCCGTCACGATGCTGCGGCCCGAGGTCCTTGCCCAGGCGATGGCGATGAAGGCGCAGTTCATGGCCCGCGGCATGTCCGGCGATCTCGCCACCGCGATGGTCCAGAAGACCCTCGCCGGCCGCGCGATGCTGCAGGGCACCGTCATCGGATTCGAGAAGACCTTCATCGTCCAGACGATCGCGTTCGTCGTGGTCATCCCGCTGTTGTGGTTCCTGCGCGTGGTCCGGACCAAGACGCCCGCGCACGTCGAGATCTCCGTGGAGTAGCCGATGGAATCCCCCAGACCCGAAGACAAGCCCCGCGGTCGCCGCGGCGGCAAGGCCTACATCATCCTCGCCACCGTCGCCTCGCTCGGCGTGGGCGGCTGGCTCGCGCTGCGCTGGTACGGCGCGGGCAAGCAATCCACCGATGACGCGCAGATCGAGGCCGACGTCGTGCCGGTGTCCGCGCGCGTCGGCGGCGTGATCAAGACCGCGTACGTCCACGACAACGATCTGGTGAAGGCCGGCGCCAAGCTGTTCGAGCTCGATCCCGCCGACCTCGCGATCGAGGTCAAGCGCACCGACGCCGAGCTCAAGGCGGCGAAGGCCCAGCAGGCCGCCGCCGCCGCGCAGGTCGCGATCGTCGAGCAGGGCGCGACCGGCGATCTGTCGTCGGCGAAGGCCACGCTGGTCGGCGCGGGCGCCTCGGTGCGCAGCGCCTCGGATGCGATCCGCGCCGCCGAGGCCGGGGTCGCGCGCGCCCGGGCCGATCTCGCCAACGCCGACAGCGAGCTCGGCCGCGTGAAGGAGCTGTTCGCGAAGCAGGCGATCACCGGCCGAGATCTCGAGCGCGCGCAGCAGGTCCACGACGTGGCGCAGGCCGCGTTCGATGCGGCGACCGCGCAGCTCGATCTCGCGCGCTCGCAGCGCGGCATGGCCCAGGCCAAGGTCGCCGAGGCCCAGGGCCACGTCACCCACACGTCGCCGGTCGATCAGCAGATCGCCGCGGCCCGCGCCGCCTCGTCGCTCGCCGACGCGCGCGTGGAGGGCGCCGAGGTCGCGTTCGCGCGCGCTCAGCTCAACGCCTCGTACACCACGGTCTACGCGCCCGCCGATGGCATCGTCTCGCGCCTCGGCGCGCACCCGGGCCAGACCGTCGCCGCCGGCCAGGCGCTGCTGATGCTGGTGCCCACCGACACCTACGTCATCGCGAACTTCAAGGAGAGCCAGGTCGGGGCGATGAAGATCAACGACAAGGTCGACATCAGCCTCGACGCCTACGACGGCACCTTCGCCGGGTTCGTCGAGACGATCTCGCCGGCGACCGGCGCGCGGTTCTCGATGATCCCGCCCGACAACGCGACCGGCAACTTCGTCAAGGTCGTGCAGCGCGTGCCGGTCAAGATCCGGTGGGCGCAGAAGCCGACGATCGCGATGCGGCCCGGCCTGTCGGCCGAGGTCACGGTCCACGTCGCCGAGTAGTTTCCTGCGACGACGACGGCGGTAGTTGCGGTGCGCGCCGATCGCGAGTGCTATACGGGCGCGAGAGGTACGCAGATGAGCTTCGGAAAGAACCCGCACATCGCCAAGGCCGAGGCCGCCGAGGCCAAGGCGCTCGCGGCGCAGGACGAATCGGCGCGCGCGCAGGGCTGGCTCGAGGCCGGCCGGCAGTGGGAGCGCGCCGCCGAGCGCGAGGTCGACCGCAAGCGCCGCGAGATCTACACCGAGAAGGCGGCGGCCGCGCGCGCCGCGGCCGAGACGCCGACGAACTGATCGAGGCTAGATCCGGATCCGCGCGCCGCGCTCCGGCGCCGCCACCTGCGGGAAGCCGCGCTTGCCCAGCTCGGCGGCGAGCGCGTCCTCGGCGGCGGGCTCGCCGTGGACCAGCACGACCTGGCGCAGCGGCCCGCGGGCGCGCACCGCCTCGGCGAAGTCGAGCAGGCCCTGCTGATCGGCGTGCGCGGAGAAGCCGTCGAGCACCACGACCTCGGCGTGGAGGTCGTGCATCAGGCCGAAGATCCGCACCTCCTTGCGGCGCTCGGCGATGCGGCGCCCGAGGGTGTGCTCGGCCTGGAAGCCGACCATGATGATCGTGTTCTTCGGATCGCTGATCGTGGTGCGCAGGTGGTGGAGCACGCGCCCGCCCTCGCACATGCCGCTGCCCGCGATGATCACCGCCGGGCCTGGCGTCTCACCGACCGCCTTGGAGTCCTCGGCGTCGGTGACGTAGCGCAGCCCCTCGAAGTCGAACGGCGAGTCGCCGACGTGCAGCAGATCGAGCGCGGCCTGGCCGTAGCTGCCGGGGTAGCGCCGGAACACGTTGGTCAGGCGCGTCGCGAGCGGCGAGTCGAGGTAGACCGGCACCGGCGGGCCGACGCGATCCTCCGCGCGCAGCTGCTTGAGCGTGTAGACCACCTCCTGCGCCCGCTCGAGCGCGAACGACGGGATGATGACCTTGCCGCCGCGCCGCACGGTGCGCGCGACCGCGCGGGCCAGCTCGTCGCGGCTCTCGGCGATCGGCCGGTGCAGGCGATCGCCGTAGGTGCTCTCGCTCACCAGCACGTGCACGCGTTCGGGCAGATCGGGATCGAGCGTGTGCAGCGCCTGGCGCCGCCCGAGGTCGCCGGTGAACGCGAGCCGCACGTGCTCGCCATCGTCATCGAGATCGAGCACGACGATCGCGCTGCCCAGCACGTGGCCCGCGTCGAGGAGCGTCAGCTCCACGCCCGGCGCGATGACGTGCGGGCGGTGGTAGCGCACGCCCTCGAGGCGCGCGAGGGTCGCGGCGACGTCGTCGTGATCGTAGAGCGCGACCACCGGCTGGAGATCCACACCGCGCGCGATCAGCGAGGCGATGTGGCGCGCGTCGGCCTGTTGCAGCGCCGCCGCGTCCTCGAGCAGCGGCCCGCACAGATCGAGGGTCGCGGGCGTGGTGTGGATCGGCCCGTGGTAGCCCTGGTGGCACAGGATCGGCAGCGCGCCGCTGTGATCGAGGTGGGCGTGCGACAGCACGACCGCGTCGATCGTCGACGGATCGAAGCCGAGGTGGCGGTTGCGCGCGTTGGCCTCCGCCCGGTGGCCCTGGAACAGGCCGCAGTCGAGCAGCACGGTCGCCTTCGAGGTCCGCACGAGATGGCGCGAGCCGGTCACACCGCGCGCCGCGCCGAGGATCTCCAGCTCGATGGTCATACCTGCAGGTGGAGCAAGTCCCGTTCCGCGACGACCTCGTCGGGCACCCGCGCGCTCACCGGCGCGGCTCTTGCTTTACCCGGGATCACACGCCCCCATGGGCGCAAGGAACGAGGGCCCCATGACGACCGTCTCGCAGTTCATGTCCGATGCCGTGGTCACCTGCCGCCTGACGGACACGCTGCAGCGCGCCGCCCACCTCATGTGGGATCGCGACGTCGGCTGCCTGCCCGTCGTCGACGACGAGAACCACCTGGTCGGACTCATCACCGACCGCGACGCCTGCATGGCCGCGTACCAGCGCGACGAGGCGCTGCGCAACATCCCGGTCAGCGCCGCGATGACCGCGCGGGTCTATGCCTGCGGTCCCAATGACGATCTGGCGACGGTCCAGCGCACGATGGCGTCGCACCGGGTGCGGCGCGTGCCGGTGCTCGAGGCGTCCGGTGAGGTCGTCGGCATCCTGTCGCTCGACGATCTCGCGCGCGCCGCGACGACCGCGCACGATCTGCCGATGCGCGACGTGATCGCGACGATGACGATGGTCTCCGGCATCGCCGCGCAGGTCGACTCCGACTCCTGACCGCGGCCCCGCGCGCATCGCTTGATCGCGAAGCGTTTTCGCCGGCCCCCCAGGCCGGCGAAAGGCTTGCGTCTGCCGCGGACGAGCTCGGTCAGCGCGCCGCGACGCGCACGCCATCGGCGATGCGATCGCTCGGGTGCAGCACGACCGGGTCACCGGCCGCGACGCCCTGCCGCACCTCGACGTCGAGCTTGCCGCGGTGGCCGAGTTCGACGGTGCGCAGCACCGCGCGGCCATCGATGACGACGTAGACCGCCCAGCCGCCGCGATCGCGCACGACCGCGCTCGCCGGGACCAGCACCACGTCGTCGCCGTGCCAGACCTGCAGGTGCGCCTCGACGCGGAAGCCATCGCCGAGCGCGGGCGGCGGCGCATCGAGCGTGACGATGACGTCGACCCGCTGCTCCTCGATGCCGAGCGCGGAGATCTTGCCGTAGGCCGCCGGCTCGATCAGCCGGACCTTGCCGCGCAGGGGCAGGTCGCCGCCCCACTGCTCGATCGTCACCGGCGCGCCGATCGCGAGCCGGGGCGCGTCGGAGGACAGCACGTCGACCACGACCTCGAGCACCCGCGGATCGCCGACCTCGAACAGCGGCGCGCCCGCCGCGATCGGGCCCGCGCTCTCGCGATCGATGCGCAGCACGCGGCCGTCGATCGGCGCGGTCACCTCGGCGACACCCGCGACGCCAGCGCCATGGCCATCGCCGAGCGCCGCGCGGGCCCCGACGACCTCGGCGGCCGCGGCGGTCCGCGCCAGCTCGGCGCCCGCGAGATCGCTGGCCGCGACCCGCGCCGCCAGCGCCGTGCGCTCGTGCTCGGTCGCGGTGATCGCGCTGTGCATGAGCAGCGTCGCCGACCGCTCGGCGTCCTTGGCGGCGAGCTCCTGCCCGGCGCGGGCGCGCTCGATCGCGGTCTCCGCCTGGCGCTGGTGCGCGAGCGCCGCCGCGAGCCGGGCCTGGGCCTCGGCGCGGCTGCGCGCGTCGAGCATCATCGGCGGCGGCGGCGCGATCCGGGCCAGCACCTGGCCGCGCGTCACCGTCGCGCCGGCCTCGAGCTCGACGCGCGCCAGCTCGCCGCTGATCGGCGCCGCGACCACGAAGCGATCGCGCACGCGCGTGCGGCCGTCCTCCTCGATCTCGACGTCGAGGCTGCCGCGCCGGACCGCGCCGATGTCGATCACCAGCGGCTTGGGCAACCAGGCGACGACGATCGCGCCGATCCCCGCGGCGCCGACGAGGGCGAGCAGGCCGCGCTTGATCCAGCGGATCGCGACCTTGCGCGCGTGATGGTTGGACTTCGCGGGCTTCGCGGACGTGGACATGACGGACTCCGGGGTCACTCGGACGCCTTCAGGACGGCGACCAGGTCGAGGCGATCGAGCTTGCGGCGCACCAGGAGCGCGCTGATCACGCCGGCGATCAGCGCGACCGCGGCGGCCAGCGCGTAGGTGCGCGGCGCGATGTAGAGCGGGAACCGCATGAACTCGGGGTCGACCGCGGCCGCGAACATGCGGGCGAGCCAGTAGCCGAGGTACAGGCCGAGCGGCACGCCGAGCAGCACCTGCACCCCGAGCTCGCCCAGCAGCACCGACGAGATCTCGCGCCGGGTGAAGCCGAGCACGCGCAGGGTCGCGAGGTCGCGACCGCGCATCGACAGCGCGATGCGCGCGTTGTTGTAGACCACGCCGACCGCGATCGCCGCCGCGCTGAGCGTCAGGATGATCGTGATCGTCAGCATCGTCTCGCCGGTCTGCTTGCGGTAGTTGTCGATGATCCGCTGCGTGCTGGTCACGCCGACCACCGCCGGCAGCTCCTTCAGGCGCGCGCGCACGTCGTCGGCGCGATCGGCCTCGACCTCGAGCAGCACCGTCGTGACCCGCGGCTCGCTGCGCACGAAGCGATCGAGCCACTCGCTGCGGGCGTAGGCCTGCAGCCCGAAGGTCTCGTCGATCAGCCCGCTGACCACGAGCGTGCGCGTGGCCCAGTCGCCCTCGAGGATCTCGACGTCGACCGGATCGCCGACCGCGAGCCCGAGATCCTCCGCCAGCTGGTCGGTCATCAGCACGCCATCGGTGGGCGGCGTGACCAGCACCTCGCCGTGATCGAGCAGGTGGCGCAGGACCGGCGGGTCAGGCATGCCGAACAGCGCGCTGTCGCGATAGCGCGCACCGGCGCGGAACCGCACCGGCACCATGCGCTGGCCCTCGGCGGTGAGCACGCCCGGGATGTGCGCCAGCTCGCGCACCGCCCGCGCCGGCCGCGCGCGATCGAGCCCCACGATCAGATCCTCCTGCTGCTCGCGCACGAACTGATCGTCGAAGACCCGATCGAACGAGTCCCACGAGAACCGGCCCATGATCACGATGCTCACGCCCATCGCGATGCCGACCGTCGAGAACAGGAAGCGCACCGGCCGCCGCACGATCTCGCGCACGACCATCGTGGCCGAGGCGCCGATCAGGCTCGAGAGGCCCAGGCGCTCGAGGAGCGAGCGACGATAGCTGAGCGGCGTCGGCGGCCGCATCGCCTCGGCCGGCGGCATGCGCGCGACCCGGAGCACCGCGCCGAGCGCGCCGGCGATCGCCGCGACCAGGCCGATCGCCACCGTGCCCGCGGCGAGCGCGAACGACAGGTGATGGGCCGGCTTCGGGAAGCGGTAGAACGCGGCGTAGATCCCGCTCATCCACGCGCCGGACCAGGCACCGGCGGCGAGCCCGAGCACCGCGGCGATCCCGACGATCAGCGCGACCAGCCCGAGGTAGTGGCGCGCGATCCGCCCGTTGGTGAAGCCGAGCGCCTTGAGCACCGCGATCTGCACCCGCTCGAGGAACACCAGCCGCGAGACCACGACGTTGACCAGGAACGCCGCGACCGCGAGGAAGATGATCGGCAGGATGAGCGCGAGGCTGGCGAGCTGCTCGAGCTCGCCGGACAGCGCGTAGTTCGACATCTGCTTGTCGCGCCCGACCGCGTGAAACCCGCCATAGCGCGCGAGCTCGGCGTCGACGGCCGCGAGCACCGCGGGCTCCGACGCGCCCGGCGCGAGCTGCACGACGACGTCGTTGAAGGCCCCGTCCATCAGGAACGGCGGCGCCACCGCGCTCCGCGGCATCCACATCACGACGAAGCGGCTGACGTCGGCGACCGCGTCGCGCCCCGACAGCGCGAGCACGTACTCCGGCGACAGCGCGATGCCCACGACCCGCAGGTTGCGGAGCCGGCCGTTCATCACCACCGGCAGCGCGTCGCCGGGCCCGATGTTCCGGGCGGTCGCGAACTGCTCGAGGATCACGATCTCGTCCTTCGTGCCGGCCTGGGGCAGGCGCCCGGCGCGCAGGTAGAGCGCGCACAGCGGCGGCTCACCGATGTCCGGGATCGAGACGATGCGGCCGGCCACCGGATCGGGATCGTCGGCCAGCGGCACCATGACGTCCTCGACGACGCGCGGGTACGCGCGCGCGACGCCCGGGATGGCCTCGAGGCGCAGCGCGATCGCGTCGGGCGCGCGCTGCACCCGCGCGAACACGTCACCGAACCGGTAGTCGGCGTAGTAGGCGTCGCGCGCCTCGAGCAGCGACCCGTAGGTGCTGCGCAGCATGACCATCGCCATGATCCCGCACGCGAGCACGATCGCGATCGTCGCGACCTGGCCCTTCAGCCGGACCAGATCGCGCACCAGCTTGCGCTCGAGCATGCTCACCAGCGCACCTCCTCCGGGCGCAGCCGGGTCGCGGGGCGGGTGGTGCCGGCGATGCGGCCGTCGGCGAGCGTGATCACGCGCTCGGCGATCGCGGCGATCGGCGCGTTGTGGGTGATGATCACCGTGGTCGTGCCGAGCTCGCGGTTCACGCGCTCGAGCACCGCCAGCACCTTGATGCCGGTCGCGAAGTCGAGCGCGCCGGTCGGCTCGTCGCACAGGAGCACGTCGGGCCGCTTGGCGACCGCGCGCGCGACCGCGACGCGCTGCTGCTCGCCGCCCGACAGCTGCGCCGGGAAGTGATCGAGCCGCTCGCCGAGCCCGACCAGCGTGAGCGCCTCGACCGGATCCATCGGGTCGTCGGCGATCTCGGTGACCAGCGCGACGTTCTCGCGCGCGGTGAGGCTCGGGATCAGGTTGTAGAACTGGAACACGAAGCCGACGTGGCGCCGGCGATACGCGGTGAGGTCGTCCTCGTCGGCATCGGTGAGGTCCTGCCCCCGATACGCGAGGCGACCGCTGGTCGCGGTGTCGAGGCCGCCCAGGATGTTGACCAGGGTCGACTTGCCGCTGCCCGAGGCGCCGAGCAGGACCAGCAGCTCGCCCTCGACGAGCTCGAGATCGACGCCGGCGAGCGCCAGCACCTCGACCTCGCCCATGCGGTAGCGCTTGGTGAGGTCGCGTGCCTCGAGCACGGTCGTGCGAGCGTCGGGGCTCATGCGTCCTCGGTAGCCACGAGCGCGGGCGCACGCACGCGCGAATCGGGGAGACGCGAAACCTGCGGTCGGGACCGGTCGAATCGCGCGTTCACGCAAGCCATGCGCGGTTATGGGGGCGTGAGCTCGAGTGACATGACGCGCTCGCGGGTCGAGGACCGCAGCGCGTCGACCTTCGCGGCATCGACCGCGAGCACCGTGACGCGCGCGCCACCGTCCATCGTGACGACCGTCACCTGCGTGCCGTCGTGGACGATCGGGCAGTGGCCGGACAGGCCGGGGCCGCCGTGCCGGCCGGTGTGCATCTCGTGCTCGACGGTGGGCGGCCCCATCTTCGCGTGCAGCTGCGCGGCCTCGCGGATCCAGCCCTGGGCCTCGGGGTTGAGCGCCGTGATCTCGAGCGCGACGCCGCCGTCGATGTCGAGCACCGCGGTGTGCGCGCCGGGGACCGCACTCGGGCAGTTCTCCATGCCGCGCTCCATCTGGCCGGAGCGAGGCGGCGGTGGATCCGCGGATCTGGGCGCGGCGCCGCAGGCCGAGAGCAACGCGAACAGGAGCAGCGAGGAACGCATGCCTCCGACTAGTTCAAGTCGCGTGCCGAGCCTCGCCCCGCGGCCAGCGCTCGATCGCCCAGATCACGATCACCGCGATCTCGACCACCGCCGCCACCAGGAGCCAGGGCGAGACCCCGAGCGCGCGGCTCGCGGTGATCGGGCCGAGATCCGCGACGCGCGTGAGCGGGACCAGCGAGGGATAGAGGAACCCGAACACGACCGCGCCGGTGTAGAGCCCGAGGACGCCGGCGATCAGGTGATCGAGCCGGCCCTCGGCGGCACCCGCGGCGACCGTCGCCGGGCAGAAGCCGGCGAGCGCCATGCCCGCGCCGAACACCGCGCCGCCGACGAGATCGGCGGCGATCGCCGAGCGCGGCACCGGGATGACCGTGGCGACGCCGAGCGCCGCCAGCACCTGCACGCCGACCACCGCAACCGCGAGCGCGGCCATCAGGAACTGCAGCACCGTCGGATCGCGCAGGCTGAACACGCCGACGATCGTCTCGTAGCGACCGAGCCGCGCCTTGTGCAAGAGCCAGCCGAACGCCGCGCCGAGCGCCAGCGGCGCGATGATCTCGACGATCGGACTCACAGCGCACCTCGCCGCGCGCGCCACTCGACGAAGCGGGCGACCGGGATGCCGCCCGCGAACATCGCGGCCATGAAGACGTACGCACCGGGCGCGAGCGCCGCGCCGCCCGACAGCACCAGGCTCGCGGTGCAGCCGCCGGCGATGCCCGCGGCGATCGACAGGAGCGCCGTGCCGATGAAGACCAGCCCCCAGCGCAGCGCGACTCGCGGGCCGAAGGCCTGGATCCAGCGCGCGTCGGGCATCGTGCGGAGGCACAGCTGGCGGCTGGCCGCCGCCGACGCGAACGCGCCGGCGAACGTGCCGAGCAAGAGCCACACGTCCCAGGTCATCCCGGTGCGCACGATCGAGGTCCAGTACGGCGCGTCGGGCGCGACCGCGCGCCCGACCAGGCCCGAGAGGCTCTGGTACCCGCCGGCGCCGCTCAGCCGCCGGCCGAAGACCGCGAGCGAGATCGTGACCACCACGCCGAGCAACGCGCCCGCGGCGTAGGGCGACCACGCCGCGCGCCGGGCGATCGCACCGAGCCGCACGCGCGCCGCGCCGACGCGGCGACGCTCGACGATGACGATCACGGTCGCGCCGAGCACGCCGAGCGCACCGAGCGCGAGCGCGAGCAGCGGATCGTTGGGCGCGATCGGCGGCGGCGCGGGCGGCGGCGGCCCGCCGCTGTCGAGGGTCGAGACCGCGGCCGCGGCGGGCACCTGGTCGACGTACGCGCGCAGCTTGGCGTCGGCGTCGTCGGCGTGGCAGCTCGCGCACGCGACCGATGACGCCAGCGGCTCGACCCGCGCGGCGTGTGCGGCGCGCTCGTCGGACGCCAGCGGGTCGCCGCCGTGGCACCGGCTGCAGAGATCGGCGAACGCGTGATCGCGATGCCAGGGCGCGGCCTCGCCGATCACCGAGCGCCGGCCCGCGGTCTCGTGACAGCTCCAGCACGACGACGGCGTCTCGCCGCACTGGCCGTGGGCGTAGCGCGCGATCGCGATCAGCGCGATGATCACGACGATCGCGATCGCGATCTCACGGCGCCGGTGCTTCACGTGCCGGGCGGTCACCACATCGGGCCTCCGCCGCTGAAGCTCGTCGACATGGGCACGCCGACCGACATCATCCCGGGGCGATCGGGCGCGAGGTGCGCGGCGCAAAACCAGCGCTCGCCTGCGGACTCCTCGCGGATCGCTTCGCACTCCGCGCACGCCTCGCGCGACGGCATGACGTGCTCGGACAGCCCCACGACCAGCGTCGGACAGGGCGCGCCCTCCACGACCCGCGCCGCGACCGCGCCGAGCCGGTGCGCCGCGCGGGGCCCGCCGAAGCGCCCGACCACGACGAGATCGGCGTTGACCTCGAGCGCGAGCTCGACGATCTCCGCGTCGGCGCGGCCGATGCGCACGTGCAGGCGCGCGCGCCAGTTCGACGCCGCGCTCTTCTGGGTCTCGAGGCCCTGATACACCAGGGCCGCGAGCCGGGCCTTGAGGTCGTCGAGCGGGGCGCCGTGCGCCTCCTGCACCACGACGAAGTGGAGATCAGGCGCATCGTGGCGCGCGGCCTGATCCAGCGCGTGCTCGAGGACGATCTCCGCGTACTCCGAGAGATCGAGCGCGACCACGATGCGATACCAGCGGGGCTCGGTCATGCCCTGACTGGCTGCATCGCCCGTGCCGCGGGCCGCCCGATCAGGCCCGGGCGCGCGGACGCTGCGATGTCTTGCGGTTAGCGGTCGCCTTCGCCCGCATCAGCTTCGCGGTCCGCGGCCCCCGCGCCCGCAGCACCCAGCGCGTGCTGTCCGCGACCGGCCGCTCGGCGCCGCGCCCGATCAGATCCAGCAGATCCGTGGTCGTGACGATGCCGACCAGGCGCGCGCCATCGATCACCGGCAGGCAGCCGATGGCGCGACCGCGCAAGACGTTCGCGGCCTCGCGCAGCGACATCGTCGGCGACGCGACCACCGGATCCGGCGTCATCACGTCGTTCACCGTCTGGCCCTTGCGGGCCGCGCCCTCGCGCGGACCACCCAGGTCGTGCGCCGAGACGATGCCGACCACGCGGTCGTCGTCCATCACGACCAGGTGGCGGATCCGCGCCGTCCGCATCTTCTGCCAGGCGGCCTCGGCGTCGAGGTCCGACTGCACCACTCGCACCGCCGGGGTCATGATGTCGTTCACCCGCATGAGCTGCCTCCTTGCAGGCTCGTGGCTGCAAGCGACACACCATCCGTCAGGATGGCGGCGCGACCGGCAGCGGCGTCGCCACGTCCCGCAGATCACCGACGACGTCGTCGGCGAAACGCGTGACCACGCTCCAGTCGGTGAACACGTGATCGCGCGACGTGTCGGTCGGGCGGTGCTTGCGCCAGGCGATGAGCTTCATCGTCACGCGGGTCACCAGGCGATAGCTCGTGTATCGCAGCGCGCCGGCGATCGCGATCACACGACCCGGCTTCCAGCGCGTCGCCGCGGTGAACCGCGCGAGATAGCCCGCCGGATCCGGCCCCGGCTCGGACGCCGCCATGCTCACCGAGAAGAACGCGGTCGGCATCGCCGCCAGGCGCTCGCGGTGGCGCGCGACGTAGGCGAGGATCGACCTCGCGTGGTCGCCGTACTCGACGCGCGACCCGAGGATCGCGGCGTCGTAGTCCTCGGGCGGCGGCAGGTGGGCCAGCCCGGTCCCCGCGTCGGCGACCTCGGCGACATGGCCGCGCTCGCGCAGGCGCGCCGCGATCGCTCCAGCGATCGCGCGGGTCTGGCCGTGCGAACTGGCGAAGAGCACGAGGACCCGGCTCATGAAGTGCCTCCTGGGAACGCAGGTTGGAGCACGTGTCGTACCTGCAACCGTCGATCCATTCCTGGGCAAACAGGCTACGCTGGGAGTGGCGCGCGCAACGCGCCGTCCTGACGCATGCCGACCCAACCTTGTCATCGAATTGCTGATCCTCACTCCTGCGAGCGTGAGGTCCCGGCGTGAGCCTTTCGCTGCGCATGCTGCACCCGCACCTCCACCCGACGCAGGTCGCGGCGGTGTGGCGGGCGCTCGAGCACTCCGCCCAGCCGCTCTACTTCCTGACCTGGGGCTGGATCGTCACCTGGCTCGCGTGCCTGCCGCGCGTCGATGTGCCGGAGCTCGCGGTGGTCTTCGACAACGGCGAGCCGATCGCCGCGGGCTTCCTGGGCCAGCGCCGGCTGCGCCGCCATCACATCCTGCCGAGCCGGGCGCGGTACCTCAACGCGACCGGCGTCGTCCACCACGACGAGCTCTGCGCCGAGCACAACGCAGTCCTCTGCGCCCCCGGCCGACGCCTGCGCGCTGCCGAGCTGGTCGGGCTCGTGCCCGATGACTGGGACGAGCTGTTCCTGCCGGCGGCGGCGCGGTCGGCGTTCCCGGATCTCGCGGGCGAGGGCAGCGTGGTCGCCGGCTGTCGCGTGCGCATCGATCGCGAGGTCGCATCGCCGTTCATCGATCTCGCGCAGGTGCGCGGCTCGCCCGGCGGCTACCTCGGGCTGCTCGGCTCGAACACCCGGGCGCAGATCCGGCGCGCCCGCCGCGCGATCGGCCCGCTCGAGCTCGAGGCCGCGCGCGATCCGCGCGAGGCGCGGGCGATGTTCGACGAGCTGATCACGCTCCACACCCGCACGTGGAACGCGCGCGGCGAGGGCGGCGCGTTCGCCGATCCGTGGTTCCGGCGCTTCCACGAGCAGCTGATCGACACCCGCTTCGCCCACGGCGAGATCGAGCTCCTGCGGCTCCGCAGCGGCGCGACCACGGTCGGCTGCCTCTACAACCTGGTCGCCAACGGCCGCGTGCTGTTCTACCAGAGCGGGCTGGCCACGTTCGACGACAAGCACGTCAAGCCGGGCTACCTGTGCCACGCCGCCGCGATCGAGCGCGCCGCGGCCGCGGGCCACGCGATCTACGATCTGCTCGGCGGCGACGCCCGCTACAAGCGCTGCCTCGCGACGGGCGAGGATCAGCTGGCGTGGTTCCGGCTACAGCGGCCGCGCACGCGCTTCCTGATCGAGGACTGGGTCCGCACCCAGAAGCGCGCGATGACCCGCGACGCCGAGCTCGTGGCGGTCAGCGATGACGCGCCAGCGATGGCCGCGGAGTCTCGCGACGCGCGTCGGCCACTCCGGTGAACGCGCGCAAGATGTCGATGTAGCTGACGATGCCGATCAGGTGGCTGTCCCGATCGACGATCGGCACGGCCCCGACCCGGGCGTCGATCATGAGCTGCGCGATGGCGATCAGCTCGTCGTCGGGGTCGGCGATGATCACGTCGGTCGTCATCACGTCAGAGACGCGGGTGTTGGGGTGCGGCACCGACGGCGCGAGGTCCTCGTCGGCCGCGGCCAGCGCGCCGCGCAGGTCGCGATCGCTCAGCATGCCGACGACCTCGCCCTCGGCGTCGAGCACCGGCAGGTGGCGGATCGCGAGCTGATCGAGGATGCGGCTGGCTTCCCCGACCGTGCGCGTGTCGCGGATGGTGACGGGATTCTCGGTCATGACATCGCCGGCGGTAGGCATGCTCATCACTCAAGCAAGGCGTGCGCCATGCGACGCCACGGGCCACGCGATCGGCGTGGTCGGGCGATAGCCGAGGGCATCCTCGGCCCTGCGACCATCGACCACGCCCCCGAAGTGAAAGCGCCGCGCGTTCCGGTCGTAGCGGAACTCGAACCCGACGGTCCACGAGCGCAGCCGGTACAGCGGCGCCAGCATCGGGCCCGGCACCGGCAGGCCGACGCGCCCCCAGCGGGCGACGATCGCCGACAGCGGCCAGGTCTCGGCGCCGGCGATGTTGCACACGCCGACGTGCGGGGACGCCAGCGCGCGCTGGATCGCGCGCACCTGGTCCTCGCGCGACAGCACGTTGATCATCGGATCGAAGCCGAGCGGGCGCAGGCACACGCGCGACTGCAGGTAGTCCCAGAGCTGGCTGCCCGCGCCCGGCGCGATCACCTCGGCGCAGCGCAGCACGATCGGCCGCAGCGCGCTCGCGGTGAGCTGCGCGCACACGGTGAGATCGGCCTCGACCCGGTCGCGGATCCACTGCGGCGCACCCGGATCGAACTCGAGCGCGGCGTCCTCGTCGAGGAGCGTCGGCTCGGCGGCGCGCAGCGCATAGACCTCGGCGGTGCCGACGAAGACGAACCGGCGCACCGTCGGGTGGCGCGCGCTCGCGGTCAACAGCTCGCGCGTGGTCTCGACGTTCTGGGCGTGGACCCGCGCGCCGTGATCGCTCGCGCGCCGGTGCAGCGCGCCGTGGACGATCGCGTCGATGCCGAGCGCGAGCCCCTGCCCGAACAGCAGGTCGTGGGCCGCGCGCGGCCGGGTCAGGTCGCACGCGCGATAGGTCAGCCGCGGCGACGCCGGCAGCAGCACCGGCTGGGCGTCGAGCCCGACCGCGAGCACGTGCTCGATCGCGCGATCGGCCAGGAGCGCGCGGATCAGCGCCTCGCCCGACGGCGCGGTCGCGCCGGTGACCAGGACCCTCACTGGCCACGCCCCTGATCGCGCGCGATGAGGCCGTGGGCGATCAGCCGCTCGACGGCGCCGCGGGTGATCGCGGCGGCGCGCGCGAGCACCTCGGGATCGTCGGCGGACGCCGGCGGATCGTCGAAGCGGATCGGCGCGCCGTAGTGGATGTGGAAGCGGACCGGCAACGGCACCAGCGACACCGGCAGCGGCAGGTACGGCGCGCCGAACAGA
Organism: Deltaproteobacteria bacterium; assembly: GCA_021413675.1. Taxonomy (GTDB): domain Bacteria; phylum Myxococcota_A; class Polyangia; order Haliangiales; family Haliangiaceae; genus JAIOQA01. Next base: position 42,939 of record JAIOQA010000215.1, on the reverse strand, counting down.
TGGACGTGCGGGATGCGCGCGAGCAATGGCCAGCTCTCCTCGGCGCCGATGATCGCGATCGGGATGATCGGCACGCGGTGGCGGATCGCGAACTCGACATGGCCGACGCGCCAGTCCTGCAGGTGGTAGTGCTGCGCCATCGACTTGCCGGGGCCGGTCGTGCCCTCGGGGAAGATCGCGACCAGCTCGCCGTGCTCGAGCAGCCAGCGCACGTTGGGGCGCGATCCCGAGACCACGCCGACCCGCGAGAACAGCGTGCTGACGAACGGCAGCCGCGGCACGAACCGATCGGCGATCGTCCGCACCACGCGGCCGGTGCGGCGGAAGACGTCGAGCCACAGCATGGTGGCGTCGACCGGCAGCATGCCGCTGTGGTTCGAGACCAGGATCGCCGGCCCGACCAGCGGCACGTGCTCGTGCCCCGAGGCGTCGACGCGGAAGTACCGCTCGAACGCGAAGCGCGACCAGCGCGCCACCCGCTCGACCTCGGGCAGGTGCAGCCCGAAGACGTCATAGCCGGTGGGCTCGGTCCGCGGGATCGCGGGGCCGCTCGAGGCGCAGGTCGCCGGTCCGGTGGTCAGCACGACCGCCGGTACTGCATCGGGCGCGCCACCGGACCGGTCAGGCAGCGGGCGAGGACCGCGGCGCCGAGACCGCGGCCAGGGTCGCCGTGATCTCGCTCGGCGTGACGTCGCGCCCCGCCGCCCGCGCGATGTCGTTGATCGAGATCATGCCGACCGGTCGACCGTCGTCGTCGACGACCGGCATGCGCCGCACCTGATGGCGGGCCATCTGCTGCTCGACGTCCTTCAGGCTGTCGTCCGGCGCACACGTGTGGACGTGCGTCGCCATCGCGGCCCCGACCCCGATCGCCGCCGGTGGCGCACCGCGCGTGTACGTCGCCATACAGATGTCCCGGTCGGTGACGATGCCGACCACGCAGCCCTCGTCGTCGACGACCGGGACGGCCCCGATGTCGCGCTCCCACATCAGCTGGGCGGCGCGCTCGAGGGTGTCGTGCGTGCGGCACGTCGCGAGCGCCTGACTCATCAGCTTCCGAACCTTCATGATCCCTCCGTGGTCGCGACGCGCGACGTCCGTCTCATGGTTGTGTGCTCACGACTTCGTCGTCGCGGTCGAGACCGCGATCGTGCGCGTCTGCGCACCGGCGCGCTTCGGCACCACGAGGGTCAGCACGCCCTCCTTGAGCTCGCTCTGCACGTGCTCGGTGTCGGCGGTGTCGGGCAGCGTGAAGCTGCGCGTGCAGCTGCCGTAGGCCCGCTCGAACGTGTAGTACGTGTCGTCCTTGGCTTCCTTCTCCTCCTGGCGGTGCGCCTGGATCTGCAGGCGATGACCGGTGAGGGTCACCTTCACGTCCTCGGCCTTGACCCCGGGCAGATCGGCCTTGAACACGAACGCGTCCTTGTTCTCCCGCACCTCGAAGCTCGGGTTCCAGCCCGGTCCGCCGCCGAGCTGCAGCGCCGGTACCGCGCCCGCGGTCAGCTCGCGGAACGGGTCCCACCGCATGAACTCGCGCATCGCCTGGAACGGGTCGCGCTGGATCAGCTCACCACCGTCGCGCTTGATGTTCGCCATTGGAGACCTCCTTGCTCGGTTGAAGACGGCGCTGAGCAAGCGGTGTTCCACGCCCGGGAATGCGCGCCGGGGGCAGATCTGCGCAATCTGCGCACCCGCCTCCCCGGGGCAACGAAACCCTTTCGCGATCGCCGGTTGGCGTCCGGACGAGCAACGGGCCCGTCGTTCTCGACGGGCCCGGCGCGCGAACCGCGAAGTGCTGCGACCGCTCAGCGCGTCGGCGTGAGCGCGACGTTGATCTCGGACGGACCATTGTGCAGCTCGATGCCCTGGACGCTGCCGGCGTAGCCGTTGCGGCCGACGCGCAGCAGGTACGGGCCCGGCGCCGCGCTGGGCGTCGAGAAGCGACCCGAGGCATCGGTCGAGACGCGGCTGACCTGCGTGTGATCGGGCAGCACCAGATCCACCGACGCCTGCGAGATCGGCGCGTGCGTCCGCGCGTCGGTGACGACGCCAGACACCGAGCCTGCGGGCTGGCCCGGCGGCGGCGAGGGACGCGACGCGGTGCCGCCACTGGCGGTCACGAGGCACGCGGCCGTGGTGGAGAGCGACGCAGCGACAAGGAGCATTCGAAGGATACGCATGGACTGGACCATAGCATCGAGGTCGCCTGTTGCCGCCGCGCGACGATGCGTAGGCTGGACCACGCGCGCTTCATTTCGTGATCGTGACGTTGAGCCGTGTGCGCTCGCGCCACAGCGCGCGCTGGCGCACGTCGGTGGCGCTACAGATCGCGTGATGCTCCCGATGATCACCCCTCCGGATCGCGCGAGCGACCTGGCGATCGCAGGCCGCCGCGTCGGGTGGACCGAGTGGGGCGCCCGCGACGGCGCGCCGGTCTTGTTCGTCACCGGCGCCGCCACCAGCAGCTCGCTCGGCTTCGGCGCCGACGCGATCCGCGCACTCGGGTTGCGCCTGATCTGCGTCGATCGCGCCGGGCTCGGTCGCTCCGCCCCCGATCCGGCCAAGAGCTTCGCGTCGTACGCGCGCGACGTGGCCGCCGTGATCGACGCGCTCGCGCTCGGTCGACCGCCCGTGGTCGCGGTCTCGCAGGGCGCGCCGTTCGCGGTCGCGCTCGCGGGCGCGGGCCTGGTGTCGGCGATCGCGATCGCGTCGGGCCAGGACGAGCTCGCGCATCCGCGCCTGCGCGCCGCGCTGATCCCCGACGTGGCCGCGATGATCGACGCGATCGCCGCGGACGCCGACGGGTTCGCGCGCACCTTCGCCACGCGCGTCGACGCCGAGGGCATGTGGGCGCTGGTGATGGCGATGAGCGGTCCGGAGGACCAGGCGATCTACGGCGCACCGGAGTTCGCCGGACCCTATCGCGCGGCGCTGCGCGAGGGCTTCGCGCAGGGCCCCGACGGCTACGTGCGCGACCTCGTGCTCGCGCTCGGCCGCTGGCCCACGCCGCCCGAGGCGATCGAGGTGCCGGTGCACCTGTGGTACGGCCTGCGCGACACCAGCCCGGTGCACTCGCCCGACTTCGGGGCGACGCTCGCGACCCGCTTCCCGCGCGCGACGCGCCACGCGCTCGCCGACGAGGGCGGCGCGCTGCTGTGGACCCGCAGCCGCGAGCTGCTGACCGCGCTGGTCGCGGCGGTGTAGCGTCGGGGGATGGCGCACGCGCACATCGATCCCACGACGAGCCCGCCGAAGGTCGAGTTCCCGACGCCGTACAACGCGGGCGCCGATCTGCTCGAGCGCCACCTGCCCGCGCTGGCCGACAAGATCGCGTACCGCGACGATCGGGTCGCGCTGAGCTACGCCGGGTTGCGCGAGCGCGCCGACCGCGCCGGCAACGCGCTGCTCGCGCTCGGGCTGCGCCCCGAGGAGCGCGTGCTGCTGATGATGCTCGACACCGTCGACTTCCCGGCGGTGTTCCTGGGCGCGATCAAGGCCGGCCTCGTGCCGGTCCCGGTCAACACGCTGCTGACGCCCGCGGACTACGCCTACCTGCTCACCGACAGCCGGGCGCGCGCGCTGATCGTGAGCGACCACCTGGTCAGCCTGACCGGCCAGGCGATCGTGGCCGCGAACCTGCCGGCGTCGCGCGTGCTGGTCGCCGACACCTCGCTCGGCGGTCCGGTCCATCCCTACGGCCTGCTCGCCGATCACCTCGCGGCCGCATCACCGCAGCTGTCCGCGGCCCGGACGTCCCCCGACGACGTCGCGTTCTGGCTCTACTCCTCGGGCTCGACCGGCGCGCCCAAGGGCGCCCTGCACCTGCACTCGCACCTCGTGCAGACCGCGGCGCTCTACGCGCAGGGCGTGCTCGGCATGCGGCCGGACGACGTCGTGTTCTCGGCGGCCAAGCTGTTCTTCGCGTACGGCCTGGGCAACGCGCTCACGTTCCCGCTGGCGGTCGGCGCGACCGCGATCCTCATGGCCGAGCGCCCGACGCCGGCCGCCGTCGTGCGCACGCTGCGCACCCACGTGCCCACGATCTTCTGCGGCGTGCCCACGCTCTACGCGTCCATGCTCGCGTCGGAGACCGCGGCACCCGACGGCGCCTCGCGCAACCTGCGCATGAGCATCTCGGCGGGCGAGGCCCTGCCCCGCCACGTCGGCGAGCGCTGGCGCGCGCGCATGGGCACCGACATCCTCGACGGCATCGGCTCGACCGAGATGCTGCACATCTTCATCTCGAACCGCCCCGGCGACGTCCGCTACGGCACCTCGGGCCGACCGGTGCCCGGCTACGACCTCGATCTGCGCGACGACGGCGGCGGGCCGGTCGGCGACGACGAGGAGGGCGCGCTGTGGGTGCGCGGGCCGACCGCGTGCGTCGCGTACTGGAACCAGCGCGCGAAGAGCCTCGCCACGTTCCACGGCGCGTGGACTCGCACCGGCGATCGCTACACCCGCGACGCCGACGGCTACTACACGTACAGCGGCCGCGCCGACGACATGATGAAGGTCGGCGGGATCTGGGTCTCGCCGTTCGAGGTCGAGTCGGCGCTCGCCGCACACCCCGCGGTCCTCGAGGCCGCGGTGGTCGCGCACGGCGACATCGACGGCCTCGTCAAGCCCAAGGCGTTCGTCGTGCTGCGCGAGCCGACGCGGGCCGGGGTCGCGATGATCAACGAGCTGCAGGCGTTCGTGAAGCAGCGGCTCGCGCCGTTCAAGTACCCGCGGTGGATCGAGTTCGCGACCGAGCTGCCCAAGACCGCGACCGGCAAGATCCAGCGCTACCGGCTGCGCGGCATCTAGCGCCTGTCGCCTAGCGCCACAGCTCGGTGAGCAGCGCGTACGACCGCTTGCGCGCCTCGTGATCGAAGACGCTGGTGACCACCATCAGCTCGTCGGCGGCGGTATCCGCCGCGAACCGCGTCAGCTCGGCGCGCACCGTCGCCGGCGACCAGACGATCGCGCACGCCAGCATGCTCGAGGCCTGCAGCTTCTCGGCCGGCGTCCAGTACGCGTCGATGTCGTCGATCGGCGGCTTCTGCAGGCCGCGTGCGCCGCGGTGCAGATCGGTGAACGCCTGCTGCAGCGTCGTGAACAACCGGCGCGCCTCCGCGTCGGTGTCGGCGACGATCACGTTGACGCCGACCATCGCGTGCGGCCGCGGGTTGGCCGCCGAGGGCTTGTAGCCCCGGTGATAGAGCGCCAGCGCCTCGTGCAGCGACGCGGGCGCGAAGTGCGAGGCGAACGCGTACGGCAGCCCGAGCGCGGCGGCGAGCTGCGCGCCGAACAGGCTCGAGCCGAGGATCCACAGCGGCACCTGCAGGCCGGCGCCGGGCACCGCCTGGATGCGCTGGCCCGGTCGGGTCGGCGCGAGCAGCGCCTGCAGCTCCTGGACGTCGTCGGGGAACTGGTCAGACGCGCGCGGATCGCGCCGCATCGCGCGGACCGTGACCTGATCGGTGCCGGGCGCGCGGCCGAGCCCGAGATCGATGCGCCCCGGGTACAGCGACTCGAGCGTGCCGAACTGCTCGGCGATCACCAGCGGCGAGTGGTTGGGCAGCATGATGCCGCCCGCGCCGACCCGGATCGTCGTCGTGCCGCCGGCGAGGTAGCCGATCACCACCGAGGTCGCGGCGCTCGCGATGCCGACCATGTTGTGGTGCTCGGCGACCCAGTAGCGCGTGTAGCCCAGGCGCTCGGCGTGCTGCGCGAGATCGAGGCTGCGGTGCAGCGCCTCGCGCGGCGTGGATCCCTGGATGACCGGCACCAGATCGAGGATGGACAGCGGGATCATGGGTGTACCTACCGCCCCGATCGGGACTCGGCAACGTGTGGTCGGCGCATCTGAGCCGCGGTCTGTTCAAGCGCCCAGCTCCGCGGTGACGACGCGGTCGCCGCGAGGCACCATCTTCGTGACGACGGATCAGCCGCGAATCGCGCTGCGTATACTGCGCGCGATGAGCCCGCGCGTGCGTCGATCTCTCGTCGTGTTCCTCTCGCTCGGCGCCGCGTGCGGCGCCTCGGCACCTGCCCAGGACGCCGGCATCGACGCGCTGTCACCGCCGGATCTGCCGCGCACGATGACCGAGTCGCAGCTCGAGCCGCAGCGCACCTCGTGCGCGTTCGCGCCCGGCGCGTGGCCCGCCGAGACCATCGGCACCGAGTTCCCGATCGGCAAGGACCTGCCGTTCAAGCACGTCATCGTCATCGAGCAGGAGAACCGCTCCTTCGACAACTACTTCGGTCGGCTGGTCGCGCAGGGCTACTACCAGGGCGGCGACTTCACGACGCCGACCTCGAGCGGCTTCGCCCACAACGATCAGGTCGACGTGCCGCCCGCCGGCTGGTCGAACCCCGATGGCGCCGGCGGCACCGTCGTGCCGCACCCCGACGACGGCTACTGCTACGGCGTGAACCACAGCTGGAACGACATGCACCAGGACTGGAACCACGGCGCCAACGACGGGTTCGTGATCAACAACAACCCCAACGGCCAGCGGTCCTTTTACTACGAGGACGACACCGTCATCCCGTTCTACTACGCGCTCGCCAACACCTTCGCGATCGGCGATCGCTACTTCGCGTCGGTGATGAGCTCGACCTGGCCCAACCGCCTGTTCATGATGGCGGCGACCTCGTTCGGCATCGGCAACAACGGGTTCGTCAACATCGACACCAAGGCCAACCCGGTCAACAACCTCTTCCACGAGCTCCAGGCCGCCGGCCGGACCTGGAAGGACTACACCGACGGGCCGCACCAGGTGCAGTTCTTCCTGCACTTCGGGTTCGAGCGCGACACGCTCGCCCACAACTTCGACGTGAAGTGCGATCTCATGAACGACATCGCGCAGAACACGCTGCCCGACTTCGCGCTGATCATGGGCAGCGAGATCGACGAGACCTCGGACGAAGGCCCGTCGGCGCTACCCGGCATCGGCGGCCAGCTGGTCGAGCAGATCATCCGCAACCTGATGGCCTCGCCGGCGTGGAAGGACACGGTCGTGTTCATCACCTACGACGAGAACGGCGGCATGGCCGACCACGTCCCGCCGGCGGCAGCGTGCGCGCCCGACGACTACGCGCCGCACAACCCCGACGACGGCACGCCGTTCGAGGGCGACTTCACGAACACCGGCTTCCGCGTGCCGTTCACGGTGGTGTCGGCGTACGCGAAGCCGCACTACGTCTCGCACCGCGTGTTCGATCACGCGTCGCTGGTGCGCTTCACCGAGGCGGTGTTCGGGCTGCCGGCGATGACCAGGCGCGACGCGAACGCGGCGGTGCCGCTGGACATGTTCGACTTCGAGCACCCGGCGTTCCTGACCCCGCCGACGATCACCGCGCACACGACCGTGCCCGACGCGATCCTCACCCAGTGCAAGCAGGTCTACGCGCCGATCGGCTGCGAGTAGCGCCTACTGGCGCGTGACGGTGACGCGCGCGATCGGATAGCCCCGGTGCAGCGGCTGCAACACCCGCGTGGTGGCGCGGCGCAGCCAGCCGTAGAACGCGCGGTTGTGCGACGGGCCGTCGCCGCCGTCGCTGGAGAGCTCGCGGCTGCGCACCACCAGCCGGTCGCCCTTGCCGGTCGCGGCCTCGCCATCGACGAGCTTGACCAGGCCGTCGACGGTCTCGGCCGGCGGCGCCTCGCCCGCGAACTCGATGCGCAGCGCGAGTTGCCCGTCCTGCGGGTTGGCCGACAGCACCCGGAAGTAGCCGTCGAACGGGAAGCCGAGGCCGGCCACGAACCGCCGCTCCGCGATGATCGCGCGCGCGCCGATCACGTAGCGACTGCACCACGCAACGCCGACCCCGAGCACGATCGCGGCGAAGCCGAGCCACAGCATCCACGCGCGATCACCCGCGAGCGCGATCAGCGCGGCGCCACCGCCGCCGCCGAGCACGGTCGAGACGATGATCGTCGCCATGAACGCGCCCGAGCCGCCGAGCACCGCCTCGCGCAGGTTCGCGCGATCCTCGGCGCGCGCCCGCGCGGCCTTCCGCGCCTTGGCGTCGCGGCGCTTCGCGGCGGCAGCGTCGCCGCGGGCCGCGCCCTCGGCAGCCAGGCGCTCGAGCTCGGCGCGGGCCTGGGTCCGCGCGTCGTCCGGGTTGCGATCGGGATCCCCACTCATCGCTTCGAGCGTACGCCAGCCCGGGCCGCGCGGCGCGGGGGCGCAGCTGCCACGGGCGCGAGGCACAGCGCGCGGACGTGAGCGAGCACCTCGGCGCGGCGCGCGCGCACCAGGGCCGGCGCGAAGATGTCGTCCTCGAGGAACGCGCCCGAGGTCACCGGCGTCGCGAAGTAGAAGACGTGCAGGCCGACGATCGTGAGCGCGAGGTGGCGCGGATCCTGGCGGCGGAACACGCCGGCGCGCATGCCGGCCTCGAGGAACGCGGCGGTCGCGCCGAGGTTGGCGGCGATCGCGGCGAGGCCGGGGCCGCGGACGTATTCGCCCGCCCCGAGCATCTCGTGGGTGAGCAGCCGCGCGACGTACGGGTGCCCCGCGAAGTAGTCGATGATCAGCGCGCCGAGGCGATCGAGCGCCGCCGCGAAGTCGCCGCTGGCGAGGCCCGCGGCGAGCACGAGCGCGCGCAGCTCGGCGACCGCCGTGTCGAGCACCGCGACGTAGAGCGCGTCCTTGGTCGGGAAGTGGTGGTAGAGCGACGCCTTGCGCAAGCCGGCGTCGTCGGCGATCTCGCTCAGGCTCGCGCCCGCGTAGCCGCGCTCGGCGAAGTGGCGCGCGGCGATCGCGGTCAGCGTGGCGCGATCGATGGGGGTGGCCGGGCGGCCGGACTTGCGCGCGGAAGACATCCGACGCGAGCCTCGCACGATCGCGGCCCGGATCTGTGCAATCGTCGTCGCGGGTGAGCACGCCGCGACGGCCAGAGGACAACGCCGGCGCCGAGTCGACCGTGCAGGTCGGCGACGGCGGCGCGCCCGCGGCGTGGGTCGATCCGGCGCTGCCGGTGGTGGACGCGCGGCCCGACGATCGCTACGAGGTCGGCGGCGAGGTCGCGCGCGGCGGCCTGGGGCGGATCCGCCGGGCCTGGGATCGCCGGCTCAACCGGCCGGTCGCGGTCAAGGAGCTGCTGCGCAACCAGCCCGGCGCCGAGGCCCGGTTCCTGCGCGAGGCGCGGATCACCGCCAGCCTCGAGCATCCCGCGATCATCCCGGTCCACGACGCGGGGCGCTGGTCGACGGGCGAGCCGTTCTACGCGATGAAGCTGGTCGCCGGCGAGTCGCTCGCCGAGGTGCTGGCGCGCACGACCTCGCTGGCCGAGCGGCTCGCGCTCCTGCCCCACGTCTTCGCGGTCGCCGAGGCCGTCGCCTATGCGCACAGCCTCCGGGTGATCCACCGCGACCTCAAGCCCGGCAACGTGCTGCTCGGGCCGTTCGGCGAGACCGTCGTGATCGACTGGGGCCTGGCGAAGGATCTGGCCGCCGGCCCGGAGCGGGCCGAGCCAGGCGAGCACGCGAGCACGCCGCCGAGCGGCGACGGCCTCACCGCCCACGGCGCGGTCATGGGCACGCCGGCGTACATGGCACCGGAGCAGGCCGCGGGCGCCTCGGTCGACGCGCGCGCCGACGTCTACGCGCTCGGCGCGATCCTCTATCACCTGCTCGCGGGCGCCTCGCCCTACGCGCACGTGGTCACCGGCGGCAGCACCGCGGGCGGCGATGGCAGCTCGGTGCTCGAGCAGCTGCGCGCCGGTCCACCGCCGCCGGTCGAGGAGCTGCAGCCCGACGTGCCGCGCGATCTGCGCGCGATCGTCGCCAAGGCGATGGCGCGCGCGCCCGGCGATCGCTACCCCTCGGCGCGCGAGCTCGCCGAGGATCTGCGGCGCTTCCAGACCGGGCAGATCGTCGGCGCGCACCACTACTCGCTGGGCGAGATCGTCGGGCGCTGGCTGCGCCGCCACCGCACCACCGTCGCGGTCGCGAGCGTGCTGTTCCTCGCGCTGATCGTCGTCGGCGTGGTGTCGGTGCGCGAGATCTGGGCGCGCGGTCGCCGCGCCGAGCTCCAGCGCGAGCGCGCCGAGAGCGAGCGGCGCGAGGCCACCCATCGCTCGGCCGAGGCGCTGCGCGAAGGCGCGCGCGGCGCACGTGCGCGCGGCGACACGCTCGAGGCCCGCGCCAAGCTGCGCGGCTCGCTCGAGGCCGAGGACTCGGCGCTGGCGCGCGCGACCTGGCTCGCGCTCACCGAGGATCCGCTGCGCTGGAAGCAGGACGTCGGCGCCGCGGTCTACAACGTCGCGTTCTCGCCCGACGGCGCGACCGTGGCCGCGGCCTGCCAGGACCGCTCGGTGTACCTGTTCGACGTCACGACCAAGGCCGTGCGCGTGCTGCGCGGTCAGGGCGATCAGGTGACCGCGCTCGCGTTCGCCCCCGACGGCAAGACCCTCGCGACCGGCGCATGGAACGGCGAGGTCGGGGTCTGGGATCTCGCGACCGGCGGGCTGCGCCGCCTCCGCGGCCACACCGCCGCGACCTGGGCGCTGGCGTACTCGCCCGACGGCACGCGCCTGGTCTCGGGCTCGATCGACAACACGATCCGGATCTGGAACGTCGCGACCGGCGCCACCGAGCGCGTCCTGACCGGCCACACCGCCGAGGTGACGCGCGTGGTCGTGAGCGGCGACGGCGCGACGCTGCTGTCGGTGTCGAGCGATCGCACCGCGCGGCTGTGGAGCTTCCCCGCCGGCGAGCTGCGCCAGACCCTGCGCGGCCACGCGCTGTCGCTCACCGGCGGCGACATCAGCCCCGACGGCACGCGCGTCGCGACCGCGAGCCTCGATCGCACGGTGATGATCTGGGACGCCGCGACCGGTGCGGTCCTGCAGACCCTCGCCGGGCACCGCGAGCAGGTCCAGACCGTGCGGTTCGCGCCCGACGGCAAGCACCTCGCCTCGGCCGGCGCGGATCGCTCGATCCGGATCTGGGATCTCGCGACCGGCGCCACGATCACCGAGCTGCTCGGCCACACCGATCGCATCACCGACGTCGACATCAGCCCCGATGGCACGATGCTGGTGTCGGGCGGCAACGACGATGGCGTGCGGCTCTGGGATCTCGGGCGCGCGGGCGGCCCGGCGCCGCACGGCCATGCGCTGCCGGTGGTCGGCGTCGCGTTCTCGCCCGACAGCGCGCGGGTGTCGTCGGCGAGCTACGATCAGACCGCGCGGGTGTGGAACGTCGCGACCGGTGCGCAGGAGCTGGTGCTCGCGGGCCACACCCAGCGGGTCTACACCGCCAAGTTCACGCCCGACGGCGCGCAGCTCGCGACCGCGAGCGGCGATCAATCCGTGCGGCTCTGGGACGCGCGCAGCGGCGCGTTGACCAAACGTCTCGAGCACGGCGCGGCGGTCTACGATCTCGCGATCCGCCCCGACGGCAAGGTGCTCGCGTCCGCGGGCACCGACGACATCGTGCGCCTCTGGGCGCTACCCGCCGGCACCGCGGTCGGCGCGCTGACTGGCCACACCGATCGGATCTACGCGGTCGCGTGGTCGCCCGACGGCAAGACCCTCGCCACCGGCAGCTACGACACCACGATCCGCGTCTGGGACGCGGCCACCGCGCGCACCACGCGGGTCCTGCGCGGCCACACCGCCGCGGTCGACGGCCTCGCGTTCACGCCCGACGGCAAGACGCTGGTCTCGGGCAGCGAGGACGCGACCGTGCGCGCGTGGGATCTCGCGACCGGCGCCGGGCGCGTCGTCGGCACCCACCCGAGCCGCGTCTACCGGATCGCGATGCACCCCGATGGCCTGCGCGTCGGCGCGAGCGGCGCCGACGGCACCGCGCGGATCTGGGAGCTCGCGACCGGCCGGTTCGTCGAGCTCGCGGGGCACCGCGGCGAGGTCGACGACTTCGCGTTCTCGCCCGACGGCCGCTGGGCCGCGACCTCGTCGGACGACGGCACCGTGCGGCTGTGGGACGCGGCCACCGGCCATCTCGGCTGGCGCGCGCCGGCCCTGCTCGCGGCCAGCGGCGAGGTCCTCACCCACGCCGGCTGGCACGTGCTGCCCGGCGGCCACGCGATCACCGGTCCCATCCCCGCGTGGCGCCGCGCGATCGAGACCGCGCGCCACGCCGATCGCGGCGACGGCGACGCGCTGTGCCTGTGGACCTGGGACGGCGAGGTCGCGCTGTGGAGCGTCGCGCAGGATCGCCAGCTCGCGGCGACCGCGGCGCCCGGCGTGCGCGCGGTGTTCGCGACCCCGACCGCCTGCGCGATCGTCGGCGCGGGTGGCGCGCAGCTGCTCGGCACGACCGGCGCGCGCGTGCTCGATGGCGACGCGACCGCGGCGACCTGGAGCGGCGACGAGCTCCTGATCGCGACCTCGACCCAGGTGCTGCGCTTCGATGCCACCGGCGCGCGCACCGGCGCGCTGCCCGGCCGCCGCGACGTCACCGCGGTCGGCCGCATCGGCGACGCGATCGTCCTCGGCTTCGACAACGGCAACCTCGAACGGCTCACCGCCGGCGCGACCGCGACGCTCGCGCCCGAGATCGCGTTCGAGGAGACGCCCGCGAACCCGGTCGTGCGGATCGTGCCGGGCCCGCTCGGCACCGTGATCGCCGGCTACGCCGATGGCCTGCTCGGCATCTGGCAGCTCGACAATGGCGTGCGGCTCTACGCCGCGCGCTTGCACGGCGCCGTCCAGCACCTCGCGCGCGCCGGCGGCCGGCTGCTGGTCGCGACCGAGCTCGGCGACGTCACCGCGATCGATCTCTCGGCGTTCTCGCTCGACTACTGCGAGCTGGTGCGCCGGGTCTGGGACGCGGTGCCGGTGGCGTGGGAGGGCGGCCTCGTCGTGCGCCGCGCGCTCCCGCGCGACCACGCGTGCGCGCGGCCGTGATCAGGGCACGAGGTGGATGACCAGCGTGCCGGTCACCGCGAACGCCGCGCCGTCGTGCGTGCCGTGCGCGCCGATCGTCACCGTGTAGTCGCCCGGCGGGAACGGCGCGCCCTTCGGGTTGCCGGTGTCCGAAGGCCCGTTCCAGTTCACGCCGTCCCACGCGAACGCGCCCGGGTACGAGCCCGCCGCGATCGCGTGCGGCGTGGGATCCGGCGCCGGGCACAGGCCGGTGTCGCAGAGGCAGTAGTGCTGGTCGCCGCCGGCGATCTCCTCGCCGAGGATGAGCCCACTCGCGTCCGGGTGCTTGCAGCCGCCCGCGTCGCTGGCCGCCGCGACCACGTTCGCGAGGTCGTCGTGGACCACGACCGCGTACGGGATCGCGATCCCGCGCGCGGCCTCGGCGAGCGTGAACGCGCACGCCGCGCCCGGGAACGCAATCGACACGCCCGGCAAGGTCGACGTGCCGCCGATGGAGCACGCGCCCGCCGCCGCGTCGGTGGTCGCGGGCGTGACGGGCCCGCGCGGCGGCGACTCGCCGCAGGAGGCCGCGCCGAGGGTGACGATCAGGAGCAGCGTGCGCATGCCACCACAGTGCCCGAGCTCGCGGTCGCGAGCCACTCGCATCGCATCAGCGCGGGGGCCCGCCCGTCTTCTCGAAGTCCCACTGGAACTGGATCATGCTGCACGCCCCCTCGTAGTCGATCTCGCCATCGGGCGCGGTGCCGACCATCGCGCCCTTGCCCGCGCCGACGTCGCCGTCGAACGCCATGTCGGTCTCGCCCTGCAGCGCGACCACGCACATCTCCTGATCGCCGATGCCCCAGCCGACCAGCGCGTCGCGCGGGTTGTCGTAGCCGCAGGTCCAGCGCACGCCGCGCGCCCCGGCCGCCGCGAGATCGATCGGCGGGTCGAACGACTTGCCCTGGTTCTCGCCGAGGCCGTCGTGGCGGAACAGCACCTCGCCATCACGCGGGCCACCGGCGATCTCGAGCTGCGTGTACGTGCCGAGCACGTGATAGTGCGAGAGCGCGTAGTGCAGCTTGTAGGCGAACGGCTTGCCGATGATCGCCTCGTACTTGTCGCCGAAGTCGCACTCGGTCGTGAACGCCGACTTCGCCTGCGGGTCGAGGTGGAGGTCGTGATACTGGATGCGCGCCGGCACCATCTTGGCCTTCACCGCGGCGGGCGGGATCGTGTGCAGCTCGAGGTGGAGCGTGGTCGTGACGTCGAGATCGCTGGCGTTGAGCAGGTGGCTCGACCCGATGATGCGGCTGTACGGCGGGATGCGGATCGCGCTGCCCGTCGGCAGGATCTGCGTCTCGCCGTGCGACTGCGTCGACAGCGCGAACAGGTAACCGCCGTAGAGCGCGGCGTTCAGCTCGCTGAACTGCGCCCCCGAGCACGACCACACGCCATCGGGCTGCGGAAACAGGTTGTCGGGCACGAAGAACCAGTTGGCGTGGTGGTACGCGCCGCCGTTGGACTCGGTGATGCCGTTGACCCAGAGCTCCGTCGGGTTGTCGAGGGTCCAGCTCTGACAGCGGTCCTCGTCCTCGACGCCGGCGCCGACGGTCATCGTGCTGACGTCCTTGACGAGGTCGCAGGCCTCGACCGACGGATCGCAGGCCTGCGGTCCGGGATCCGCGCCACAACCGGCGAGCGCCGCGAACGTGAGGGAGAACAGCACAGGAGTCGGCCGCATCCAGCTACGGTATCCCGGGACGCGTTGCTATGGTTGCGGCGAATGCTGACGGTCGATCCGCACCCGCTGCTCGAGGTCGAGGTCTTCACGACCGCGTTCGCCGCCCCGCTCGGGGAGCTGCCCGCGGATGACGCGCTGCGCGGCCTGCTCGCCCTGTCGGCGAATGTGCCCTTCCAGGCCGACGACGCCGTCCGCGCCGCGGTCCGCGATCTGCTCCGCCACGGCGGCTACAAGCCCACCGGCCGCGGCAAGCCCGCCTCCGAGTACCTGCGCCGCGCGGCGGAGGAGGGCACGCTCGGATCGATCAACACCGCCGTCGACGCCTGCAACGCGGTGTCGCTGCACAGCGGCCTCCCGGTCAGCGTGATCGATCTCGATCGCGCGCGGCCGCCGTTCACGATCGGCCTCGCGCCCGCGGGCGCGCGCTACGTCTTCAATGCGTCGGGCCAGGAGATCGATGTCGCGGGTCTCCTGTCCCTCGCCGACGCCGACGGGCCCTGCGCCAACGCCGTCAAGGATGCGCAGCGGACCAAGACCCACGCCGGGTCCACGCGCACGCTGTCGATCGTGTGGGGCACGCGCGCCCTGCCCGGCCGCGCCCGCGCCGCCGCGGCCTGGTACCGCGAGCTGCTCGGCGCGCGCGGCGCGACGACCGCGTGACGCGGCCGCGACGACGTCGCGGTCATGCCAGCGCGGCAGGTACCGCCAGCCCGCGGATCAGCGCGGCGTACGACACCAGCCGCGCCAGCTGCGGTGGCACCAGCGGTGGATCGCGCGGCTCCACCCGCGCGCCGGTCGCGATCAGCGCGCGCGCCGCCGCGATCGCGTCCAGCGCATATGCGCTCACTTCGGTCGGGAACGAGCGCGGCGCGGCCCGGTCGACGGCGGCGTGCTCGTCGAGCGCGGTCACGGTCGCGGCCAGGCGACGGGCGTAGGTGACGAGGAACATCGCGTCGCGCGGGCCGCGCTGCAGGAGCCGCGGCTCGGCCAGCATGCGCTCGAGCGAGGCCTCGGCGTCCTCGAGGGCGATGCCGCGCGCGCGCCGCCCCGCGGGCAGCGCGGCGCGATCCGCGGTGCCCGCGAACACCGCGGCGGTGCAGGCGACGTGCGCGGCCAGCGCGTCCAGCATCGCGATCAGCGCGTCGGGCAGGCGGCGGCGCTCGGTCGACGGGACGATCAGCGCGGCCACCAGCGCGATCGCCCCGCCGATCGCGACGTCCGCGATCCGCACCGCCGCGATCGACGAGTCGGCGTGCCAGTGATCGGCGACCATCAGGAACACCGGCGTCAGGAACACGACGAACAGGCTGTAGCTGCGCGGCCGGGTCACGACCGCGAGGATCGACAGCGGGATCATCGTGAGCGCGAGCGCGAGCGGGGTGTGGATGAGCGCGAGGATGCCGACCGCGAGGCCGCCGCCGAAGATCGTCCCCACCACGCGCTCGAGCAACCGCACCAGGGTCGGGCCCAGCTGCGGCTGCAGCACCGCGATCGCGGTCACCGCGATCCACGACGGATGCTCCGGCGACAGCAGGCGCGCGAGCACGATCGCGCTCGCCGCATTGACCGCGACCCGCAGGCCGTGGCGCAGGATCGGCGAGCGCCGCGTCAGCGCGTCGCGCAGCGCGCGCACCGAGGTCGCGGCCGCGCGTGGCGGCTCGTCGATCGCCGGGCCGGTCGCGACGACGTCGAGATCGCGGGCCAGCGCGAGCGCCGCGCGGGCGCTCTCGACCAGCGTCGCCCCCAGCGGCGTCGTCGCGTCGTGGCGCGGCACCGCAGGCCCCTCGCGGCGCGTGAGCAAGCACGCGCCGATCGCGTCGTCGATCGCGATGATCTCGTCGAGGACATCGAGCGCGCCGTCCGAGTGCGCCGCGACCTCGGCCAGCGCGATCAGCTTGAAGAACTGCGCGTCGGCGAGGCCGAGCACCACGCGCAGGTTGGCGCCGACCGGCGACTCGCCCGAGCGGCGGGCGCGGGACTCGACCATCGTCGCGCGCGCCGCCTCGATCGCGGCGCGCACGGTGCGCTGGTGGGTGCGCGCGACGATCGACCACGCCGCCTCCGACGCCGCCGGATCGCGCGCGACCTCGCGCAGCGCGCGGGCGTAGTCGGCGAGCGCCGCGAAGCTCCGCGCCATCACGCGCCGGACCGGCAGGTGCGGCCACAGCGGCCAGATGATCGACGACGAGAGCACCGCCCACGTCGCGCCCGCCGCGAACATCAAGCCGGCCAGCGCGGGCCGATCGTTGGTCGCGGTCGCCGCGATCGCCGCGGCGATCGCGATGATGTTGCCGATCGATCCGGCGTTGCCGCCGAGCGCGCGGACCATCGCCGCGGCGAACGCGATCGCCGCCACGCACGCCGCCGCGAGCCACGTCACCGGCGTCGCCAGTCCGGCGATCGCGACCGCGAGCCCGCCCGCGCCGACGAACCACGCCATGCCGACCGCGCGCACGCGCCGCGTGCCACCGGGGTCGGCGAGCGACCCGAGCCAGCCGCCGATCGCGACCCAGGCCAGCGCCGGCTCGGCGTACGCGACCGCGAGGTAGAACGGCACGACCGTCGCGATCGCCGCGCGCACGCCGCGCGTCAGGTCGGGCAGCAGCACCGCGAGTCGCGTCCGCATCGCCGCACCGTAGCGCAGTCTCGGCGACACACCGCCGGCGGCCCCGCGTGCCCTGTCGAGCGTCTCCCATGATACCCGGATCCGATCCCAGCTGCCATCGTCGGCGCGGCTCGCGTACCACCGCCGCATGCCGATCCTCGAGCTCCCCGATGCGACCCTCCACGTCGACGACGCGGGCGATGGCCCCGCGCTCGTCCTCCTGCACGGCTTCACCGGCACCGCCGCCGACTGGAGCGTGCTCTTCGATCTTCCCGCGCTGCGCCGCGCGTTCCGCGTGATCGCGATCGATCAGCGCGGCCACGGCCGCTCGACCGCGCGCTGGCCGATCACGTACGCCGCCTGCGCGCGCGACGTGCTCGCGGTCCTCGATCACCTCGGTATCGCGCGCTGCGCCGCGATCGGCCAGAGCCTCGGCGCCAAGACCTTGCTGCACCTCGCGACCCTCGCTCCCGATCGCGTCGACGCCATGATCCTCGCCGGCGCCGCGCCGCGCGTCCCCGACGCGACCCGCGCGCTGATGGCGCAGATCGCAAACGCGCCCCTCGAGGCCGCGACCCGCGACGCCCTCGCGACCCGCCACCGCGCCGACCAGCTCGACGCGATGTGGCGGCAGCCGGCCACCTTCGCCGCCGATCGGACCGACCTCGCGTTCACCGCCGCCGACCTCGCCGCGATCACCGCACGCACGCTGATCGTCCACGGCGACCGCGACGAGCTCTACCCGGTCGAGCTCGCGGTCGAGCTGTATCGCGCGATCCCGCGGGCCAGCCTCTGGGTCATCCCCGACGCCGGCCACGACGCGATCTTCACCGCCGCGCGCGACGGCTTCGCGGCGCGCGCGACCGCGTTTCTTTTCGATCGATCGGCCCCGTCGAGGACGACGGTCCCGATCTCATCCAAGCGCGAAGCGCCTCTTGCTGAGCCGCCGAACCTTCGTCGCCTCAGTTGACCGGGACCGGCACGGTCCAGTACGGGCTGATGTTGTCGGCCTTCGGATCCTGGCCCGGCAGCCACACCGGCGGCGCGCTCGGATCGATCGTCCCGCCGCTCGCCAGCTTCGACTTGGCGATCGCGCCGATCCAGATCTGCTTGCACTGCCGCACGCCGTTGGCGACGCACGACGGATCCGTGTGCCCCGCGGTGATCTCGTGGCCGTAGTCGCGCTCGCTCGAGAACACGATCCAGTAGTAGTCGGTGGTCTCGCCCGGCGCCCAGTGCGGCCAGGTGATGTCGTTGTCGACGGTACCGCCGTTGAGCGCGGTCAGATCCGTGACCCACGCGCCATCCGCGGCCGCCAGCATCAGGCGCTGGCCCGCGGACGCGGCGTTGCTGAAGTTGCGCCACGCGCCGCGCGCGGCGTTGAACACGATCAGCTTGCCGTCGCCGGAGTAGCTCGGGAAGAAGAAGTTCGTGTACGTGCCGCCGGGCAGCGTGATCGGATCCGGCACCAGGAACTGCGGCTCGCCGAAGACGTGCTGGCCGTTGGTGTACGCGTAGCTCATCGTCGCGATCCGGCTGTCGGACAGATCGATCCACTGGCCGGGGTGTGGCGTCGACGCGAACACGACCTGCTCGCCGGACGCCGACCAGTCGGCCATCAACCCGGAGCGCGGCGCGCCCGGCCCGTGGGTCGAGACGTCGTCGAGGTTCGACGGCATCGCCGCGCCGGTGTCGGGATCGTAGAGGGACAGCGTGCCATTGATCATCGTGACGATCGCCGCCGAGGTCGCGTCGGTCGGAAACGGGTTGCCGACCGGCGCGAACGTCGTGTACGAGCCGTGGATCGCCTTGGCGTTGGCGTCGACCGCCTCGCCCCACTTCTGGGTCTGCGCGTCGTACTTCAGGAAGCCGGCGTAGAGCTGGTTGCAGTCGTTGCCGACGCAGCGGCTGTAGCCAAGGCGCGTGCCCTCGCGCGACAGCGAGTGGCACGAGGTGCAGTCGTTCTTGACCAGCGCCGGCGGATCGGAGCTGCCGAACGTCTGGGTCATGATGTTGCCCTGCGACGAGGCCCAGTAGTAGATGGCCGTCATGTTGACGGTGTCGTGCGACAGCACGAGCGAAACCGGCGCGCCGGCGTAGCGCGTGGTCGCGTCGGCCTGCGCCAGCGCCTCGATCTTGATCGCGAGGTTCGAGCCGGCGACGGTCTGGACCAGCGCCGCCCAGTCGGGCGCGCTCAGGGTCGCCTGGAGATCCGTCGTGTAGACGTCGATCGTGGCGTAGCTGCCGGTGAGCGCCAGGTGGAAGAGGTCGTTGCCGGCCGCGGTCCACTGCGCCTCGATCGGCGGGATGTTGACCGGCGCGATCGCCTGGTCGATCGGATACTCGATCGCCGGGGTGCGCGCCGGATCGGCGCCGAGCGTGGCCGCGCCGAACAGATCGGCGGCGTTGCCGGGCGCGGTGCCGGTGACGATCGTGCCGGTCAGCTCGACCGCGAGCTGCGCGGTGCCGGTCTGCGTGCCGCACAGCGCCGTGACCAGGGTCTTGCCGCCGTGCGGCCGCACGGTCACCGTCGCCGCGGTCGCGGTGCCGAACGTGATGTCGAGTGACAGCCCGCATCCACTCGTGATCTCGGTGCGGTTGTTCCCGACCACGCCGAACACCTGGTAGCTCTGCGTCGCGCTGCCGCCGAGCGGCACCGACACGGTCGACGTCGGCGGCTCGAGCTCGATGCGATCGTAGATCGCGCCGGTCGCGTCACCGTCACCGCTCGACTTGCTACCGCAGGCCGCGAGCGCGAGCGCGAGCACCAGACCTGCCAGCGACCGCGCGCGCACGAAAGGATGGAGCCCCATGCCGCGCATGATAGCGGCAGGCGCGAACGCGATCGCACTTCTTGCGTCCTCGTCGACGATTGGTCGTACCGCCTTGCGTGCGCCAGCGCGCACCGAGCGCCCGCGCTCACTCCCATGGAATCTCGATCTATTTCGGGCGCCGCGGTTGTGCGAGAGGTGGCGCGTGCACACCTTCTCGCGCGGAGGTACCCATGGGTTACGAAATCAAGAAGCAGGATCTCGACGGACTGAGCGCTGACCAGCAGGTCGCGATCATGGAGTCGCTGGTGCTCGCCGTGGTCGCCGACCACAAGACGACGCCGGCGGAGACCAAGCAGTTCGAGGCCGAGGTCAATGCGGTGCCCTGGAACCTCGAGCCCGCGAAGGTCATGGAGCAGCTGCTCGCGGTGCGCACGCGCATCATCGCGATGAAGACGCCCGAAGAGGCGGCCTCGCTGATCAACCAGGTCGCCGAGCGCCTGCCCGATCCGGTCCTGCGCGAGAAGCTCTTCTACGCGATGGGCTCGATCATGGCGTCCGATCTCCAGATGACCCTCGAGGAGAAGAACGTCCTGTCGGTCTACGTGAAGGCGTTCGGCCTGACCGTCGATCAGGTCGAGTCGATCAAGACCGACATCAAGTCGCGCGCCGCCCAGGCGACGGCGTAGCGCTACGGCGCGAGCTGCGCGCGGCGCCGGAACGCGCCGATCGTCTGCCCGGTCCACCGCTTGAACGCGCGGTGGAGCGCGGTCGGCTCCGAGAAGCCGAGCTGCTCGGCGAGCTGCTTGACCATCGTCGACGGCACCGCGAGCTCGGTGCACGCCCGCTCGCGGCGCACGTCGTCGAGCAGCGCCGCGAAGCCGCGGCCATGGTGCGCGAGGTGGCGGCGCAGCGTGCGCGGCGTCGTCCGCAGCTCGCGCGCGACGTCGTCGAGTGCGATCTCGTCGAGGCGCGGCGACCGGCGCAGGATGCCCATGACCCGCGCCGGCAGCGCGACCTCGGCGTCGCGCTCGGCCGCGCGCACCGCGAGCAGGTGCTCGGCGCGCCCGCGCAGCGCATCGCCGAGCCCGCGATCGGCGAGCGGCAGTGCCGAGTCGAGCGCGAACCGCGGGAACCGGATCGCGTGGTGATCGGCGTCGAACCGCACCGCGCAGCCGAGGACCGCGGCGTAGACGTCGGCGTGCGCCGGCCGCGCGTACGCGAACGTGACCTCGGTCGGCGGGTTGGGATCGACCAGCAGCGTGTTCGCGACCCGGATCGTGTAGGTCAGCGTGGCCTCGACCTGGAACCGCCGGACCTGCGGATCGATCGCGGCCGGCTCGAACCGGAACAGCGCCTCGTGCTCACCGTCGAGGAGCTCGTAGCGATCTTCGGGCGCGATCAGCGGCAGGAACCGCCGGAACCAGCCGAACGCGTCGCGCAAGGTCTCCGCGCTCGCGAGCAGGTGCCCGACGACGTGGAGCATGCCCATCGGCGCCTCGGCGCCGACCCGCAGGCCGAGCGCGGGATCGCCGGTGACCACGTACGCGGCGGCGACCACGCGCTGGAAGTCGTCGGCGGACACCAGCGCGATCGGATCGGCGAGCAGATCGGCGCGCACGCCGGCGAGCGCGAGCAGCGCATCCGGCTCGAGGCCGTGGCGCTTCACGTGGGCGCAGAGAGCGCGGGCGATCGCGACCGACAGGCGCATACGTAGAACCAGCCTGGCGACCGGCGCGCATGCGGTCAAGCATTGACCGCGCCGGCCACGCGTGGCCGCCAGGGTCACGTTCGCGCGCGGCAACGACCGTACGATGGCCCACGATCTCCGACGACGACGTCGTGTCCGGCGCGGTCATCGCGGTGGCCGCGCGGGTCGATGCGGATCAAGCGCGCGACATGGCACCTGGACCCTCGAGGAGGGCTCCATGCGATCCACAGGCAGGCTCGGAACGTTGGTTCTCGTGGTGGCGGCGTGCACCGCGCACGCCCGCGTTGGCGGCGGCGACGACAGCGACGGCGGCGACACGCCGGCGCCGACCCTCGAGCTCGCGCCCGCGCACGCATCGGTCACCGTGACCGACGGCGTCGCGCAGACCGTGGCGTACACCGCGACCTTGGTTCGCGCCGATGGCTCGCGCACCGACGTCACCGCCGCGACCAGCTTCGCGGTGGACGACGGCCTCGGCGAGTTCCACGGCGCGGCGCTGACCGCCGCCGGCGCGCGCGCGGGCCGCGGCACCGTGACCGCGATGACCAGCGGCCTGACCGCCAGCGCCGAGGTCGAGGTCAGCGTGCATCAGCACCGCATCGATCCGAGCGTGCCCGGCTACGCGCCGGCGCTGTTCGCGTCGGCCGCCGAAGATCCGCAGCGCGCCCCGAGCCTGGTCTATCCGGTGACCGGGACGATCGTGCCGCCCAACCTCGGCATCCTCGACATCCACTGGAGCGATACCCACGGCAACGACCTGTTCGAGATCGCGGTGCGCTCGCCGTACGTCGAGCTCGACACCTACAGCCGCGTGACCTCGCCCGCGAGCTTCGTGCAGCTGCGCGCCGCCGACTGGCAGCTGATCGGGCCCTCGCATCGCGGCGCGGAGGTGACGATCACCGTGCGCGGCATCGACAGCCGCGTCGCAACGCCCGCGGCCGGCACGTCGGCGCCGGTCACGCTCGCGATCACCTCCGAAGACGTGCGCGGCGGCGTCTACTACTGGGCGGCGTCGGCGCAGGGGCTGTATCGCCATGACTTCGGCGACCCCGAGCACGCCGCCGAGCGCTACCTCGGGCCGGCCGAGGACGGCGGCCGCTGCGTCGGCTGCCACGCGCTGTCGCGCGACGGCACCAAGCTGGCCGTCACGTATGGCGGCAACGATGGCCCGTCGACGATCATGGACGTCGCGACCCGCACCGCGATGCTGCCCGACGACGGCACCGCGCTGCGCAGCAACTTCACCAGCTTCTTCCCCGACGGCCAGAGCTTCGTCGCGACCTACCAGGGCACGCTGACCTGGCGCGACACCGCGACCGGCGCGATCCGCGCGACCCTCGACACCCTCGGCAAGGCCGACCACCCCGATGTCTCGCCGCAGGGCGATCGCGTGGTCTGGGTCAGCTACACCGACGGCAACGACGTGTTCCCCTCGGGCCCGAGCGAGATGTACGAGCAGCGCGTGGTCAACGGCGCGTTCGGAGCGCCCGAGCGGCTCCTGTCGTCGCCGGGCACCGGGCTGCGCTACTGCTACCCGACCTTCTCACCCGACGGCGTGTGGATCCTCTACGACGTCGTCCTCGGCGACTGCTACGACGACGATCGCGCGCAGCTCTGGGTCGTGCGCGCCGATGGCGCCCAGCCGCCGCGCCGCCTCACCAGCGCCGACGTCACCACCGGGCTCACCAACTCGTGGGCGCGGTGGGCGCCGTTCGCGCAGACCACCGGCCCCGATCACGAGCCGGTGTTCTGGTTCACGATCTCGTCGAAGCGCGGGTTCGGCGTGCGCGCCGGCGCCGGCCGCCCGCAGCTGTGGATGGCGCCGTTCTTCCCGGCGCGCGCGGCCGCGGGCGCGGATCCCAGCGGCCCGATGTTCTGGCTGCCGTTCCAGGATCTCGCGACCAGCAATCACATCGCGCAGTGGACGACGCAGATCATCCCGGTGAACTGACGCGCGCGATCAGAACGGCATGACGAGGTTGAGATCGATGTCCTGCGTGTGCGCGCCCGCGGTGGTCAGCATCACCTTCGGCGCCGAGACGCCCTGCAGGCTGACCAGGTCGCCCTTGTCCGGGCCCGCGGCCGCCGGCATCGTCGGATCGACGTTGGCGTTGTCGTCGAGGAACGCGATCAGGTAGTAGGCCTCGGCGCGCGGCGCGACGTTCTCGACGGCGTAGTCGATCTTCGCGCCCGTCGCGGCGAGGTTCACGTTCATCAGGAGCGCGTTGCCGACCACCTGGGCGGTGTCCTTGTGGGCGATCGGATCCTGATCGAACAGCGCGACGTAGACGTTGCCCATTGCGTCGCCCATCGGCGCGGCCGAGCGCGTGATCGATCCGGTCAGCCGGGCCGTCGACGCCGGCGCCGCATCCGGCGATCCGGGCGCGGCGTCGGGCGATCCGGGCGCGGCGTCGACCGTCGGGGACGCGGCGGCATCCACGCTCGCCGGTGAGCTGTCGCTCGAGCAGGCGGTGAGCGGGAGCGCGAGGCAAGCGAGCAGCAGGGCGCGAGTCGTCATCGGTTCGACCTCCAGGTGACGGGCACGCTACAATCAGAAGTAAGAAGTTGCACTGTTGACTGTCTACTTTGTCCTGTCCAAAGATGACCGCCGTTCCACACCGGATTGGGGGTCGCCATGTCTCTTCGCCACGTTCTGTTCCTCGCCTGCCTGCCGCTCGCTGCCTGCGCCACCGACGACGACGCGCACACGCTCACGATGAGCGCCACGCTCACCACCAACGCCGCCGGCGAGCTGCCGTTCCTGAGCCCGTCGGCGACGATCGCGACGCACGCCCCGGCTGACGTCGTCGGCAAGCCCTACTACGTCGGCGTCTTCCCGGCCGGGTTCTCCTCGGGCAACGACCCCGCGCTCTACCAGGAGTGGGGCACGGTCCCCGCCAGCCTCTCGATCGAGGCGACGACGCCGGCGATCTTCAGCAAGGGCGCCTACGACATGGTGCTGGTCATGTACACCAACACGCCGGTCACGCCCGCGCAGCTCGCGTTCGAGCAGATGCCGCCGGCGGCGGCAGGTGGTGACCTGTCGTCGTTCACGCTGTCGGCGGCCGATGTGCTGCCCGGCGATCCCGACCAGGCGCTCGGGACGCTGCGCATGAACGTCGCCGACGCCGACGTCCGCGTCGACATCAGCAATCGCACGCCCACCGACCCCGCGGATCGCGATCAGACCGTGGCCGCGTTCGAGCACACCGTCCTGATCATCCCGTGAGGCGCGCCATGACTCGCACGCTGCTCGCGGCGATCGGTGCGCTCGGCCTCGCGGCCTGCACCGACGCGCCGGTCTCCACCGATCTCCCCGTCGATCCCGCCACCGGGCTCCGCATCGCCGCGCTGCCGCCGGTGCCGGCGCTGCCCGACTGGCCCGACAACCCGCCGACCGAGGACAAGAAGGCGCTCGGCCGCATGCTGTTCAACGACATGCGGCTGTCGGGCTCGGGCCGCACGGTCTGCGGGAACTGCCACCTCCAGACCACCGCGTTCCAGTCGGGTGGCCCGCTCGATTCGCCGGATCGCTCGTTCCCGGCGATCACGCCGACCCTCCATCGCCACACGCCATCGCTGCTCAACCTGGTCTATGCGCCCATGGCGCGCTGGGATGGCGCGCACTTCACCGACATCCCCGATCTGATGG
Source organism: Deltaproteobacteria bacterium (assembly GCA_021413675.1). Classification (GTDB taxonomy): domain Bacteria; phylum Myxococcota_A; class Polyangia; order Haliangiales; family Haliangiaceae; genus JAIOQA01. The sequence goes on along the minus strand of JAIOQA010000215.1, from coordinate 17,628 downwards.
TGCTGCCGTTCGCGGAGCCCAACATGAACCTCTCGAAGCTCGCGGTCAGCGCGGGCGACGAGATCGACGTTCCGGCGGCCCAGGCCAACCTGCAGCGCGCGCTGACCGTCGACATCCCCGGCTACGCGCCGCTGTTCCAGCAGGCGTTCGGCGAGGACATCACCACCGCCACGCCGGCGCGGACCTGGCGCCTCGCGGGCCTCGCGATGGCGGTCTACATCCGCATCGCGGTGTCGCGCGACTCGGACTTCGATGCGTGGAACGCCGGCGACGACGCCGCGATCAGCGACGCCGCCAAGCGCGGCGCGGTGCTGTTCACCGGCAAGGCGAAGTGCGTGCTCTGCCACAGCGGGCCGCTCCTGTCGGACTTCAAGTTCCACAACGTCTCGACCTCGGTGCCCGACGCCAGCGGCCAGCGCCCCGACGACGGCCGCTTCCTGGTCACCGGCGTCGAGGAGGATCGCGGCGCGTTCCTCACCCCGATGCTGCGGTCCGCCGCCCGGACATCGCCGTACCTGCACGATGGCTCGCAGGTCAGCATCGCGAAGGTGATCGAGCACTTCACGAGCGCGAGCGGCCAGGCCGATCCGCTCAACGACCTCAACCTGCTCGAGCCGCTGTCGCAGGGCGAGATCGACGACCTGGTGCAGTTCATCAAGAGCCTCGACGGCGCGCCGATCCCGATCGCGGACCTGGCGCCGCCGCCGACCTTGCCCTGAGCGCGTGGCGCGGACTCCGCGCTACCATCCGCCATCGCGTCTCCGCTTCCAGACCGGCCGCTCGCGGGCCGCACGTTCGGCGACTTCACCGTGCGCGAGAAGCTCGGCGAGGGCGGCCACGGCGTGATCTACCGCGCCGAGCAGCGCGGGCTCGGGCGCGAGGCGGTGATCAAGGTGCTGCACGGCCGCCACGGCGCCGATGCCGGGATGGTCGCGCGCTTCCTGCGCGAGGCGCAGCTCGCCTCGCGGCTCGATCATCCGTACGCGGCGCACATCTATGCGTTCGGCGCCGAGCCCGATGGCGTGTTGTGGCTCGCGATGGAGCTGGTGCGCGGCACGCCGCTGGCGCAGGTGCTGCGCGCGCAGCCCGGCGGGCGTCTCGCGCTGGGCCGGTTCGTGCCGCTGCTCGACCGGCTGTGCGAGGTCGTGCACACCGCGCACGAGCAGGGGATCGTCCATCGCGATCTCAAGCCCGACAACGTCATGGTCATCGCGCGCGCCGGGCGGATGTTGCCCAAGCTGCTCGATCTCGGCGTGGCGCGGCGCATGGGCAGCGCGCCGGTGGCGGGGCGATCGCCGCGCGAGGACACGCGCGAGGATCCGATCGATGTGGCCGCGGCGATCGATCCGATCGCACCGACCTTGCCGACGCCGACCGCGATGGAGACCGCTCACAGCGCGGTCGCGGGCTCGCCGCACTACATGGCGCCCGAGCAGTGGGACGAGCGCGGCGAGATCGACGCGCGCGCCGACATCTACGCCCTCGGCATCCTGACCTGGGAGGCGCTCACCGGTTCGGTGCCGTTCCGCGGCGCCGGGCTGGGCGAGCTCGCGCGCGCGCATCGCACCGCGCCGCTGCCTGCGTGGCCCGCGGATCTCCCGCCCGCGCTCGGCGACGTGCTGCGCGCCGCGCTCGCAAAGGATCCGGAAGCGCGGCCCTCGACCGCGCTCGCGTTCGCCGAGCAGGTGCGCGCCGCGGCCGGGCTGCGGGTCGCCGCGGATCAGCTGCCGCGCCTCGACGACGACCTGCGCGCCGAGGTCGCGTGGCTGCCGCAGCCCATCGCCGACGCGGTCGCCGCGTTCGAGGCCGCGCGCAACCCGCACCAGGCCCGCGATGGCCTGTGGGAGATCGTCCGGATCGCGGCGCGCTGGCTGGGCATCGTGGCGCTCGCGGCGCGCTCGCGGGTCGGCAGCGGCGGCGGCGACTCTCCCGCGGTGATCGCGACGCTGCGCGAGCTGCCGCGGCGCGAGCTCGCCGACGAGGAGTGGCTCGACCTCGTCCGCGCGCTCGCGCGGCCGTTCGCGACCACGCGCGACGCGCATCCGCTCCCCGAGCTGATCGATCTCGCGCTCACCGAGCCCTCGCCATTCGCGCCGCTCTTCGCGCTGCGCGCGGCCGAGGGCGCGACCACCACCGAGGAGACGCTGCGCGATCGCCTCGCGCGCACGCTACCGTTGCTCGCGCCGCTATTGCGCGCGCTCGGCTTCCTCGGCGCGTACCCGGTGGTCGTGCGCCGCGGCGATCGCGCCGAGATGTGGATGGGCCCGCGCCGCACGCCGCGGCCGCTGATCGCCGCCGTCGATGACCTGCCCGAGGGCGCGCCCGCGCTCGCCGATCTCGATGGCCGCCCGGTGCTGCAGCTCGCGCCGCTCGCGGTGATCGCGCCGCCGTCGCCCGGCGCCGCCGACGAGCTGTTCCTGTTCGCCGGCCCGGGCCGCGGCCGTGGCGGTGGTGCACGCCTGGTCGCCGAGCCCCACGGCTTCGAGCGCCGCGACGACGCGATCTGGGACTGGTTCCGCGCGCACCTGCTCGCGGTGGATGATCATGCGATCGCGGCGGTCGACGACGCGCCGTATCGCGGCCTCGCCGCGTTCACCGCGAAGGACGCCGATCGCTTCGTCGGGCGCGAGCGCGCGGCCGAGGCGTTCTTGAACCAGCTGCGCGTCACGCCGCTGTCCGCGGTGGTCGGGCCCTCGGGCGCCGGCAAGAGCTCGTTCGTGCAGGCCGGCGTGCTACCGCTCGTCCCGCCCGACTGGCGCGCGATCGTCATGCGGCCCGGCGCCACCCCGCGCGCCACGCTGGCCGCGCGCCTGGCTGGAAGCTCGACGGACGAGCCCTGCGTGCTCGTGATCGATCAGTTCGAGGAGCTCTTCACCCTCGGCGCCGATGCGGAAGAGCGCATCGCGTTCGCCGCCGAGCTCGTGCGCCTCGCGAGCGAGCGCGTCCACGTCGTCCTCACCCTGCGCGACGACTTCCTCGCGCGCACCGCCGAGCTCGGGCCGCTCCGCGATCGCCTCGGCGCCGGGCTCACGCTCCTGGCCACGCCCGCGCCCGAGGATCTGCGCCGGATCGTCGTCGAGCCCGCGTGCCGCGCCGGCTACGACTTCGACGACGACGACCTGCCCGCGCGCATGGTCCGCGCGGTCGCCGAGCAACCGGGCGCGCTCGCGCTCCTGTCGTTCACCGCCGCGCGGCTGTGGGAGCTGCGCGATCGCCACTTCCATCGCCTCACCCGCGCCGCCTACGACGCGATCGGCGGCGTCGATGGCGCGCTCGCCGCGCATGCCGACGCGACTCTGGCCGCGATGTCCGCCGACGATCAGCGCCTGGTGCGCGAGGCGTTTCGCCACCTCGTCACCGCCCTTGGCACGCGCGCCGGGCTGACCCGCGCCGAGCTGCTCGCGGTGCTCGGCGACAGCGCGCGCGCGCCCGCGGTGCTCGAGCGGTTGATCGAGGCCCGCCTGCTGGTCGCCTCCGAGGCCGAGGGCGGCGACGATCGCGTGGAGCTCATCCACGAGGCGCTGGTCACCGCGTGGCCGCGCCTCGTCGGCTGGCGCCGCGACGACGCCGAGGGCGCGCGCCTGCGCGATCAGCTGCGCGTCGCCGCCCGCCAGTGGCAGGACCGCGGCCGCCCCGGCGGCCTCCTCTGGCGCGACGACGCCCTCGACGACTACCGCCGCTGGCGCGCGCGCTGGCCCGGCGCCCTGCCCGAGATCGACGAGGCCTTCGCCGCCGCGTCGCTGCGCGCGGCCGCGCGCGGGCGCCGCACGCGCCGCGTGATCGCATCGGTCGCCGCCGCCGTGCTCGTGTCCGCCACGATCGCGCTCGCGCTCCTGTATCGATCGTCGTCGAACAATGCCGAGACCGCGCGCGATCGCCTGATCGCCTCGTTCATCGAGCAGGGCCGGAGCGAGCTCGTCGCTGGCGACTATCTGCGCGCCCTGCCCTACCTCTCTGCCGCCTACTCCGCCGGCGACAACTCGCTCGCGCTGCGCGTCATGCTGCACCGCGCGCTCAAGCTCGCCGATCAGCCGGTCTATCGCCACGGCCATCGCGCGTTCGCCGCCGCGTTCCGCGAGGACGGCACGGTGATGTCGATCGCGGAGGGCGGCGATGCGGCGGTGTGGGACGCGAAGACCGGGGCGGTGATCGCGAAGCACGAGACGACCTCGCCGCGGGACCGCGATGCGCGCGGCGAGGTCTCGCTCGATGGATCCGTTGCGGCATTCCCCGATGTCGATGCCGTGGTCCTGTGGGACGGCAAGACCACGCGCACGCTCGCACGGGCCAACGCAAACCGGGTCGCGTTCGATGCGGCCGGCAAGCGCCTCGCGGTCGCGGCACCCGGCGAGCTGTCGATCTGGGATGTCGAAACAGGCCAGCGCTTGCGCGCAGTCGCGCACGATGGAAACGTCCGACAGCTCGCGTGGCGATCCGAAGACCTCGTCGCGCGTGATCGCGACGGGCGAGTCGTCTTGGTCGGCCCGAACATCGACGCTGACGTTGGCCGCGGGCGTTACATCACGACAGGCCGACAGGCTCTTGCAACGCTTCAGGGTAATCGCGTCGACATCCGCTCATCCGATGGCTCGAAGCCGCGGACCGTCGAGGCACCGGGCGCGATAGTGGCGGTCCTGTCGCCCGACGAGCACCGCATTGCGGTGGCGAATGACAATGGAGTCATCATGATCCGTGACGCGACTGGCGACCTGCCCGATCTCGCGCTCGGCGGTCATGGAACCGTCGTCGTTCGGCTCGCGTTTACACCAGACGGGTCGCGTCTGGCGTCGCTCGGTGATGACAACACCTTGTGCGTGTGGGACGTCACGACTGGTCGTGAGGTGATGCGCTACGTCGGCCTCAGCGGAACACCCGAGGACCTTCGTTTCGACGCAGGCGGCGCCCGGGCGGTGGTCGTCTCCGCCGATGGGAGCGCCCGGGTCTTCCCCATCGAGGACCCCGCGGCGCTTGTCGAGATGGACGTCGGCGAGGCCGTCAACGGCGCGAGTTTCGGTCGCGACGGTGCGGTCGTGTACACCGATTCCGAGACGAGCGTCGCGATCTGGGATGCGACCCGCGGCGCCCGCCTCGGCCGCGTCGTCGTGGACAGCATGGGCTACTCGCACATCAACCGCGATGGCGACCGCGCGATCGTCCCCATCGCCGATAGCGACGTCACGCAACTCCGCGCCCTCCCCGGCGGCGAGTTGCGCACCCAGGTGCGCTCGAAGGCGAACGTGCTGTGGGCCGCGTTCGACCACGCAGGACTTCGCTTCGTCACCGCGGGTGTCGATGGGACCATCGACGTCTGGAACATCGAGGGTCGACACCTGGCCTCCCTGGTGGGCCATCGTGGGCCAGTATCGAGCGCTGCGTTCAGTCCAACGGACGATCGCCTGGTCACGACAGGCTTCCAGGATCTGACGGTGCGGATCTGGGACCTCGCCGCGGCGCATGAGGTCACCCGCGTCACCCTGACGGACAGCACTCGCACCGCCACGTTCGATCGCTCCGGGGATCGCATCGTGACTGCAAGCGACGACGGAGTAGCGCGAATGATCGACACACGCTCCGGCGCGGTCGTGCGCACGTTCCCAGCGGGCACGCGACTCTGGGCGGCAACGATCGGCGCGCACGCGGATTCTCTCGTGGCGATCGCGGACGCGAACGGGACCATCAGCGTGTGGGACGCGGGCACGGGCGAGCGCCTCACCAACTTCCGCCAAGCGGCCCGGGCCCCAACCGTCGAATTCGCGCCTCACCAGGCGCGCCTGCTCAGCGCGAGCAACGATCACCACGCGATCGTCTGGGACGTCGATGACGAGATCGCCGATCCGGTGGATGTCGCGGCGTTCGTGGCATGCCGGATCCCGTACCGGCTCCAGGGATCGGGGCTCGAGGCCGTCACGCCGCCAGAGCACTGCGCGCGATAAGGCTCACACGGTTGCCAGGTCGTGCCAGCCTTGGCGCGGATCTCCCCGACCTTTCGGATTGTCGACCGAGGTCCCCGGCCGGACAGTGGACGACATGAAGCGCTCCAGGAAGAAGCCACTGCTCCTCACGACCGAGACCGTGCGCACCATGAGCACCTACGAGCTCGCGAGCGTCGCTGCTGGCAAGAAAACCGATACCTCGTACACGAACAACTCCTGTACCAATCCCGCCTGCTGCGCGGGCAAGGACATCTGACTCGTCCTGCGCGCGCGCCCCTGTCGCCCGGTAAGCTCTCCGCCCGATGCACCGCGGCGACCGCATCACCGCACGCTTCGAGATCCTCGCCGAGGCTGGGCGCGGCGGCATGGGCACCGTCTTCCGCGCGCGCGACTGGCGCGACCGCCGGGATGTCGCGCTGAAGCTCCTGAACGTCGCCGACGGTTCGCCGCGCTTCGATCGCGAAGCCGCGATCCTCGCCGGCCTCCGCCACCCGAACGTGGTCGCGTACATCACCCACGGCGCGGTCCCCGACGGCCCTCACTTCCTCGTCATGGAGTGGGTCGATGGCGAGACCCTCGCGCAGCGCCTCCGCCGCGATCCGCTCGACGCCCGCGCCGCCGTCGCCATGGCCATCCAGGTCGCGCAGGCGCTGGTCGCGCTGCACGCGGCCGGCATCGTGCACCGCGACGTGAAGCCGTCGAACCTGATGCTGGTCGCCGGCGACGTCGCACAGGTGAAGCTCGTCGACTTCGGCATCGCGCGGCGCACGACCGACATCGCGCGCCTCACCCGCACCGGCGCGCTAATCGGCAGCGCGGGCTACATGGCACCCGAGCAGGCGCGCGGCGAGGACGTGATCGACGGTCGCGCCGACGTCTTCGCGCTCGGCTGCGTCCTCCACCAGTGCCTCACCGGTCAACCCGCGTTCGCCGCCGATAGCGTGCTCGCCAGCCGCGCCAAGGTGCTGCTGCACACGCCGCCACCGGCGCGTCTGCTCGCGCCCTGGATCCCGGGCGCGCTCGACGAGCTCGTCGGCGCGATGCTCGCGCGCGCTGCGCGCGACCGCCCCGATGCCGCCGCGACCCTCGCAGCGCTGACAGCGCTCGGCGACGTTCCCGCGATTCGCCACAGCGATCCGCGCGCGCGCACGAGCCCCGACGAGACCTACACGCCACCGGCCATCGACGTCCAGGTGTGCGGCGTGCTCGTCGCGCTCGGCGAGGCCGCGCTCGACACCGGTGCGATCACGCGGTTCGCCGCCGCGCTCGATCACACCGCGGTCGAGTCCTTCGTCGGCGGGGTCGCCGTCACGCTGATCGGCAGCGCCGCCGAGGCCGCGCGGCTCGCGCTCACCTTCGCAGCGTCCCTGCCGGACGCGCGCATCGCGGTGATCGCCGGCGAGTCCGCCGACGAGGTCATCGATCGCGGCGCCCGGTTGCTCGACGAGGTCGGCATCGCGGCCAGCGCCGCGGACGCGAGCGGCACCGTCCACGCCACGGATCCCGCGACTCCCGCCACCGGCGTCTGGCTCGATCGCGCCACCGCGCGCCTGCTCGGCGATGGCTTCCTCCTCGAGCACACCGGCGCACGTGCGCGCCTGACCGGAGCGGCATGACCGACGGCACCAGGACCTCTCCCCCGCTCGCAGGTACCGCCTCGGTGACGGTCGAGATGCTGCGCGTGATCGCGCCTGGCAGCACCACCACCGAGGGCATCGTCCTCGACGGCAACCCGGTGACGATCGGCCGCGAGGGCCACGTCACCGGACCCCTCGCGCGCGCCGACAGCGAGATCTCGCGTCAGCACGCGATCATTGCCCGCGGCCCCAACGGCATCTGGAGCGTCACCGATCAATCCAGCCGCAACGGCACGTTCGTCGACGGCGCCCGGGTCGAGACCGCGGCGCTCCGCGACGGCAGCGTCATCCGCGCCGGGCGCACGCTGCTGGTGTTCGCGCAGACCCGCATGCGCGCCGACGAGCGCCTCGCCGCCCCCGCCGACGCCCGCCTGGTCGGCGACAGCCTCGCGGCGCTGCGCGTGCACGGCGAGATCGCGCTGGTCGCGCGCCAGCCCCTGCCGGTCCTCGTGCTCGGCGAGACCGGCGTCGGCAAGGAGCTCGTCGCGGAGGAGATCCACCGCCGCTCGCGCCGCGCCGGCCCGTTCATCGCGGTCAACTGCGCCGCGATCGCGCCCGAGCTGGCCGAGAGCGAGCTGTTCGGGCACGTCGCTGGCGCGTTCACCGGCGCCCGCGCCGCCGCCGATGGCCTGTTCGTCGCCGCCGAGGGCGGCACGCTCTTCCTCGACGAGGTCGGCGAGCTGCCCGCGGAGCTCCAGCCCAAGCTCCTGCGCGCGCTCGCCCAGGGCGAGGTCCGCGCGGTCGGCAGCACCACCGCGCGCCGCGTCGACGTGCGCGTCGTGGCCGCCACGCTCCGCGATCTCGACGCCGAGGTCGCCGCCGGCCGGTTCCGCGGCGACCTGTTCAACCGCCTCGCCGGCTGGCGGATCGAGATCCCGTCGCTACGCGCCCGCCGCGATGACATCGTCGCGATCGCGTCCGCGTTCCTGCGCGCCGCGAACGGCCCGGCGCTGGGCCCGGATGCCGCCGAGGCGCTCCTGCTCCACGACTGGCCCGGCAACGTGCGCGAGCTCGAGCGCGTGATCGCCGCCGCGGTCGTGCGCGCCACCGACGCGCGCGCCGCCGAGCTCGGCCTCGCGCATCTGCCGCCGCCGCTCGTCGAGCGCCTCGGCACCCGCGTCACCGCGTCGACCGCACCGCCGCTGCTCGTGCCCTCGACCTCGCCACCGACCCGCGACGAGCTTTGCCACGTGCTCACGCGCATGGATGGCAACATCGCGCGCGTCGCCGAGCACTTCGGCAAGGAGCGCCAGCAGATCTACCGCTGGGCCAAGCGCCTCGACATCGATCTCGACGCGTACCGCCGCGAGTCGTGATCGTTACGCGCGCCGCGTAACCGCGCGCGCGCGATCGATCGCAAGCATCTCCGCGCCTTGCGCGATCACGGCGATGGCACGACGCATGAAGAAGGTCTCCTCACACGAGTTCGCGAATCCCGCGAACGCCACCGAGGAGACGATCATGAAGAAGAAGTCCGCCCCCCAGAAGCTCTCGCTCCAGACCCAGACCATCGCCGCGCTGCAGCCGGCCGAGCTCGGCGCCGCCGCCGGTGGTGGCAACACCTCGCTCTACTCGCAGGCGTGTACGCGCACCTGCCCGATCAAGACCCCGGCCTGCCCCATCTGAGCTGACTCTGCGATCGCCCGCCGCGTGTCACCACGACCGCGCGCACGCCCTCCGTCGTGCGCGCGCCACCGCGGTGATGCCTGGCGGGGCATCGCCCTTTTCGGCGCGCTTCGCCTCGCCTACTCGTTCGGACTGCGCGTCACGCCGTCGCGACGTCGACCAGCAACAGGCGGTCCCACGACGGCTCCACCGTCGACACCGCCGCGTGCAGCACCAGCGCGACGCCGACCGCGCCTGTCAGCAGCGAGTCATCGGCCTTCCAGCTCGTCTGCCCGTCCAGCCGATCCGCCGACGGAAACCCCGCGATCGCGTGGTCGATGCGCATCGCCAGCAGCTGATCGATCCACCGCCGGGCGGCGTCCGCGAAGATCTCCTCGCCGGTCGCGTGCCACAGCCGGTTGAAGATGTGCGCCGCGCCGCCCGCGCCGTGGCAGATGCCAGCGTCGTGGACGACCGCCTCGGCGATCGTGCGCCCGGCGCACAGCCGCGCGAGATCCACCGCCTGCGTCCTCCACTCGTCATTGGCGGTCGCCTGCGCCGCCGACAGCAGCGCGACGCTCGCGCCGAGATCGCCGTAGCACCACGCCAGCCGCGTCGAGCCGAGCTCGCGCTCGTGCCCGGGCCCGACCTCGCCCGCCTGGTGCCATGACGGGAAGCGCCCGCGCTCGCGCGGCGGCTCCGCGTTCAGCATGAAGGTCATCGCGCGCTCGAGCAGCGCGCGCGCACGCGGGGTCTCGACATCGTGCGCGACCATCCGCGCGAGCAGCGCGACCACGCCGGGGATGCCGTGGGCGAGCCCGAGGTTGTAGTAGCCGCCGGGCGAGATCGCGCGCTGCCACTCGGGCAGCAGCTCGGGCGAGGTCAGCCAGGCCGCGCCGCCGCCCCTCTCCTGCGCGGTCGCCTCGAGCACCTCGAGCACGCGCGCACTCAGCTGCCGCCCATCCTCGTGGTCGCTGCGCTCGAGCGCGCACACGCCCATCCCGACGAGCCCGATGATCAGATCGTAGTCGCTGACCCACGGGTCCTCGGTGAGGCGCGCCCGGAGCGCGGTCGCGATCGCGCGACAGGCCTCGTCGGCGGTCTCGCCGCCCGCGAGGTGCGCGACCGTCCAGCTGACGCGCGCCGCGCCGCCGAACAGGCAGGCCGGATAGCCGCCCTGGCCGAACCGCGTCACCAGCTGCGCGAGCAGCTCGCCGGCCCGCTCGTCGTCGGCGATCGTCCCGTCCTGCGCGAGGTACGTGCGCATCACCGCGCGATCGGAGAATCCCTCGAGCTCGCGCTCCTCGATCGGCCACGGCATCACCGCGGCATCGATCTCGCGCAGGATCGCGAGGATCTGCTCGCGCCGCTCGGGATCGGTGACCACCGGGCGCCAGGTGCTCTCGTCAGGCTCGCTCATGTCCTCTCCTCGTCCTCGTCGACTCGCGCGTCACGGCAACCGCACCCACGCCGCCAGGCTCGGCCGGAGCTGCGCGACGACCGCCGGGTCGGCGGCCAGCTCGGCCTCGATCAAGATCATCCCCGACGCCGCATCGAGCGCGGGCGACACCTGGCGTACGACCGCTGGCACCGGCGTCGCGATGCCATCGACGGTCGCGATGACCGCGGTGCCGACCGCCAGCGCCTTCGCGATCTCCGCCGGCACGGCGAACCGCAGCCGCAGCTCGGCGCGCCCGAGGATGCGCACGATCGGCTCGCCGGCCTGCACGGTCGCCCCGGGATCGCGGAGCCGCACCTGCACGATGCCGTCGAAGGTCGCCATCAGCTTGGTGTTGCCGACGTGATCGCGCGCCGTCTCGAGCCGCGACTTCTCCGCTGCCGCGGTGGCCGCCGCGCGGTCCGCCGCCGCCTTCGCACGCTTGAGCCCGATCACCGCCTGATCGTATTGCTCCTGCGACGAGACCCCGTCCGCGACGCCCTTCTTCTCGAGCGCGACCTTGCGGCCAGCGTCCTCGACGTCGACGGCGGCCTGCCGAAACGCCGCCTGGGCCGCGCCGAGCGCCGCCTGCGCGGCGCGCATCTCCTCCTGCATCGAGGTCGGATCCATCACCGCGACCACGTCGCCGCGCTTCACCTGGTCGCCCGGTCGCACGTCGACCGCGGCGATCCGGCCCGCGACCAGCGGCGCGATGTCGATCGACTCCGACGCGGCGATCACGCCGACGAACCCGCGCGACGGCGGCGCGGCGTCGCTGACACCCGCGTCCCTGCGAACCGCAGGCGGATGCGCCGGGCCGGGCTCGATGTCGTCGTTACCGGCGCAGGCCCCGAGCACGAGCGCGATGCAGAGCGCGCGCCTCACGACGCACCTGCCGAGAACGTCTGATCCCGCACCAGCGCGGCGTACACCCCGCCGCGCTCGACGAGCTCGTGGTGCTTGCCGGTCTCGACCACGCGGCCGTCGTCCATCACGACGATCACGTCGGCGTTGATGATCGTCGACAGGCGGTGCGCGATGATCACGCGAGTCGCGCGCATCTTGCGCAGGCTGTCCATCACCGCGCGCTCCGTGGTCGCGTCGAGCGAGCTGGTCGCCTCGTCGAGCAGCAGGATCGCCGGGTCGTGCAGCAGCGCGCGCGCCAGCGCCAGCCGCTGCCGCTGTCCGCCCGACATCGTCGCGCCGCCATCGGCGACCAGCGTCTCGTAGCCCATCGGCATCGCGCGGATGTCGACATCGATCGAGGCCTTCCGCGCCGCGGCCACGATCTTCTCGAAGGCGATCTGCGGATCGGTGAGCGCGATGTTGTTGCGGATCGAGCCGCTGAAGACGAACGGCGTCTGCGGCACCATGCCGAGCTGCTGGCGGAGCTGCTTGTGATCGAGCTCGGCCAGATCGTAGCCGTCGTAGACGATGCGGCCCTCGGTCGGCTTGTGCAGCCCGAGGAGCAGCGCGGCCAGCGTCGACTTGCCCGAGCCCGAGCGGCCCACGATCGCGACCGTGGTCCCCGGCGCGATGCTGAGCGACACGTCGCGCACCACCAGCGGATCGGCGGTGCCGTAGCGGAACGAGACGTGGGTCAGATCGATCGCGCCCGACAGCCGCGGCGGCACCACGCCGGTCCCGCGCACCTGCTCGGGCGAGGCGCTGAGCACGTCATCGATGCGCTCGACGTAGCTGCCGAGCTGCTGCAAGGACATCGCGCTCTGCGCCAGGCTGGCCAGCGGGCCGAGGAACCCGGCCGCCAGCGACGAGGTCGCCAGCATCGTGCCGAGCGACAGGTGGCCGTCGACCACCAGCAGCGCGCCGGTGCCGAGCAGGATCAGCGGCGCGGCGGTCTGCAGGAGGCCGTTCAGGCCGTCGAGCACCGCCTGCAGCCGACCGCGGCCGAGCGAGACGTTGAGCTCGTCGACGTAGAGGTTGGCGTAGTGCTCGAGCGCGCGCTCCTCGGCGCCCGCGACCTTCAGCGTCTCGATGCCGACCAGCATCTGCACGAGGTACGAGTGTGCGCGCGCCTGGCTCTCGAGGTCCTGCGCGGTGAGCGCGGCGTAGCGGTGACGCGACACCAGCACGACGAGGATCTGCAGGCAGCCCGCGCCCAGCGTGATCACCGCGAGCACCCACGACATCGAGAACAGGAGCGCCAGGTAGGCGATCGCCAGCGAGCCGTCGAGGAGCGTCGACAGCAGGCTCGAGGTGAGCAGGTCGCGGATCTGCGTGTTCGAGGACACGCGCAGCAGCAGGTCACCGGCCGAGCGCCGGTTGAAGTACGCGTACGGCAACGACAGCAGGTGCGAGACGAACCCGAGCGTCATCCGCGTGTCGAGGCGCGTCCGTAGCTCGAGCAAGAGGTGCGAGCGGATCAGCGACGACAGGAGCTGGAACGCCAGCACCGCGCTGATGCCGATCGCGATCACGAACAAGAGGCCGTGATCGCCGCGCGGCACGACCCGATCCACCACCATGCCGGTGAGCACCGGCAGCGCGAGCGCGATCACGCGCAGCACGACAGAGGTGACGAACACCCGCGCCACCAGATCGCGCTGGCTCAGCAGCTGGATCAGGTAGCGCCAGACCTTCGAGCGGCCCGCGGGCGTGACGACGAAGCCCTCCGCCGGCTCGAACACCAGCGCGACGCCGGTGAAGTGGCGGCGGAAGCGATCCATCGGGATCGTCCGGCGGCCGTGCGCCGGATCGACGATGTCGACGCCGCGGCGCGTGACCCGCTCGAAGACGACGAAGTGGTTGAAGTCCCAGTGCAGGATCGAGGCGGGCGGCAGGTAGTGCAGGCTCTCGATCTCGACCTGCACGCCGCGACTGCGCATGCCCAGCGACTCGGCGCCGCGCACGATGCCGAGCGCGTCGGTGCCGCGGTTGGTGCCCGCGGCCTGGCGGGTCTCGTCGAGCGTGACCGCGCGCCCGTGGAAGCCGAGCACCATCGCGAGGCACGCCGCGCCGCAGTCCGCGCCCTCCATCTGCTGGATGTACGGCACGCGGCCGTGGCGGCGCCCGCCGAGCTTGCGCAGCGTCGCGGCGAGGTTCTCGTCGACGGTATCGGGGACCGGCTCGCTCATCAGAATCTCCGCAGCCCCGGGATCAGCGCGTAGACGATCGGCTCGGAGCGCACGCGCACGTCGGCCGCGCCCGGCATGCCGTCGTGGTACTGGAGCGTCCGGCCCTCGGACTCGAACTCGCCGCTCGGCAGCTTGGCCTTCACGACCACGACCGGCCCGTTGAGCGCGATGTCGTCGGCGACCTCGGGTCCGAGCAGGCGCCGCGCCTCGGCCGGCGACAGCACGTCGGCCGACACGCTCTCGATCGTCAGCGTGCGGTACGCGAAGCGATAGCCCAGCAGCTCGAAGCGCAGCGTCATGCCGGGCGCGAGCCGCGGCCGATCCTCGCCGGGCAACAGCGCGATCACCTCGAGCGAGCCGACGTCGCCGGTCAACGACGCGACGATATCGCCGGGCTCGACCGGCTGGCCGAGGCGCACCTTGACGTCGCCGACGACGCCGTCGGACTTCGCGCGGATGACGCGCAGATCGAGATCGGTGCGCGCGGCCTCGAACTCGATGCGCACCTGGTGCAGCGTCGACTCGGTGGTCGCGTCGGCGGGATCGAGCAGGTGGTTGCGGAGCTGGGTCTCGAACTCGTGCCCCAGCCGATCGACCGCGGCGCGCTGATCGGTGTCGTCGAGGCGCGCGACCACGTCGCCGGCGAGCACCGGATCGCCCGGCGTGTGCTCGACCGAGGCCACCGTGCCCGAGGTCCGCGCGATGACCGTGGTCCGCGCAGTCGAGCGCACGATCGCCGGGCCGCTCGAGTAGGTCGAGACCCGCCCGACCATGATGAACACGATGCTGCCGATCAGGAGCACGACGAGCGCCCAGTACGCCCACGAGATCCAGCTCGGCGAGACCCGGACCACGTCGCCCCACGACGGCAGCGCCTGGGCGTCGATGGCCTCCTTGCGGAAGATCCCCGGATCGCCGGCGGCCTCGTCGAGGATCGCCTGCGACTGCACGTGGATCGAGAGCTGATCGAGGAGCGGCGCCGAGAGCACCGCGAACCGCGCGAGCAGCGCCGCCTCGGTGTCGGTGAACTCGCTGCGACGCGCGCGCCGGACGGCGACCAGCACTGCGTGGACCTGGCCGTCGGCGCCGATGACCGGGTGGACCAGCAGCTGCGAGCTCGCCTCGGGATCGTCGATCTCTGCCGACCAGCGCGGATCGGTCGCGGCGTTCGACGTGCGCGCGCCCAGGCCGGTGCGCGCCGCCCAGCCAGCGAGGCCGCCGATCGCGCGGCGATCGTCGCCGCTCGTGCCGCGCAGCTTGGCCTCGGACCACAGCGCGCCGTCATCGGCATCGAAGAACAGGACGTGGGCGCGATCCGCGTCGACCAGCTCGAGCAGCGCATCGCCGACGATCTGCTCGGTCGAGGCCAGATCCGACGCGCCCGCGAGCCGGCGGGTGGCCGTGAACGCGCGCTGCGCCAGCCGCGCCTCGACCGGATCGTGCGGCGAGCCGTCGTCGTGCGCGTGCACCGGGTGGCGATCGATCAGGCAGCGCAGGAGCGGCCGCAGCTGCTCCGGCGGCAGCTGCCGGCGCACGACATGCGCGATGCGCGGATCCGCCGGCGCGCCCTCGCCGATCACGATGATCAGCGGTCCGCCCTCGCCGAACGCCGCGAGCGCCGCGTCGACGCGATCCTGGCTGACCACGACCACCGCGTCGGCCTCGGCGACCTCGACCATCGCGGCCGCGTCGATCGCGTTCACGACGTCGAAGCCGGACCCGGCGGCGCGCCGGATCCGCTCGACGTCGGACGGATCCGACGACATCACCGCGACAACGCCGCTCATGCGCGCGACGTGGCCTTCGCGCGCGCCTTGCGCCCCGCGTGGAGCCGGCGCGCGAAGTCGTAGACCAGCATCTCCTGCGCCCGCTGCGACGCGTGCAGGAGCCGGTTCGCGTGCATGTGGATCAGGCTCCACGCCAGATCGTCCAGCTTCGGCGCCAGCCGGCCGGCCGCGTCGCGGTCGCGCAGCTCCGCGCCGATCGGCGCGATCAGCCGGTCGCGCTCGGCCAGGAGCGTGAAGCCCGGCTCGAGATCGTGCTCGGCGTCGATCGCGGGATCGCGCGCGAACACCGCGTCGAGCGCCGGCCGCTCCTTCGCGAACCGGTCGCCGACCCGCGTCCAGAACGGCGTGTCGGCGTGGAACTCGTTGCCCAGCATCTCGCGGCCGGACGATAGCACTCGCGCCCGGGCGTCGTCGTCGAAGCCCAGCGCATCCAGCAGCGTATCGACCCCGCGGACCGCCAGCCGCCAGCGCGCATCGCCGCCGGCGTCGCCGTCGAGCAGCTCGACGATCCCGAGGATCGCCTCGCTGTCGCGCCAGAACAGCTCCTCGACCAGCTCGATGCCGTCGTCGCCGCCGTAGCGCTCGATCTCGCGCTCGTAGGTGTCGAGGACCAGCTTGTAGACCGCCCCGCTGTCGAGCAACGGCTGGGTCGCGCGGTACAGCGCGGGCAGCACGTTGGTGACGAGCCGCTGCGGATCGCCGTGCAGCCGCACGCGCACGTGGTTGTCAGGATCTCCGTAGCGGATGAAGAACCAGCGATCCGCGTCGCCGGTCGCCATCGCCTCGCGCACCACCGGCGCGATCGCCTCGCGCAGCACGCGATCACCGGTCGACTCGCCGCAGTACAGCTTGGCGTACAGCCATTCGCTGCCCGGCACGAACCGCCGCGCGATCGTCGTCGACGGGATCGGCCGACGCGCGGGCGCAGGCTCGCCCGTGCGATTGAACGTGACCACGACCTCGTTCGCGAACACGCCCTCGGGCCCGCGCGCGATCATGCGGTCGGGCGCCGGGAACCACTCGCTGAGCGAGACCATCGGCGCGCCCGCGACCTCGTCGGCGAACGCCATCGCGAGCAGCGGGTTGTCGAGATCGATCGGCAGCTCGTTGTCGCCCGAGGCGATCACCAGGAACCGCGGCAGGCGCCGCGCCTCGCGCAGGGCGGCGACGGCGGCGAGCACTGCCGCGCGCCGCTCGGCGACGGAGGGCGTGGCCGTTTCGCCGGGCTTCGCGTCCTTCTTCTTCTTCTCGTCCTTCTGCGCCGCGCGCACCGCAGCGGTGATCGCCGCCAGCTCCGGCTCGATCAGCCGCCAGCTCGCGCGCGCCAGCACCACGCGGCCCATCCGCACCCGCGGCAGGTACGGCATGTCGCCCAGCGCATTCCACGAGAAGCCCACGTGCTCGCTGCCTTGCCCGGCCAGCGCGCACAGGAAGCGATACGCGCCCAGGCTGCGCAGCCGGTAGTTGTGCGCCGTCGACAGCCGCGGGATGACCTCGCGGCCCAGGCGCTTCGAGCGCAGCACGATCCGATCGCCCTGCACGCTCACCAGTAGATCGTCGAGCCCGATGCGCATCTCGTCGGGCGCGCCCGACACGCCGAGATAGACGATCTCGTGCGCGCGCAGCACCGGCCGACAGAGGATGTTGCCGATCCGGCCCTCGTTCAGGTGCACCACCTCCGCGAAGATCGCGTCTGGCCGCAGCGCCTCTTCCGCGGCGTGGTGCGCGCGCACCATCGCGTCGATCTCCGGCGACGCGTGGCAGAAGCGACCCAGCAGCCGCGCGCCCGACGGCCCGCTCGTGCCCTCGAACAGGATGCTCATCTCGCCGCGCGCCAGCTCCTCCGCCGTGCCCGCGATCCGGAACATCGCCGCGAACGCGTCCGGCAGCCGCGCCGGGCGATCGCGCTCCAGGATCTTCAGGTCGGCTTCATCGAGCACGATCTCGTCGGCGCCGCTCGCCAGCGCCGCGCCAAGCCGACGCATCATGAAGTCGTCGATCTTGTTCCAGCCGACCTTGCGGTCCTGCGGCGCCATCGGGAATGGGATGCCCGCCAATAGCGGCGAGCCCTCCGCGCCCGGCCCGCGCGCCGCCTCGAACCCGATGCCCGACTCCTCGTCGAGCGCCTCGGCC
>JAIOQA010000214.1 GCA_021413675.1 Deltaproteobacteria bacterium | reverse complement strand
ATGAGCCAGGCGCGGTCGCCCTCGACCAGCACGTTGAGGTCGTTGAAGTCGCCGATGACCACGCCGGCGCCGTGGAGCGCGTCGACGGTCGCGCCGAGATCGCAGACGGCGGCGAGTGCGCTCGCCAGCGTCACGCCGTGATCGCGTCGCCAGCGCGGATCGCCGACATGGTAGAGCGCCGCGCCGCGCACCCGCGGCATCGCGTAGCCGACGATCTCGCCGCGCTTCGTGCGGGTCGCGAGCGCGACCGGCGCGACCACGCGGGCGGGCAGCCCGGTCGGGAACGCCGGCAGCTTGAGCTGGTGCTCGGCGAGCCGCTCGGTCGCCGCCGCCTCGAGCGCGGCGATGCCGGCGACATCGGGATGCGCGGCGGTCTTGAACAGCTTGGCGGCGCGGCCGTCGCCGAGATCGTAGACCTCGGCCTCGCCGCCCTGGCCGAGCACCGCGGTCGGCGCGAGCTCGACCCGCGCGTCGTCGATCCAGACCTTCACGGCGTCCTCCGCAGCACCGCGATCGCGGTGTCGTCATCGAGGGGCGCGCCGCGCCGGACGATCGCACCGCGGGCGTGGTCGATCGCGGTGTCCTCGCGGTTGATGACCGCGAGCCGACGGCGCAGCAGATCGGGGTTCGCGAACCAGCGGTCGCTCGCGATGAACTGGGTCAGCGCGCCGATCGGCTCGCCGGCCGCGTCGATCGCACCATCCACGAACCCGTCGGCGCCGTCGGTCGCGATCAGGAGCGTGCCCACGGTCGATGCATCGCGGACCTCGAACGCGGTCAGCGCTGGCGCCGCGCCGACCAGGCCATAGCCGAGGTACGGCGGCTGGTTGTCGGCGAACGGGCCGAGCGCGCGCACGTCGCCGTCGATCGCGAACACGCCGTCGCCGATCGCCATCACGATCGCGTGCTCGGCGGTGAACGCGGCGCAGACCGCCGTGAACAGGAAGTGCTCGCGGACGATCGCGACCGCGTCGTCGCCCATCGCCGCGACCAGCGGCGCCAGCTGCGCGACCACGCGATCGCGGATCGCGAGCCACGTCGCCTCCTCGGCCAGCGGCGCGCCCTCCGTGGCCGCGGCGGTCACCGCGTGCGCCAGCAGGCGCGCGCCGATCACCGCGCCGACCTCGCTCCGCGCGCCGCTGCCGCAGCCATCGCACACCACGGCGACCGAGCCCGCCTCGGTCTGCGCCAGCGCCCAGGCGTCCTGGCAGGGGCGACCCAGGCGACGATGACTCCTCCCGACGACCGCGCCAGCGGCCGCGCGGATGACGGGAGCGGCCGCGGCGTCGTTCGTGTTCATATGACACATTGATAGTGTCCGAAGGACACGATGTCAAGCGGGACCTCGACGGGCAGCGCCGGGTTGGCGCCAACTGCCCGCGATTGCTAGCTCCGAGCCTTCGCACCGGGCGGCTGGTGGCTCACGCGTGCGGTGCTCGGTCACCCGGAAGGCGAGGGCGGAGGTGCCGCTCGCCACACCCACGAGGCATGGTCGCGTCGCCTGGGTTGCGGAGCTACACCGCCGGACGCAACATCGGCCGGGCTCGCCCGTGTTGACGAATCTGGAGAGGACTGGAATGCGCGAAATCAAGACGATCTCGAGAGCCGAGGCGATCAGCGCGATCGCGCGGGCCCGAGAGGCGGTGTGTAGCCCGCCAGATCTTCAGCTTCTTCTCGAGGACTGTCACGCGGCCTCGGTTCACGAGGCACTTCTCTGCAAGTACGCAGGCGTGACCAATGGATTTCTCTCTCAGATCTACGAGGCGATATCCGGGGCGCGTGCGGAAGTCATCGGCGAACCCGAATTTCGCTTTCGCTGTCCCTGCTGCCACAGACAGACGCTGGACGAGATCTTCGACCCGGAGCAGGGCACCGGCTGGGACATCTGCGATCACTGCGGCTGGGAAGACGACAGCACCACCGACGAGACGCAGCGCAGCGGGTGCAATCGTGGCTCGATGAGCGAGTACCGGGCGCGCATGCTTGCGCGGCCCAACTACTACAATCGCGACAAATGGCGAGCGTAGGGACCGGGGGCGCACGGGCGCTCGAAGACCTGGTCCTCGACGGCCGAAGCGTTCCGCGAGCGCTCGCCTACGGCGCGAGCCGGTCGAGCTGCCAGCCGCCATCGATCATGCGATAGCGGATGCGATCGTGCAGCCTGCTGGGCTGGCCCTGCCAGAACTCGAGCTCGTCGGGGATCACGCGGTAGCCGCCCCAGTTGTCGGGCCGCTTCGGGCGCTCGCCGACGACCGCGGCGATCTCCTGGACGCGCGCCTCGAGCGCCTCGCGGCTGGCGATCACGCGCGACTGCGGCGAGGCGAGCGCGCCGATGCGGCTCTGCAGCGGCCGCACGTCGAAGTAGGCCGCGGAGCTGGCGTCGTCGACCTTCTCGACCGCGCCCTCGACGCGGACCTGGCGATCGAGCTTGCCCCAGTAGAAGACCAGCGCGGCGCGCGGGTTGGCCGCGAGCTGCTCGGCCTTGTGGCTCTCGTAGTTGGTGAAGAACACGAAGCCGCGATCGTCGAGCTCCTTGAGGAGCACGATGCGCGCCGAGGGCCGGCCGGTCGCGTCGGCGGTGGCGAGCGTCATCGCGTTGATGTTGCGCCCGCCGGTCGCCTCCGCGTCCTTGTACCAGCGCCGGAACTGCGCCATCGGATCGGCGTCGATGGTCGCGACGTCGAGCCGCTCGCCCTCGTACTGCGCGCCGTGCCAGAGGAGATCCTTCGCCATGCCAGCGTCCTACCACGCGTGGGCGAGGACGCACCGGCACAGGTGCCGCGACCGGAGGCGATCACCGCGACGGATCGCCGCGGCCGGCATCCAGCTCAGCCGCCGACGTGCGCGTGATCGGCCTCGTGGCCGGTCATCGCGCTCTCCATGAGCACGTGGAACGCATCGTGGACGCTGCCGAAGGTCGCGTCGAAGTCGCCGCCCTCGCCGCAGACCTTGGCGAGGTCGTCGATCGCCTTCGACAGCGAGTTGGCGTTGCCCTCCCAGCCGGCGTTGTCGGTGCGGCCGCGACCGACGATCTCGATCGCCTGGGTCTTCATGTCGCCGATCGCCGCGCAGGTATCGGCCTTGCGCTTGTCGCCCTGCTCCGCGTGCCACAGCGGCGAGAGCGTCTCGTGGAAGGAGTCGATCTCGGCGATGCCGACGCCGTGGTGCTCCTCCTCCATGTCGTGGTGCTCGCCGACGCCGTGGTCACCGGTACCGGGGATCGCCGACTCGGTGGTCGCGGGCTGCTTGTGACCGCAGCCGACGGCGAGACCGGCGACGCAGAGCCAGGGGACGAGCTTCGTGATGCGCATGGGGCCATTTCCCATGGGGCGCAGATCCTGTCAATCACGCGTCGGTGCTGCAGATTCGCGCACGATCACGGCGGGACGAGCTCGAAGCTCTCGAGCCGATCCTCGACGTTCGCCGCGATCCGGCAGGTCGAGCGCTGCCGGTTCACCTGGACCAGCGTGCACACCAGCTCCGGATCGCTCGGGTAGCGCACCGTCCAGGTCATGTCGACGCCATCGTCGGCGCCGCGATCGAGGGTCGCGATCGCGCTGCTACCGACGATCGTGAGCCCGACGACCTTGGCCGCGAGCGCGCGTGGTGGACTGCAGGTTGGCCCGGGGCACAACGGCGGTGACGGGCAGTGTGGGCCGAGGCTGCCGTTCGCGCATCGCGGCGTGGGCGCGGCCGGCCCGGCCGCGCCCGGCGGCGGCGGCACCGCGGGCAGCGGCGGCGGGAACGGGACCTCGAACGTCGACGTCAGCGGCGGCGGCATAGGCGTCAACCTGACGACGAGCTCGTACGCGGCCGCATCGGCGCGCGTGGGTGCGAAGACGTCCACGAAGTGGGTGCCACGCGCGTCGAGGCCGACGACCGTCGCGCGGTGGCGATCGGCGGCCGCGTCCCGCTCGCGAGTCTCGGTGCGGGCCACCAGGTCGCCGTCCTGATCGTAGACCTCGAAGCCGAGCACCGTGTCCGGTTGTGGAGAGCTCCACCGCAGCTCGAGGTCGAGCGTCCCCCACCCGTCGATGTCGAGACGCTTCCAGTCGACGCGATCGCCGCCGGGGTACGTCACGGTCCCGCGTGTGCGCGCGGTGCCGCCCGCGAACGTCATGACCTCGGCACCCTCCGGATCGCCGTCGGGCCCGGTGTGCGCATCCTGCCCGACGCGGTGAGCGCACGCCGCGTTGGTGGCGTACGTCATCACGAATGGAAGCGCGAACCGCAACCGACGCACGGCGTGATGGTAGCTCGACCGTGTTCGAGGTTCACCACTGCGCGGCGACCACGACACCCGTGTCGTTGTCGGCGGCGACATGCGGACACGCCTCCGCCGCAACGCGCCGAGATCGCGAGATCGCCGGACGGCACGACCACTGCTCTTGGGCATCGGTCATGACGCGCATCCCCTATTTCGCCTCCGCCCTGATCGCCTTCGCCGCCTGCGCCACCGAAGGCCAGCGCCGGGATACCGGTGCGTGCCCGACCGGCGAGGTCTGCTCGCCGGCCACGCCCGACGGCCTGTCTTTCGTGGGCGCCACGTTCGGTGACGACTGGCTCGTCCTCGACCCCGCGCTCAAGATCACGGCGGTCGGTGGCACCCAGGACGTCACCATCAACGGCATCGGCTCGCTGCCGTTCTCCATCGCGATCAGCACCGGCGCGCTGACCGCCGACGCGCCGATCGGCGCCGCGCTGCGGCTGCACGGGGTGGCGGCGGGTGATCCGCTGCTGCGCATCGTCGATCCGGCCACGCGCGCGCTCTACGATCGCGTGACGATCCACGCCGCCGCGATCGCGCAGATCTCGATCACGCCGGCCACCGATCAGCTCGTCGATCAGTCCGAGCGCGTCGCGCTCTTGCGCGGCAGCGGCGTCGACCTGGTCGCGCGGCTGACCGACGCCGCCGGCAACCGGCTCGTCGATCAACGGATGACGATCGCCGGCGCGAGCACGCGCGCGTCGTGGGATACCGTCCACATCGCGTCGGTGCCGGCGACCGAGGTCGCGTTGACCATCACCGCGGGTGATCGTCCGGCGCTGGTCGCGACCCTGCCGGTGGTCGAGGGCATCGACACGCTCATCGCGGCCACGCCGCTCACCACCGAGCCGCCGGCCGCGGGCGATTCGGTGCTCGTGTGCTTCGACGGTCACGCGGCGGGCGCGACCGTGATCGGCCTGACCTTCAGCCTGTCCGCGACCGGCGCCGACACCACCGCCCCGGTCTTCGGCAACTGCGTGAGCGTCACGCGCGCGACCGCGGGCCGCGTGACGGTGCACGCCGAGACCGAGGGCCTGCAGGCCTCGCGCGACGTCGACTTCGGCGCGCCGTCGACCGCGCGCCGCGCCTCGCGCGTGCGCACCGGCGCGGAGCTGATCGCGCAGCGCTTCCCGGCCCACGACGTGACGCTTGGCGAGCGTGCCGCGATCGCCGAGGACGCGTCGATCGAGGAGTGAGGCATCGGCGCCTGCGACCGCTACCGCAGCGGCCGCAGCCCGCGCGAGGTGCGGAGCTGGTTGACCGTGCGCGCGACGCGGTCGTCGTGCAGGAGCAGCTTCGAGCACGCGCCGGTGGTGACGCCGAGGCGCTGCGCGGTCGCCGCGACCTCGCCGCCGGTCGCCGCGAAGTTGTCGAGGAGCTCGGCCATCGCGACCAGGTACTCGGGCGTCTGCTTGGTCTTCTCGCCGAGCGGCCTGGTGCCGCCAGCGATGAGCTTGGCGAGGCGCGCGCTGATCGGCTCGGCCGGCGCGGCGCGCAGATCGAACGCGAGGTGCTCGCGCAGGCGCGCCAGCGCGCGCAGCCGGTTCTCGCCCTGCGAGCGCCGCTCCTCGGCGGAGGCCGCGATGCCGCTCGGGTTGTGGCGCAGCCGGACCGCGCTCTCGGTCTTGTTGCGGTGCTGACCGCCCGGGCCCGAGCCGCGGAAGCGATCGAACTCGCACTGCTGCATGAGCGTCAGATCGGGCGCGAGGATCCACGCCGCGCGCGAGGCCGCATCTACCAGCGGCGCGTCAGTTGGCATCCGTGCGCGGCGCGGCGGCCGGTCCCTTGGCCGGCGACTCGGTCGGCTCGACGTAGACGTCGACGCCGGCGCGATCGCCCGCGCGCCCGTACTCGACGCGGCTCATGCCCTCGGCGGCCAGCGCCCCGACCAGCTTGGGCAGCTTGGGATCGAGCGCGATCTTCGCATCCGCGCACATGCGCTCGAGCGCGTCCGGCGGCAGGCCTGGCACGATGCCAGCGAACCGCACGACCTTGCCGCCGCGCAGGCGCGCGGAGATCGCGAGCCCTGGCGTGGCCTGGCGCCAG
Organism: Deltaproteobacteria bacterium; assembly: GCA_021413675.1. Lineage (GTDB taxonomy): Bacteria > Myxococcota_A > Polyangia > Haliangiales > Haliangiaceae > JAIOQA01. Next base: position 10,391 of record JAIOQA010000214.1, on the reverse strand, counting down.
GTATCGATGATGCCCGCCGACGGCGGCGCGCCGGTGAAGTGTTCGAACGCCGCGACCACGTGGCCGACCTGCTCGTCGACGGTGTCGCCGGGCGCGGCCAGCTCGAGCTCGGAGAACGCGGCGTCGCCGATGCCCTGCATGAACCGCTCGATGCGGGTGATGCCGTGATCGGCGACCCACTTCTTCAGCAGGAACTTGGCCTCGTGCGTGCCGAACAGTGGCTCGATCTGCTCCCACGGGTGCGGATCGAGGAAGTGCCAGCCCGTGGTGACCTTGCCGCCCCACACGCCGACCCACGACCCGACCAGCTTGGGCTCGAGCGCGTTGCCCATCTGATCGAGCACGAGCTCGTCGGAGCGGGCCATGTTGCAGAGCTTGAGGTAGTCGGCCATCTTCGGCACGAAGCCGGCCGGATCGCCCCACGCGCCCCACCACATGCGGCGCAGATCGGAGCCGATCATCGCCAGGTAGCTGACCTGATGCCCGGGCGGCATCTCGGTCGGCATCGGCACGTGCTCGAGCCAGCGATCGAGGTGGATGTCCATCCACTCCTCCACCGCGGGCAGCGACGACAACGTGATCTGCAGGTTGAGGCGAATCGAGAGTGCGCGTTGCAGGGCGTTGTCGAGCGGACTGGACATGATCTCCCCACCGTCGAGGCTACCAGACCGATGCGCGCCGCCGCGCGAGGTGACAGGAAAAATCCCGACTCCCGTCACGCCGCGTCAGGGGCGCTCGGTCCGGATCCGGGGCAGCAGCATGACGAAGTTGCAGGGGCGGGTCCGGTTGTCGAGCTGCGACAGCAGGATCTTGTCCATCGCGAACCGGCACGCGCTCGGCGAGCCGGGCAGCAGGAAGACGTAGGTCCGGTCGCACAGCGCGGCCTCGGCCCGGCTCTGGATCGTCGACGCGCCGATGTCGCTGTACGACAGCCAGCGGAACAGCTCGCCGAAGCCCGGGATGGGCTTGGTGATGAGCGGCGCCAGCGCCTCCGGCGTCACGTCGCGCGGGGTCACGCCGGTGCCGCCGGTCGCGATCACGATCTCGATCGCCGGGTCGGCGATCCACGCGCGCAGCTGCTCGCGGATGAGGTCGCGGTCGTCGGTGACGATCGCGCGGGCCGCGATCGTGTGGCCGGCGGCGGTCAGCAGCTCGACGATCGTGTCGCCCGAGCGGTCGTCGGCGGCGGTCCGGGTGTCGGACACGGTCAGCACGCCGACGCCGACCGGGATGAAGGGGCGCTCGCTCATGTCGGTACAGTAGAACACCGAGCGGATTGGATCGCCTGCGGCGACGCGATCTTGACGAGGGCGTCGCGGGACGATCGCGCTTACTATCGATCAATGCCACCAGCGGGGCGCTCGGGGATCGTGACTGCGTGCGGGATCGTCGTCGGGATCGCGGCCGCGGGGGGACGGGCGCGGGCGGACGCCACCGCCGACGCGTGGCGCGCCCGGTGGGGCACCGATGGGCCCCTCGTGGGCAAGACCTTCCACTTCGATCATGCCAAGGACGACGTGGCCGCCGAGCTCGCGAGCAAGTCGCCGATCTCGTGCGTCGACCTCGACGTCAGCGAGTCCGACGCGGTCCTCGACGAGCCGGTGTCTGCGTGCACGGCGACCATCGCCACCTCCGATCGCGACGCCTGCCGGATGGCGGCGGTGACCGCGATCATGGTGTATCGCCAGGGGCGGCTGCTGGTCGGTGACGATCGCAGCTTCTCGTTCGCCCTGCGCTGCGAGGGCTTCGTGGTGCGCGGTACCTGGAACCGCTACGGCGCCGGGATCGTCAACGGCAATGGCAACGTGCGGCTGCGGACCGAGAACCCCGACGGTGACGTGCTCGACGCCGACACCGTGACGCTGACCTGGGCCAGGCTGCCGCCTGATCCCGATCGCCCGGCGCAGTGGATGTCGGCGGTGCTCGTGCCCGCGGCCGAGGCCCAGGCGGCGCTGGAGCGCTTGCAGCGCGTGCTCGCGGCTGGCGGCATCGACGACGTGGACTACGTCAGCGGCAACTTCACGCTCGAGCTCGACTATCGCCTGCAGGAGCTCAAGGACTTCCCCGCCCGCGATGGCGACGACGCCGTGCGCCGGGCCGCGATCGCGTGGCTGACCGCCGAGCAGGCCGCGCTCGACCACGGCGATCTGCGCACGCTCCTCGAGCGCGCCGCGGTCGCGCACCCGAAGGCGTCGGACCAGCGCAAGACCAAGGCGATCGCGGCGCGCTATCGCAAGGCCGCGGCCAGGCGCCTGCGCGCGCTCGAGCTGGCGATCGACCGGTTCACGCAGGCTCACGATCTCGACTGATCCACCTCGCAGCACCGCGTCTCACGGCGCGGCGCGCTCACACCACGAGGTTGACCAGGCGACCCTTCACGTAGATCTCGCGCTTGATCGGCTTGCCGGCCAGGAACTCGACGACCTTCGGCTCGGCCCGCGCCGCCGCCTTGATGTCTTCCTCGCTGGCATCGGCCGCGACCTCGATCGTGCCGCGCAGCTTGCCCTGCACCTGGACCGCGATCGTGAGGATGTCGCGCGCGAGCTTGGCCTCGTCGAACGACGGCCACGCCGCGTACGTGAGCGACTCGGCGTGGCCCAGGCGCTGCCACAGCTCCTCGGCGAGGTGCGGCGCGAACGGCGCGAGGATGATCACGAACTGCTCGAACCACGCGCGCGGCACGACGCTCGCCTTGGTCGCCTCGTTCGCGAACACCATCATGTCGGCGATCGCGGTGTTGAAGCGCATCGAGGTGACCGCCTCGGTCACCTTCTTGATCGCGGCGTGCAGGGCGCGCTCGAGCTCGCGGTTGTCCGTGCCGCCGTCGGGCGACAGCTTGCCCGACGGGCCGTCGGTCTCGACGTCGACCGCGACGCGCCAGACGCGGTCGAGGAAGCGGCGGGTGCCGCTGACGCCCGTGGTCTCCCACTCGGCGCCCTCCTCGAGCGGCCCCATGAACAGCTCGTAGAGCCGCATGGCGTCCGCGCCGTACTCCTCGCACATGTCGTCGGGGTTGACGACGTTGTAGCGCGACTTCGACATCTTCTCGAAGCGCGTCACCAGCTCGACGTCACTGCCCTTCGGGTACCACTTGCCGTCGCGCTGCTCGACCTCGTGGTCGTAGTAGTACTTGCCCTCGGGCGGCACGCGGTACGAGGTCTTGTGGATCATGCCCTGGTGCACGAGCCGCTGGAACGGCTCCTTGGTCGACACCAGGCCGCAGTCGTAGAGCACCTTGTGCCAGAACCGCGCGTAGAGCAGGTGCAGGGTCGCGTGCTCGCTGCCGCCGACGTAGAGGTCGACCGGCATCCAGTACTTCTCTTCCTCGGGATCCCACGCGACCTGATCGTTCTGCGGCGAGATGAAGCGCAGGTAGTACCAGCACGACCCCGCCCACTGCGGCATCGTGTTGGTCTCGCGCAGCGCCGGCATGCCGGTCTCGGGATCGGTCGTGTGCAGCCAGTCGACCGCGCGCGCCAGCGGCGGCTTGCCGTCGGGCGTGGGCTTGTACTCGTCGATCGGCGGCAGCTCGACCGGCAGCGCGCTCTCGGGCAGGAGCTTCACGCCGTTCTTCTCGACGTCGATGATCGGGAACGGCTCGCCCCAGTAGCGCTGGCGCGAGAATAGCCAGTCGCGCAGCTTGAAGCGCACGCTCTTCTCGCCCTTGCCGTGCTCGGCCAGCCACGCGATGACCTTCTCCTTGGCCGGCTCGATCAAGAGCCCGTCGAGGAACTGGCTGTGCACGTGGGGGCCGTCGCCGGTGTACGCCGCGACCTTCACGTCGCCGCCCTGCACGACCTCGACGATCGGCAGGTTGAACTTCACCGCGAACGCCCAGTCGCGCTCGTCGTGCGCCGGGCACGCGAACACCGCGCCGGTGCCGTAGCTCGCGAGCACGTAGTCGGCGATCCAGATCGGGATCGGCTGGCCGGTCACCGGGTTCTCGGCGAACGCGCCGGTGAACACGCCGGTCTTGGGCGCGTCGGCCGCCTCGGTGGTGCGATCGCGATCCGAGCGCTTGCCGACCTCCACGCGATACGCGTCGACCGCCGCCTGCTGGCTGGCGATCGTCACCTTGTCGACGAGCGGATGCTCGGGCGCGAGCACGACGTAGGTGCCGCCGAACAGCGTGTCCGGTCGAGTCGTGAACACCGTGATCGCGGCCTTGGTGCCGATGATCGGGAAGTCGACGTTGGCGCCGATCGAGCGGCCGATCCAGTCGCGCTGCATCGTCAGCGTGCCGTTCGGCCAGTCGAGCCCGTCGAGATCGTCGATCAGGCGATCGGCGTACGCCGTGATGCGCAGCATCCACTGCTTCATCAGGCGCTTCTCGACCGGATCACCGGTCTCGATGTACTTGCCCTCCGAGACCTCCTCGTTGGCGAGCACCGTGCCGAGCGCCGGACAGAAGTTGACCGGCACCTCGGCCTGGTAGGCGAGGCCGCGCTCGTAGAGCTTCGAGAAGATCCACTGCGTCCACTTGTAGTAGCGGGGATCCGAGGTCGCGAGCTCGCGGGTCCAGTCGTAGGACAGGCCCAGCCGCTCGAGCTGCGACTTGAACGTGGCGATGTTGCGCGCGGTGATGTCGCGCGGGTGCCGGTTCTCCTTCTCGGCCTGGCGCTCGGCGGGCAGGCCGAACGAGTCCCAGCCCATCACGCGCATGACGTTGTGGCCCATCATGCGGCGGGCGCGCGCGATCACGTCGGTCGCGACGTAGCCCTTGGGGTGACCGACGTGCAGGCCCGACCCCGACGGATACGGGAACATGTCGAGCACGTAGTACTTGGGCTTCGTGCGATCGGTCGGCGTGAGGAAGGTCCTGTCCGCCGCCCACTTCGCCTGCCACTTCTGATCGAGGCTGCGATGATCGTAACCGGCCACTAGACCCTCCCCAACGCCGTCATCAAGCGAGCCGTGACCTCGTCGAGCGAGCCGACGCCGTCGACGCGGCGCAGGATCCCCTTGGCTTGATAGAACGGCAGCACCGGCTCGGTCTCGCCATGGTACTTGTCGAGACGCGCGGTGCACGCCTCGACGGTGTCGTCCTTGCGGTGCTGCAGGCGGTCCGCGACCTCGGCGGGCGGCGGCGCGTACTTGAGGTGATAGATCGTGCCGGTCACCGGATCGGTGCGGCGGCCAGTGACGCGCTCGATGATGAGCTCGTCGGCGACCTCGATCAGCACGACCGCGTCGAGGGCGATGCCGGCCGCGCTCATCGCGGCGTCGAGGGCCTCGGCCTGCGGCACGGTGCGCGGGAACCCGTCGAGCATGAAGCCGTTGGCGCAGTCGGGCTTGGCGATGCGCTCGAGCACCATGCCGATGACGACGGCGTCGGGCACGAGCCCGCCGGTCTTCATGTGGCGATCGGCCTCGATGCCGAGCGCGGTGCCCTCCTTGACGGCGGCGCGCAGCATGTCGCCGGTCGAGATGTGCGAGATGCGGAGCGTTTCGACGAGCCGGGCGGCCTGGGTACCTTTGCCCGCGCCCGGGGGGCCGACGAGGATCATGCGCATGGCACGTTGGTATCCTTGCGGCGGGGGCTGGTGCAAGGCCGCGGCCGGCCCCTGGTACGGTTGCGAAGCGGCGAGATGACGCGGGATTTCGCGACGCGGCGCGAGGGGTGTCGAAGATTGAACACCCGAGGTTCGCGGATGCGCTGGGGAAATTGCTCGCGTCGTCGTCGGCGTTTTGCCAGACTCGGCCGATGCGCCGCGTGCCCCTGCTGACCGTGCTCGCCTCCGCGGCGATCGGGTCGGCGACCGCACGGGCCCAGCAGCCGCCGCCGGCCGCGCCCTCGCAGGTGCCGGTGGTCGAGGACGAGGAGGTCCCCGAGAGCGGCCGTCCGCCCGCGTACTTCGCGACCGGGACCTCGGTCTCGCACGACGCGCACACCAACGCCTCGGTGTTCGTCGAGGGCGGCATGCGCGTGGCCAACACCGCGCTCTGGGTGCACGGCCTGGTCGGCACCGGCGCCGCGCTTCAGGTCGAGGGCGAGGAGCACTTCCTCGAGGGTCGCGGCGGGATCGAGGTCAGCTGCAGCCGTCGTCAGGCGGTGTGCGGCTTCTTCGGCATCGACGTCGGCGGCGAGATCCAGCGCCACCACTCCGGCGGCGACAAGGACAAGATCGTCGGCTTCATCGCGGTGCCGCGCTTCGGCTTCGATGTCGGTGGCGCGCTCGTCAGGTTGCGCGCGTCGATCGATGGCCGCTGGTTCCGCTACGCCGCCAAGACCGATCCGCTCGGCGGGACGTCGACGGGCGGCGGCGTGTCGGTCGCGGTCGCGCTCAGGTTCTGATCTCGTCGCTCACGCCGGCGCGTGCATCGTCAGCGGACCGAGGAAGTCGCGCTTGCCGAGCGGCACGCCGTTGTGGCGCAGGATCGCGTAGGTGTGGCTGAGGTGGAAGAAGAAGTTCGGGGTGACGTGCTCGAGGAAGTAGTCGGCGCCGGTCATCGTCTTGCCCTCCCAGCGCGGCTGGGTGATCACGCGCAGCGCGGCGCCGTCGTAGTCGACCGCGCCGAAGTGGGCGAGGTAGGCGCGGACGTCCTCGACGCGGGTCTTGATCTCCGCGATGGTCTTCTCGGTGTCGGCGTGGACCGGCGCGTCCTTGCCGCAGATCCGCGAGGCGCCGAGCTTGGCGGTGTCACAGGTGATCTGGATCTGGCGCGCGAGCGCGAACTGGTCGGGCGCGAGGCGGAAGTCGAGGAAGCGATCGGCGTCGATCTTCTTGCTCTCGGCGTAGGCGACGGTGGCATCGAGCCAGTGCTCGAGCTGCACGAGGTGCTTGCACATCTGTCCGACCAGGGCTTGGTACATGCGCGGCAGGCTACCGCGATCGCGCGCGCGCGCCGAGCGCACCTGGAGTAAACCCGGCGCATGGCGATCCAGCTGCGGCCGGCGGTCCCTGGCGACGAGCTCGAGGTGGCAGGCGTGCATGTGCGGTCGTGGCAGGTCGGGTATCGCGACCTCTTGCCGCAGGCGTCGCTCGACGCGATGCGGCCCGAGGATCGCGCAACGCGCTACACGTTCGGCGATCCGGATCCGACGCTGCCGAAGACGATCGTCGCGGTCGACGACGATGGCGCGATCGTCGGCTTCATCGCGACGCGCTCGATCGCGGCGGAGCCGGGCAAGGTGCTCGCGCTGTACGTCGAGCCGCGACACTGGGGCCGCGGCATCGGCCAGATTCTGATCGCCGCGGCGCGCGATCGGCTCGCGGCGCTCGGGCACCGCGAGGCGACCCTGTGGTTGCTCGAGGGCAACGCGCGCGGCGCCCGGTTCTACGCCGCCGACGGCTGGCACCTCGACGGCGAGCACCGCGTCGAGGAGCTCTGGGGCGTGCAGATCAGCGAGCTGCGCTACCGGCGCGCGCTGTAGCGCGCCGGGGGGATGTGGCGCGTCGGCTCACTGCACGTGGTACGTCGCGTTCAGGTATCCGAAGATGCCCGGCACGTCGTACGTCGTCGCGTTGAAGCCGTTGAGCGAGCAGCTGTAGCAAGTCGGCGGATCGCGATCGAGCGCGTTGTTCACGCCCGCGGTCACGGTCAGGCCGCGGTCGAACTCCGGCGACCACACCAGCTGCACGTCGGTGTAGACCGTCGCGTGCAGGTCGTTGGTCGAGGCCGCGTCGTTGTCCTTGTTCGGGTTCGAGCAGGTGCCCGGGAAGTCGGCGAGGTCGCGGCACTGCTCGCGCACGTGGTGGATGTAGCGGTTCGTCAGCGTGAGCGCGACCTGCTTGTAGATCCACTCGATCGCCAGCGACGACTTGAGCCGCGGGAACGCGCGCTCGGGCGTGCCGGCGAGCGTGCCCTCGCGCTTGACCGTCGACTCGCCGTCGGCGGTCGGGATCTTCTCCCAGTAGTCGAGCAGCCAGCTCGAGTTCGACGTCACGCGGAAGCGGCCGAAGGGCTTCTGCGGCATGTGGTAGGTCATCGTGAGATCGAGGCCGCGGACCTCGATGCCGCCGATGTTCTTGAGCGTGTTGCCGAAGCCGTTGATCGTGCCGGCCGCGGTGCGGGTGATGCCGTTGCACAGCGTGTCGTCACCGCCGGCGACGCAGCGATCGATCTGCAGCTGCGCGTCGAGCGCGGCGACCGCGCCGTCGAGGCGGATGTCGTAGTACGCGAGCTCGAGATCGAGGCTGTCGATCCACGGCTTCTCCTGGGCCCATTTCGGGCTGTAGGCGAGGCTGAGGTTCAGGCTGGTCGACTTCTCGGGCTGGAGATCGCGGTTGCCGCCGGTGGTCACCGAGATCTGCGAGTTCTGCTGGACGTAGCTGCCGTCGGCGGGCACGCCGAGCGCGATGCAGCGATCGCGCACTGCCTGCGGCACCTCGGGGCGGTTGAAGTCGCTGCACGGGTCGGCCAGCATCGCGTCGAAGCGCGACTTCGAGCCGTAGAGCTCGCCGATGCTGGGGGCGCGGAAGCCCTGGCCGTAGCTGCCGCGGATCACGAGATCCGAGGTCGGCTTGTAGCGCGCGCCGGCCTTGCTGGTGATCTCGGGCTTGAGGAACGAGTAGTCCGACACGCGGATCGCGCCGTTGATGTCGAAGAGCTGGGCGCCGGGCTTGCCCGCGACGATCGGCGCGCGGAGCTCGCCGTAGGCCTCGCTGACCGAGTACTTGCCGTCGGTGGGCAGCGCCGGGACGTCGGCGCCATCGCCCGCGGCGACGACCGCGTCGGGCTCGAAGAAGCCGGACAGCCGGCGATGCTCGACGCCGGCGGCGATGCCGAGCTGGCCCGCGGGCAGCTTCACGATCTCACCCGAGACGTTCGCGGTCGCGTCGACGAGCTGCTGCTCGGAGACGTCGTGCTCGGTGAACGTGACGTAGTGGAGCATCTCCTGCGTGATCGTGCCCTTCCCGTCGACGCCCTGGCCGCCGAAGATGTTGAACGGCACGCAGTCCTTGTCGCCGGGCGCGTCGATGGTGCCGCACTTCCAGACGCCGTCCTCCTGGTACGCGGGCCCGAGCGCCTTGCCGAGCTTCGCCGAGTTGAACGAGTTGTTGCGGCGCTGATCGGCGCGGTTGAGGCCGTAGGCCAGGGTCGCGTCCCACAGGAAGTGGCGCGTGCCCAGGTCGAAGCTGCCGTCGAAGCCGCCCGAGACGTAGAGCGTGTTGACGCTCTGCTCGAACTTGCGCGGGCCGGCCTCGACCGGGCGGCGCGTGATCAGGTAGTCGGTCGCCTTGTCGAACGTGATCCCGAACGGGTTGTACGGGTTGGTCGCGTCGACGACGATGTCGTCGAGACGGTTGCCGTTGCCGGCCTCGGGGCCGATGAACAGCGGCTCGGGCGCGGCCTGGTTCACCGACGACCGGTTGGTGAAGGTCGCCTTGCCGACGAAGCGCGAGCGCTTCGGCAGCTTGTACGCCACCGAGCCGAACATGCCGATGCGGCGCGACGGCGTGAGCAGGTAGTTGTACGGCGCGAAGTTGAAGCGATCCGCCGACGTGAAGTCGTGATAGTCGCCGGGGAAGTTCGGCTTGCCCGTCGGGTTGCCGGCGCCGGTGTTGAGCGTGATGTCGTGATCGGTGTTGTCGTTCGGGTTGTGATAGACGATGCGGCCCTGCGGCGTCGCCGACGAGCAACCCGACTCGCAGTTGTCGAGGGTCGGGATCGGCGAGTCCGATAGCTCGCGATCACCCGAGTGGACCGGCGCCTGATCGAGGACCGAGAAGCCGAGGATGGTCGACATCTTCTCGGTCGTGTTGCCCCACGACACCTCGTACTTCTGGGCCAGGCCGTCGCCCTGGTGATAGCCACCGGCGTACGCGCTCGCGAGCACGCCGCTGTACTCCTTGCGCGTGATGATGTTGATCACGCCGCCGATCGCGTCCGAGCCGTAGATCGGCGACGCGCCATCCTCGAGCACCTCGATGTGATCGATGAGGCTGAGCGGGATCGTGTTGAGATCGGTCGCGGCCGACACGCCGGACGCCGACGAGCCGTTGACCCAGCGCACGCCGTCGACGAGGACCAGCACGCGCTTCGAGCCGAGGTAGCGCAGGTCGGCCTCGATCGCGCCGGCGCCGATGCCGCCGCCGTCGGGCGGGTAGCCGAAGTTGCCGCTCGAGTTGAACTTGCCGTTGATCGCGCCGCCGGAAACCGGCAGCTGCTGGAGGATGTCGCCGACCGACATCAGGCCGGTGCGATCGAGATCCTCGCGCGACAGGCGCAACACCGGCGCGGTCTTGCCGAGCGGATCGCCGATGCGCGAGCCGGTCACCATGACCACCTCGGCCTCGCCGACGAGATCTTCGTCGGTGACTGTCGCGGGCGGTGGCTCGGGCGGCGCGGGCGGCGTGGTGTCGGCCGGCGGCGTCGTGTCCGCGGGGGGCGCGGGCGGCGTGGTGTCGGCCGGCGGCGGTGCGTCAGCCGGCGGCGCATCCGCGGGC
>JAIOQA010000103.1 GCA_021413675.1 Deltaproteobacteria bacterium | reverse complement strand
GGTGACGCTGGCGCGGGCGGCGACACCGGCGCCGCGCTGGTCACGCCGCCCGGCCCGGGCCTGGGCGCGGTGCTCGGCGGCCGCGAGCCGACCGCGTTCGCGCAGCGCGCGTTCGCCGACGACACGCTCGCGGAGTCCGAGCGCCTGACCTTCGCGGTCGGCGGCGCGCGGCTGTCCTACGACTCGGTGCGCAGCCGCACCGCGTTCGACGGCGATGTCGCCGCGCACTACGATCGCCGCGTCGAGCGCGAGAAGCTGGCGTGGGGCTACGGCGGCGATCTCGCGATCAGCGCCGGCTACCTCAACCCCGAGGGACCGCAGACCAGCCGCGCGCTCACGCTCGATCTCGGCGTGCACGGCGATGGCCGCGCGTACTTCGGGCCCGGCGCGTACGGCACCGCGATCGGCGAGCTCGCGCACCGCACCCAGTACGTCAGCTCCCTCGACGACATGGGCCAGGCGGTCACCAAGGACACGCGGTTCGCGACCGAGCTCCAGGTCGGGCTCGGCGTGGGCTTCGGCCGCGTGCTCGACGTCGGCTCGCGCGTGCGCGTGCGCCGCATCGAGGCGGTGCTGACCGCGAGCCGCTCGCTCGGCCGGCCGATCGACGCCGCGCTCGCGCGCAAGCTGCAGGCCGCGTGGTGGAGCCAGCGCGGCGCGCGCAGCGCGCACCCGATGCTGGTCGCGACCGTGCAGCTGCTGCGCGAGGCCGGCGTGCTGCTCGGCGAGCCCGACGCCAGCACGACCTTCGATCTGCTCGAGGTCCTGCGCGACGGACAGCTCGACGATCGCCGCGCCGGCTACGACGTGCAGCTGATCTTCGGCGAGGGCTACCTCCGGCGCGAGGACGATCCGCCGGTCGACAGCGGCCGCGTCGAGCAGCTGATCCTGCGCGCGGCGTACGCGCGCCAGCTGTCCGGCGACACGTCCGACGTCACCGCCGATCTGGTCGCCAAGCGCCGCATGTTCCCCGGCGACATGCAGGCCGCGCCGTGGGTCGCGACCGCCGGCGCGCGCTGGCGGAAGTTCGTCTACTCGGATCACGCCGAGCCGCGCGGCGCGCTCGATATCGGCGTGCAGCTGGGCGCGAGCGATGACGACAGCGACAACACGAACCTCGGCTTCGTGATCGGCGGCGACGTGGGCTGGAGCTTCCGCCCGAACCGCGGCTCGTGGCTGCGCCTCGGCGCGGACGCGCGCCTCGACAGCGGCGAGGTGTTCCTCGGCGCCACGCTCGAGGCGAGCTACGGGCTGCTCGCGGCGACGTTCGCGCGCTGACCCGATCACGCGCGCACGTAACGGACCGCACATCCGGCCGCGGCGCAGAACAGCGCCGCGGCGGATCGATCCTGATCTACGATGGTCGCGGGGGGAGGTCCGATCTCGATGTCACATCGGGACCGACGCACCTCTGCCTTTGCGAGCGCCATGTCCAACGACCCCAAGCAGAGCAAGACGATCATGGGATGGTCGCCCCAGATTCCGGGGCAACAGCCAGGCCAGGCATGGCCGCCGCAGCCGCAGGGGCAAGCCCCGCAGCCGCAGGCCCAGCCGCCGCAACAGCAAGGGTGGCCGCCGCCGCAGCAGCAGGCGCCGCAGGCACCGCCCGCGTGGGGTCAGGTGCCGCAGGCCCAGCCGCCGGCGCCGCAGCCCGCGTGGAACCAGCCGCCGCAGCAGCCGCCGCAGCCCGCGTGGAACCAGCCGCCGCAGGCCCAGCCGCCGCAGCCCGCGTGGAACCAGCCGCCGCAGCCCGCGTGGAATCAGCCGCCGCAGCAGCCCGCGTGGGGCCAGCAGCCGCCGCAGCAGCCGCAGGCGCAGGCCTGGGACGCGCCGCCGCAGCAGGCCCAGCCCGCGTGGTCGCCGCCGGCGATGCCCGCGATGCCGATGGCGTCGCCGCAGGCCTCGGGCGGTCGCGCGATCGCCAACGCCGACGCCACGACCGGCGTCTCGGCGCGCGTGCGCTTCATCCGCCTCACGTATCTCCACTTGCTCGGCGCGATCCTCGCGTTCACCGGCATCGAGTGGCTCCTGTTCACGAACAGCATGCTGCGCGAGAAGGTGTCCGCGCCGCTCGTCAACTTTGCGCTCGGGGGCCGCTTCAACTGGGGCATCGTGCTCGCGGTGTTCACGGGTGCGAGCATCGCGACCCACTGGCTCGCGAGCCAGAGCAAATCCCGCCCCCTGCACTACGTCGGGCTGGTGCTCTACGTGATCGCCGAGGCGCTGATCTTCGTGCCGCTCCTGGCGATCGTCGAGTGGAAGACTCAGGAGATCCTCGCGCGCGGCGGCGGTAACCCGAACATCATCCGCGACGCCGCCTTCATCACGCTCGGCGTGTTCGGCGCGCTCACCGCCTCGGTGCTGATCTCGAAGAAGGACTTCTCGTTCCTGCGCTCGGGCCTGATGGTCGCCGGCGCTGCCGCGATGGGCCTCATCGTCCTGTCGCTCGCGTTCGGCTTCAACCTCGGCATCGTGTTCGCCGTCGCGATGGTGCTGCTGGCCGCCGGCCAGATCCTCTACGAGACCTCGCAGATCCTCGCGCACGCGGATCCCGAGGCGTACGTCGGGGCATCCCTGTCGCTGTTCTCGTCGATCGCCCTGCTCTTCTGGTACATCATCCAGATCGTCATGAAGCTGCGCGACTGACGGGCCTCGCGGCAGGCGCTACGCTGCCGCGATGGATCCGCTCCGCGACTTCGACGACGCGCGGACGCTCGGCGAACCCGAGCTCCGCGCGCGCTTGCGTGATGGCGCCCCGGTCGAGCGCGTCTGGTGCGCCTGGCAGCTCGGGCTGCGCCGCGCGGGCTCGCACGACTTCGCCGAGCAGGTGAAGCGCGAGCCCCACCCAGGCGTGCGCCGCCACCTCGCGGTCGCGGTCGCCGGGGCACACGACGTGGACGTGCTCGTCGTGATGGCGCGCCACGATCCCGACAGCGGCGTGCGCTCGACCGCGATGCTGCTCGCGACCCGGTTCGCGGCCGCGGGCCTGATCCCGTGGGCCATCATCGAGGCCGGGCTCGCGGACGAAGCGCCGGGCGTGCGCGAGGCGATCGTCGGGGCGCTCCCCGAGGAGGCGCCCGGGCCAGCGCTGCTGATCGGCGCGCTCGCGGACGCGAGTCGCGAGGTCCGGCGCGCGGCGATCGATCGCGTCCTCGCGGCGCCGGGCGACGAGGCGATGGTGCGCGGCGCGTGCGCGCTGCTCGATCGCGCGGCCAAGGATGAGCGGACGGAGGTGCTCACGCGCTGGCGCGCGGCGGTCGGCACGCGCGCGCTCGCCGAGGCGATGGCGCACGCGTCCGCCGCCGTGCAGCTGGCCGCGCTCGCCGTCCTGCCCGGGACCGTCGCCTGGCGCGAGGTCGCGCCGATGGTCGAGCGTGCGGATCCCGCGGTGGTCGACGCCCTCGACTGGCGGATCGATGGCGATCTCGCCGAGGTCCCGCTCGCGGTCCTGCTCCGCTGGCTGGTCAGCGGCGAGGACTGGCGCCTCGATGCGCGGCTCGAGGCCGCCGCGGATCAGCTGTGCCGCGACCGGACACCGCCCCCCGATCCCGTCGCCGCGGCCGTCGCACGGGTCACGGCGGTGCGCGCCGCGGTGCTCCAGGATCTCGCCCATCCCGACCCAGACGACAGCAACCCGGACCTGCGATCGCCCGCAGAGGCCACTGCGGCGTTCGACCGCTTCCTTGCCGCCACTGCGCGGCACGCCTGATCACCCGGCGGCTGTGGAACATCGTCGCAGGCCCGTCGCGGGATTGATTGGTCGGACCATCGGGCGTACAGTCGGCTCATGCGGCTTGCTCGCCTGGCGTCGTCTCCGGCTCTGGGCGTGAGCCCCGAGGTCCACCGCACGCTGACCGCGATCGCCGAGACCGCCCTGCCGGCGGGCCGCGTGTTCCGCGGCGCGGGCGCCGCCACCGTCGACAAGGTCGTGGCGTTCCTCGCGACCGAGCCCGAGGCGGCGATGGCCTATCGCGGCCTGGTCGCCGCGATCGACGGCCACGCGTTGATGCGCCACCGCCGGCGGTTCGCCGAGCTCGAGCCGGCCCAGCAGCTGGCGCTCCTCGGCGACTGGCGCGATGGCGGGTTCGCGCGCCGGACCGCGCTGCGCGCGCTGGTCACGCCGCTGAAGGTCGCGCACTTCGACGACCCGGCGTTCTATCGCCACCTCGGGTGTGTGTACGAGACCACGCGCCCGCGGCCCGAGGCCAAGCCGGCGTGGTGGCGCGAGCGCTGCCACGCGGCGAAGGACCTGCACGGCGATCTCGCGGTCGACGCCGACGTCGTCGTGATCGGCACCGGCGCGGGCGGCGCGGTGATCGCGAAGGAGCTGGCCGAGGCCGGCGTCGCGGTGGTCATGATCGAGGAGGGCCACTTCTTCGAGCGCCAGGACTTCGACGGGCGGCCGTTCCCGGCGCAGCGCGCGATGTACCGCGGCGGCGGCACGACCCTGTCGGTCGGCAACCTCGCGATCCCGATCCCGATCGGCCAGACCGTGGGCGGCTCGACGACGATCAACTCCGGCACCTGCTACCGCGCGCCCGACCGCGTGCTCACCGGCTGGCAGCGCGAGCTCGGCCTCGACGAGCTTGGCGTCGACGCGCTCGCGCCCTACTACGAGCGGGTCGAGCGCATCCTGGGCGTGGCGCCGGCCAGGGCCGAGCTGCTCGGCGGCAACGCGCGGGTGATCGCGCGCGGCTGCGACGCGATCGGCTTCAAACACCACGGGCCGCTCAAGCGCAACGCGCCCGACTGCGATGGCCAGGGCGTGTGCTGCTTCGGCTGTCCGACCGACGCCAAGCGCTCGACCAACGTCTCGTACGTGCCGCTCGCGATGAAGGCCGGCGCCGAGCTGTTCCACGGCTGCGCGGTCGATCGCGTGATCATCGAGGGCGGCCGCGCGGTCGGCGTGGTCGCGCGCGCCCGCGGCACCGGTGCGCGCCTGACCGTGCGGGCGCGCGCGGTCGTGGTCGCGTGCGGCTCGCTGGTGACGCCGATCTTCCTCGAGAAGAACCACCTCGCCGGCGGCTCGGGCCAGCTCGGTCGGAACCTCTCGATCCACCCGGCGGGCGGCTGCCTCGCGACCTTCGACGAGGTCATCGCGGGCTGGAACGCGATCCCGCAGGGCTACTCGGTGTCCGAGCTGCACGACGAGGGCATCCTGATGGAGGGCGCGGTCGTGCCGCTCGAGTTCACGATGTCGCTGTCGCACGCGCTCGGGCCCGAGCTGACCGCGCTCGCGGAGGGCTACGACAAGGTCGCCAGCTTCGGCTTCATGGTCGAGGACACCTCGCGCGGCCGGGTCCGGCTGGTCGGCGGGCGGCCGGTCATCACCTACGTGCTCAACGACGCCGACCTCGGGCGGCTGAAGCGCGGCTTCGAGACGCTGACCCGCATCCTGCTCGCCGCCGGCGCGCGCTCGGTGATCATGCCGATCCACGGCCAGCGCGAGATCACCGATGAGGCCGGCCTCGATCGGCTGCGCCAGGCGCGGATCCGCGCCAGCGATCTCGAGCTGTCCGCGTACCATCCGCTCGGCACCGCGCGCATGGGGAAGAGCGCCGCGCACTCGGTCGTCGACATGGACCACCAGGTCCACGACACCCGCGGGCTGTACGTCGTCGACGGGGCGGCGGTGCCGTCGAGCCTCGGGGTCAACCCGCAGGTCACGATCATGGCGCTCGCGACCCGCGCCGCGGCGAAGCTCGCGCGCACGCTCAGCTAGGCGCGGGCGTTCAGGTCGGCGCGTGGCGGCGGACCCGCGCGACGATCGCCGGCAGTAGCTCGATCACGCGGTCGAGCTCGGCGTCGGTGGTGTCGGCGCCGAGGGAGAAGCGGACCGCCGCCCGCGCGTCGGCGACCGCCTCGCCGACCGCGAGCAGCACCGCCGAGGGCTTGATCGATCCCGACGTGCACGCCGCGCCGGTCGAGGCCGACACCTCCGCGAGATCGAGCGCCATGACGATCGCGTCGCCGCGCGCGCCGGCGAACCGCGCGTTGACGGTGTTGCCGATGCGCGGCGCGGCCTGCGCGCGGATCGTGGCGCCGAGCGCCACCAGCTGCGCCTCGAAGCGGGCGGCGCGCGCCGCGACCTCGACGAAGCGCGCGGGATCGGCGGCGAGCGCGGCCGCGCCGAGCCCGGCGATGCCGACGAGGTTCTCGGTGCCGGGCCGGCGCCCGCGCTCCTGGTGGCCCCCCGGCCAGAGCGGCTCGATGGCGAGGCCGCGGCGCAGCCACGCCGCGCCGACGCCGGCCGGACCGCCGAGCTTGTGGCCCGAGATCGCCAGCGCGTCGACCGCGGCGGCGAGCGGCGCGAGCGCGACCTTGCCCGCGGCCTGGACCGCGTCGAGGTGGACGAGCCAGCCGTGGGCCCGCGCGATCGCCGCGATCGCCGCGACGTCCTGGATCGTGCCGAGCTCGTGGTTGGCCGCGGCGATCGCGATCACCGCGCCGCCGGCAGCGGCGTCCGCGGCCAGCGCGTCGAGATCGATCCGGCCGGCGCCGTCGACGCGCACGTGGGCGATCGCGAAGCCCTCGCGGGCGAGCGCCTCGGCCGCGCCGAGGGTCGCCGGGTGATCGATCGCCGGGATCAGGATCCGCGCCGGCCGGCCGCGGTCGCGCGCGAGGCGCGCCAGGCCGACGAGCCCGAGCGCGCACGCCTCGGTGCCGCCGCTGGTGAACACGACCTCGTCGACCTCGCCGCCGCACAGCCGCGCCACCGCGGCGCGCGCGTCCTCGACGAGCGCGCGCGCGGCGCGCCCGTCGCCGTGGATCGACGACGGATTGCCCAGCGTGCTCGCGGCCTCCAGCATGGCGGCGCGCGCCGCCGGTGCGAGCGGCGCGGTGGCGTTGTGGTCGAGATAGATGCGCATGGCGGCTCGTTGACAGTGCCGTGCCCGACCGACATGATCACCCAGATCCGGGTGCGCCGTGTCGGCGCAGTCGCGGTCGCGTTCGATCGAGGAGCATTCGTGGCAGACGACGCCGGCGCCCTGCTGGTCCGATCGGGTCTCATCGCGGGCGAGCATCTGGCCGCCGCGCGCGCGGTGACTGCCCAGGTCGGCGGCACGGTCGGGGAGCATCTCGTCGCCGCGGGCCTGGTCACCGACGAGGCGCTCACGGAGTTCTACCGCAGCCGCCTGCTGGTGCCGCAGGTCAACCCGAACAGCCTCGCGCGCCTGCCCAAGGAGGTCGTCCAGGCGATCCCGGCCGACATGGCAGTCGAGTTCCGGGTCGTGCCGGTGGCGCTCGACCGCGAGGGCAACCTCACGCTCGCGATGTCCGATCCGTCGAGCCGCCACGCCGTCGACGAGATCGGGTTCTTCACCGGGCGCTACGTCGTGCGCGCGGTGGCGACCCAGCTGCAGATCGCGTGGTGCCTCGCGCACTACTACGGCCACATCACCGATCTCGCGACCCGCCTCCTGCGCCCGGCCAACGAGCCCGCACCGGCACCGGCCGCGCCGGTGGCCCCAGCGCCGGTGGCCGCCG
>JAIOQA010000213.1 GCA_021413675.1 Deltaproteobacteria bacterium | reverse complement strand
CAGCACCACCGGCACCGGGATCACCAGCGCGAAGTCGTTCGGCGGGCCCTGGTAGTTGTTCTGCATCGACAGCACCGTCCGGGTGCCGTGCCGCATCAGCGTCACCTGCGTGGCGTTGTTGTAGAGCGGCTCGCCCGAGCCGGCGACGTAGAAGCCGCAGAACGCGTGCGCCGCGCGCGGCGCGAGCAGCGCCGCACCGATCGCTGCCGCGATCGCGAGCCGCCTCACGGAGCTCACGCGTTCACCCGCCGGCGGCGCAGCACCAGCGCGACGCCGAGCACCAGCAGCGCCCCGCTCCCCGCGCCCTCGCTCGACTGGCAGCCGCACGACGACACCTTCTTGGGCGCGCCACGCGGCGCCTCGCCGTTCTCGGCGCGCGGGCTGGTCGCCGGCTCCGCCATCGCCGGCGCGCTCGCCGAGGCGCCCGCCGCGCGCACCTCGATCTCGGGCACGTCCTGCGCCACCAGCGCCGGCAGCTGCGCCTTGCCGCGCGGCGCGAACGCCGTGTTCAGCGCGGTCTGCATCGGCGCGCTCGACTCGTCCTGCGGCGGCCCGCCCCAGATGCCGCGGGTCGGCCTGGCGCAGGCGATCGGCCCCGTCCACTCGTGGCGGATCGCGTAGCGCGCCTGGAAGTTGTTCATCGACGACGGAGACGCGCGCTCCTCGAGCTTGCCGTCGCCGCCGCGGACCTCGCGGCCACCGATGATCGCCTCGGCCTGCTTGAAGACCAGGTCGTTCGGCGCGCCGTCCTTGCCGTAGCGCGCGTGCAGCCGCGTCAGCACGAACCCGCCCTGGTACGCCTGGATCTCGCCCTTGCCGCCGCCGAGCACGTCCGAGCCCAGCGTCGCGAAGTCACCGTAATCCAGCTGCGGGCCCGGGCACGGGTCACAGCTCGAGGCATCCCACGAGTACTCGGTCACGACCGCGCCCGGGTTCTTCTCGACCGTCCGGTCGAAGAGCGCCGCGTAGAACTCGCCGAACTTCGTCCGCACCTCGGGCTTCACGTCGAGGTTCGTCGGGATCGTGACGTTCTTGTAATTCGCCAGCTCGTAGCGCTGCGCCGGCGCCAGGATGCTCACGATCAGGTCCTGCTTGCCCGAGCTGTTCGCCAGCCCCAACCGGATCGGCAGCGAGAACTCGTCCGAGTCGTAGTGGAAGCGCAAGGGCGACAAGGCCACGCGCCCGTCGACGAACTTCACCTTCTGCGGATCGACCTTCGCGACGAAGAACTTCGACCCCGCCGCCACGTACGGCGCCAGCAGCGCGTCCGCGCCCGCCGGGATCTTGTACTTGTTGTCGGCCAGCCAGCGCGCCAGCCCCGTCGCCTCGGTCGCCGACAGGATCACGATCTGGTACTCGCCGACCGTGAACTTGGCCTCGATCGTGACGTGGTAGTTGCCACCGCCACCCGAGGCCGATCCGGATCCCGCCATCGCGCGTGACGGCGATGCCATGACCATGTCGCGCTCGGGGTACTGCGGGCGACAGGGATCCTGCTCCCAGTACTCGACCAGCCGCGGCGACCCCATCGTGTCGACCTTCGCGAACACGCCCTTGTCGAGCGTCTTCACGTCCGCCTCCTTCAGCACCGTCGGCACCGGCACCACCAGCGCGAAGTCGTCCACCGGCCCCCGGTAGTCGTTCTGCATCGACAGCACCGTCCGCGTCCCCTGGCGCATCAGCACCACCTGGGTCGCGTCGTTGAACATCTCGCTGCCCGCGCCGTTCACGTAGAACCCGCAGAACGCGTGCGCCGCCCGCGGCGCGGCGCACAGCGCTGCCGCGATCGCTGCGGTCGTGATCGCCGTGACTGTCTTCGTCTTCATCGCTGGCCCCTCTGAAACGTGGATGGATCGAAAAACGGCGCACCGGCGCCGCGGCAGATGCAAGTCAGTGACGCGCGCGCCGACGGCGCCGCCCGAGCGCGAGCCCCACGACGACCGCGCCCAGCGCCGCGCCACCGCCGCCGGTGTCGGTCGCGCAGCCGCAGCCACCGGCGCGTGGCCCGGGCGGCAGCCCCACGCCCGGGGTGATGCCGAGCTCCGGCACCGGCTGGGCGACGACGTCGGGCAAGGCCATCTGGCCGCGCGGCGCGAACGCCAGGTTGGTCGCCGCCTTGGGCGCGCTGTCGGCGATCTGCTGATCGCCCGGCGGTCCGCCCCAGCGGTTGCGCATCGGGTGCTCGCAGGCGATCGCGCCGGTCCACCGGTGGCGGATCGCGTAGCGGCCCTGGAAGTTGTTCATCTGGTCGGGCTGCGCGCCCTCCTCGAGGCGACCGCTCGGCCCCTCTTGCTCGCGGCCGCCGACGATCGGCGGCGCCTGCTTGAAGATGAGGTCGTTGACCGACGCGCCCTTGCCGTAGCGCGCGTGCAACCGCGTCAGCACGAAGCCGCCGCCGTACGCGCCGATATCGCTCGCGCCACCGCCGTTGCCCAGCACGTCGGCGCCCAGCGTCGCGAAGTCGTCGTAGTCCAGCTGCGGCCCGGGGCACGGATCGCAGCTCGAGGCGTCCCACGCGTACTCGGTGACGATCGCGTCCGGGTTCTTCTCGAGCGTCCGATCGAACAGCGCCGCGTAGAACTCCGCGAAGCGCGTCCGCACC
>JAIOQA010000337.1 GCA_021413675.1 Deltaproteobacteria bacterium | reverse complement strand
GCGAGCTCGGCCCAGGCGTCGTCGCCGGGATGATCGCCGGGCGCGGTCGGTCGCCATGCGCGCCGCAGGTCGTCGGCGGGATCGAGCTCGCGATCGGGATCGTCAGCGGTCATCGAAGCCCTCCTCGCGCAGGGCCTGGCGCAAGTCTGCCATGCCGCGGGCGATCAGGTTGCGCGCCTTCTGATACGTCCAGCCCTCGAGTGCCATCAGCTCCTCGACCGCGAAGCCCGCGACGTGGGCCGCCGCGGCGCGCGCGCGCTCCGGCTGCATCTTCGCCAGGCAGCGGTCGATCGCCTCGCTCATGCGGCGGGCGCGTAGCTCGTCCTCCGGTCCGGGCGCGCTCGCGGGCTGATCGTCGGCCTCCGCATCGCCGGGCTTCGGCAAGGCGCGGACGGCGCGGACGGTCTCGCGGACAGCGCATCGGTACACGTAAGAGGCAGGGTGCTCGATGACTTGCTCACGGCGGACCATGCCCCAGAGCGCGATCGCGACCTTCTGCTCCACGTCGTCCACGACCGCGTCGGCGCGCGCGCCCGCGACCCGGGCCACCGCGGTGCGGATCAACCGGGCGTACCGCGCGATGAGCGCAGCGATCTCGGCGTCTTCCCCGGGCACGTCGGGCCATCCTACCTCTCCGGACGCGCGCCGCGCCGCCGCGGGGCGCTGGCGCAGGTCAGATTCCTACAAGACCCCTGCGGCGCACCTGCGGCATCGTGACGCCATGTCGATCCACGAAGTCTTCGCGTACCTCCGCCTGCGCGACGCCGGCCGCGCCATCGCCTACTACCGCGACGCGTTCGGCGCGACCGAGAAGTTCCGGCTCACCGAGCCGAGCGGGCGCATCGGCCACGCCGAGCTCCTCCTCGGCGGCACGACGATCATGGTGTCCGACGAGTACCCCGAGATGAACATCGTCGGGCCCCAGACCCTCGGCGGCGCGTCGTCGTCGATCCACCTGCACGTCGACGACTGCGACGCGCTGCTCGCGAAGGCGGTCGAGCTCGGCGGC
The DNA here is from genome assembly GCA_021413675.1 of Deltaproteobacteria bacterium. Lineage (GTDB taxonomy): Bacteria > Myxococcota_A > Polyangia > Haliangiales > Haliangiaceae > JAIOQA01. Next base: position 43,502 of record JAIOQA010000337.1, on the reverse strand, counting down.
ACGCTGGTGCGCCCGGCCGCCGATCACTTCTACGGCGAGCGCTCGGGCACCGTGCGCGATCCGTTCGGCCACGAGTGGAACATCGGCCACGCGATCGAGGAGGTCACCCCGGCCGAGATGCAGCGGCGGTACGACGAGCTGATGAAGGCCTGATCGAGGATCAGCCGGCGATCGCCCGCGCCAGCGCCTGGTAGGTCGGCGAGTCCGACGGTAGCTCGGTCGGCCCCGTCGCGTTGCGCGCGGGCGCCCCGGCGACGTGCGCGAGGTACGGCACCACCGCGACCACCGCGCCGTCGGGGAGGCCGAGCGCGGCGCGCGCGGCATCGGTGCCGCCGAACGCGGTGTCGGCGGCGATGCGGTCCGCGATCCACGCTGCGAACCCGGCGCGATCGGTCGGCGCGCCGATGATCTCGAGCGCGCGCGGCACGACCTTCGCGAACCGGAAGCGCCCGCCGACCGCGGGTCCGAACGCGTGGATCGCGATCCGCGCGCCGTGCAGGCCGCCCGGGCGATCGCCCTCGAGCCGCTCGATCGCGAGGCCCCAGCGATCGCCATCGCGCACCGCGATCGCGCGCAGGCCGTGGCAGAAGCGCGGCCCCCGGCCATCGCGCTGCGGCCACAGCCCGAGCTCGGGCGCGAGCAGGCGGCCGGCGCAGGCGTCGAGGACCGCGAGCACCGCGGCGGCGGTCGGCGGACCCGCGAGCCCGACCGCGCGCGCGATCGCGCCGTCGCGATCGCCGATCGCGTCGACCGCGGCCGTGACCGCGTCGTCGCCGAGCCGCGCGCGCATGCCGACGAGGAACGCGCGCGCCCGCGCGTCGTGCAGCGCCAGGGCCGCGAGGTAGGCCGCGCCGGCATCGGGGTGCTTGTCGAGCCACGTGGTCGCGAGCGGGATCGCGCGGCCGCGCACGTCGCGCACCCGCCACACCAGCGCGAACGCCGCCGCCGAGCGGCACTCGAGCAGGCACGGCACGACACACCACGGGTGATCGACGAGCACGTCGCCGTCGAGCCGCGTCGCCAGCCAGGGCACCAGGCCATCGCCGTAGCGCTTGTAGAGATCGATGTTGAACATCCCGCGCGGCGGCATCTGCCAGTCGACGCGCGCGAGCGCCGCGCACGCCTCGACGGCATCACCGAGCGACAGGAGCGCGGCCCACACGATGTCGGAGGCGAGGATCGCGTGGCCCTGCGAGAGATCCATCTCGCCCTTCTCCATGACCGGATGGCCCGCGAGGATCGCGCGCGCCACGCCGATCGGCATGAGGCCCCGCTCGTCGAGCTCCTGCACGCCGCCGCCGCGCACCGCATCGCTGACGTCGTCGTCCATGATCACCCCAGCAGCGAGTAGAGGCGGGCCTGGGAGAAGTCGCGCGCGGCCAGCGATGCCTTGTCGATCACGAAGTACAGGCGATCGCAGTCGCCCCACTGGAAGTGCGCGGCGCCGTCGGAGTCGACCTGCAGGAGCAGCTGGTCGTCGGTGCCGTGGGCGTGCGCGCCGACCCAGTCGGGCGCGTCGATGTAGCCCAGCAGCCAGTTGCCCTGGTAGTGGCCGGTGAACGGCGGCTCGGTCAGCCCGCGATACGCGTCGGTGAACACGTACCAGAACGGATCGAGCGCGGGCGTGATCCACGGCGCGCACTGGCTCGCCGGCAGGCGCGGATACGTCGCGAGCTCGAGGGTCGCGAGCCCGTGCACGTAGGGCGCGAGCCGCGGCCCGTCGTCGTACTCGCCCTGGTAGTCGACCCGCGGCGGCGCGTGGCGCACGAGCTGGTCGTCGGCGACGTCGTGGTAGAGCACCGCGCAGCACGCGGGATCGCCGTCGCGATCGAACGTGAGCCACTGCGAGTTGTAGAAGAACCACAGGTGGCCGGTCGCGGGCAGGCGGCCGAGCGGATCGTGCGCGGCGCAGTCGGCGAGCCGGAGCTGCGCGACGAACTCCATCGGCACGTCGTCGCGCGCGGGCCAGGCCACGCCCGGCGGGAGATCGGGCACGCCGCCGAACCGCGACGCGCCGAGCGGCAGCGCCGCCAGCGCGAGATCGAGCGACGCGAACCGCGGCGTGGTGCGCGGATCGCCGGTGTCGACCAGCGGTTCGGGGTGATCGGGATCGGGCGGCGGGCGGTTGGCCTGGCACGTCGCGCGCAGCCAGATGCCGGGCTGGATCAGCGCCTCGACGTCGGCGGTGTGCGCGCCGTGGCCGCTGGCCGCGAGCGCCTCGAGGATGGCGTGCGTCATCGCGCTCATCCCAGCATCGAGTAGAGGCGGACCTTGGTGAAGTCGCGGGCGGCCAGCGACGCCTTGTCGATCAGGAAGTAGAGGCGGTCGCAGTCGCCCCACTGGAAATCGGCGGCGTCGTCGGAGTCGACCTGCAGCAGCAGCTGATCGTCGGTGCCGTTGGCGTGGGCCTCGACGTAGTCCTGGCCATCGACGTAGCCGAGTAGGCGGTTCGATTGATAGGTCGCGTTGCCCTCGGGCTGCAGCGCCGGATGGCCGCCTGCCGTGAAGTCCTGCCAGAACTCCTCGAGCGGCGTGCCAGCGATCCACGGCGACACGCCACCGGGCGTGGTCTCGCACGCGGTGAAGCCCAGGCTCGCGAGGCCGTGGATGTAGGGCGCGAGCCGCGGCTCGCTGTCGAACTCGCCCTGGTAGTCGACGCGCGGCGGCACCTGGCGCACGAGCTGATCGTCGGCGACGTCGCGGTAGATGACCGCGCTCGCGGCGTGGTCCTGGTCCTGATCGAACGTCAGCCACTGCGAGTTGTAGAAGAACCAGAGGTGGCCGGTCGTCGGCAGGCGGCCGAGGGGATCCGCGGGCAGGTCCGCGAGGCGGAGCTGCGCGATGAACTCCATCGGCACGTCGTCGCGGGTCGGCCATTCCACGCCGGGCGGGAGATCGGGCACGCCGCCGAACCGCGAGGCGCCGAGCGGCAGCGCGGCCAGCGCGGCATCGAGCGACGCGAAGCGCGCCTTGGTGCGGGCGGCGTCGGCGGGGGCGTCGTCGTCGTCGTCGTCACCCGCTTCCTTTTCGTCTCCCTCGTCCTCCCCCTCGTCCTCGTCCTCGTCCTCGTCCTCGTCCTCGTCCTCGTCCTCGTCCTCATCCTCGCCCTCGTCCTCGTCCTCCCCCTCGTCCTCGTCCTCCCCCTCGTCCTCGTCCTCCCCCTCGTCCCCCCCCTCCGCATTCGCGTTCGGCGGCCGATCCGCCAGCTTTTCCGCGCGGATCCACACCGTCGGCTGCAGCAGATCGAGCACCGCGGCGACATGCTCTCCATGTCCCGCGGCAGTGAGGGCTTCGGCGATGGCGGTTCGGCTCATGCCTCCATGGAGCCACGATCCGGCCCCCTGTGACCGCCGATCAGGCCACTCCCGACCGCCTCCAACCCGTCGAGATCGATGAAAAAACGCTGGCTAGTGCGGAGGCCGCTTGACCCCGCTCACCGAGCACGGTAGCTATCGCGCGCCTTTCTTCAGGCATTTCCCGCCGCTACGGAGACGACCCGTGATCACCGACCTGTCCAAAGTCCGCAACATCGGCATCTCGGCCCACATCGACAGCGGCAAGACGACGCTGACGGAACGCATTCTCTTCTATACCAAGCGGATCCACGCGATCCACGAGGTCAAGGGCAAGGACGGCGTCGGCGCGAAGATGGACTCGATGGAGCTCGAGCGCGAGCGCGGCATCACCATCCAGTCCGCCGCGACCTACTGCACCTGGGGTGGCTCGACGCCGGATCGCGGCATCAAGAGCCACCACATCAACATCATCGACACACCAGGCCACGTCGACTTCACCGTCGAGGTCGAGCGCTCGCTGCGCGTCCTCGACGGCGCGATCATGGTGCTGTGCGGCGTCGCTGGCGTGCAGAGCCAGAGCTACACCGTCGACCGCCAGATGCGCCGCTACAAGGTGCCGCGCATCGCGTTCATCAACAAGCTCGACCGCACCGGCGCGAACCCGTTCCGCGTCCGTGACCAGCTGCGCGAGAAGCTCAAGCTGCACCCGGTCATGATCCAGATGCCGATCGGCCTCGAGGACAAGCTCGAGGGCGTGGTCGATCTCATCGAGATGAAGGCGATCCGCTTCACCGGCGAGAACGGCAACACGATCGAGCGCACCGAGATCGACGCCGACCTCCAGGCCGACGCCGACAAGTACCGCGAGATGATGCTCGACCAGCTCTCGATGGTCTCGGACGCGCTCACCGAGGCGATGCTCGAGGAGAAGGTCACGCCGGAGCTGATCCGCCAGGAGCTGCGCCTCGGCACGATCGCGCTCAAGTGCACGCCGGTCATGATGGGCTCGGCGCTCGGCAACAAGGGCGTCCAGCTGCTGCTCGACGGCGTCACCTACTTCCTGCCCGATCCGACCGAGGTCGAGAACATCGCCCTCGATCTCGACAAGGAAGAGGCGCCGCAGGTCCTCGAGTCGAACCCGGACAAGCCGCTCGTCCTCCTCGCGTTCAAGCTCGAGGACGGTCGCTACGGTCAGCTGACCTACGTCCGCATCTACCAGGGCAAGGTCTCGAAGGACGATTTCATCGTCAACACGCGCAACGGCAAGAAGGTCAAGGTCGGCCGCCTCGTCCGCATGCACTCGGACGACAAGGAAGACATCACCGGCACCTCGGCCGGCGACATCTGCGCGCTGTTCGGCATCGACTGCAACTCGGGCGACACCTTCACCGACGGCAAGATCAACGTCGCCATGACGTCGATGTTCGTCGCGAAGCCGGTCATCTCGGTCGCGATCAAGGCGAAGGACTCCGGCGCCGAGATCAACATGTCGAAGGCGCTGAACCGCTTCACCAAGGAAGACCCGACCTTCCAGTGCTACGTCGACCCCGAGTCGAACGAGACCATCATCGCCGGCATGGGTGAGCTCCACCTCGACGTGTACATCGAGCGCATGAAGCGCGAGTACAAGGCCGAGGTCGTGACCAGCCCGCCGCAGGTCGCGTACCGCGAGACGATCAGCCAGAAGGTGGAGTTCAACTACACCCACAAGAAGCAGACCGGTGGCTCCGGTCAGTACGGTCGCGTCGCGGGCTACATGGAGCCGTACGACGGCGAGTTCGAGTTCGACGACGAGATCAAGGGCGGCGCGATCCCGCGCGAGTTCATCCCGTCGTGCGAGAAGGGCTTCAAGTCGATGATGCCCAAGTCGATGCGCCTCGGCGTGCCGGTGACCGGCGTCCGCATCGCGATCAACGACGGCCAGGCCCACGCGGTCGACTCGTCGGATATCGCGTTCCAGGAAGCCGCTCGCGGCGCGTTCCGCGACGCCTTCCCGCGCGCGAAGCCGAAGATCCTCGAGCCGATCATGAAGGTGTCGGTCGAGGGCCCGGCCGAGTTCTCGGGCAACATCCTGTCGACCATGATGCAGCGCCGCGGCGTGGTCATCGGCTCGACGGAAGAGGACGGCAACGTCCGCGTCGACGCCGAGGTGCCGCTGGCCGAGATGTTCGGCTACTCGACGCCGCTGCGCAGCTCGACCCAGGGCAAGGCCGAGTTCACGATGGAGTTCGCGAAGTACGCCGAGGTGCCGTCGAACATCTCGGAGGAGCTGCTGCTCAAGGCCGCCAAGGCCAAGGAAGCCGCGCGCAAGTGATCCGGCGGTGAGCCGCGAGGCTCACCAACGACCACGACGGGCCCCGCGCGGGCCCGTCCGCATTTTCGGCGTGGGCACCGCTGCCGTCCGCTGCCCACGGTTGCCCGGGCGCTACCTTGACCGCCCCGGCCGTGATGCCGTGCCATCCGGGCATGATGAAGATGGTCGAGGGCGCGTTCACGAAGTGCGAGGCGATGGCCGGCGCCGCAGCCAAGTGAGCCGGTCGGCTGGGCCTGAGGCGCCGCTGGCGTGGCCTGCTGACCTTGGCGGTCGGCGGACGCCGGTACCGGTCGCGGACCCGCGAAAGCGCAGGAGCGTGAGGGCAGTCGGCCGATCTGATACAACCGGCCTGTGAGCTGGCGCGGTAAAGAGCGGACGGGGCCGGGGACGAGCCCGGGGAAGAGCTTTCAGGCGCCGGCGGGGTTCCGCGATAGCCCGCAGCCAGCCCTGCCGGTGGGCGAGGTCATCGGCTCGACCTACCAGGTCCGGCGCGAGCTGGTCCGCACCGAGACCGGCGCGATCCACGAGGCCTGGGACATGCTCCTCGAGCGCTCCCTCGCGCTCAAGGTCGCGTGGCGCGACCCGGGGACCCAGCCGCTCTTGCCCGAGGCCCGGCGCTGCGCGTCGGTGCCCGACGACGGCGCGGTCGCGATCTACGGCCTCGGCAACCACAAGGGCGTCGAGTACGTGATCGGCGAGCTGATCGAGGGCGTGACCCTCGGCCGCCACATCCAGGCCTATTACCAGGCGGGCACCCCGGTGCCGCTGGCCGAGGTGCTCGAGCTGGTCGTGAGCCTGGGCCGGGCGATCGCCTCGGCGCACCGCACGCGGCTCGCGGTCGGCGAGGTCTCGGGCGAGACCGTGCTGGTCACGCCCCTCCGCCGCACCGTGCTCGGGCGGCTGTCGCTGGGCCAGGTGCCGTCGATCGGCGCCGCCGATGTCTGCTGGGCGCCCGAGGTCATCACCGGCCAGGTCAGCCCCTCGGATCCGGCGGCGGCCGCGGCGATCGATGCCTACGGCCTGGGCTGCGCGATCGTCGAGCTGGCGACCGGCCGGCCGCCGTTCCACGGCGACACCGTCAAGGCCACGCTGTTCGGCCACGTCCACCACCGACCGCCGGCGCTCAACGAGACCCGCGCCGATCTGCCGGTCGAGCTCGGCGATCTCGTCGCGGAGCTGCTGGCCAAGGCGCCCGCCGCCCGGCCGACCCAGATGGAGGGCGTCGTCGATCAGCTGGTGGCGATCACCGAGCGCGCGGCCGCCACGCGCCGGATCATCCGCGTGCTCGTGGTCGATGACGACTCCGAGCGCGTGCGCGAGCTGTGGAGCGTGGTGCGCCGCGGCCACGCCCGCGCCACCGTCGATGCGGCCCGCGACGGCAACGACGCCGCGAACCGCGTGCGCCGCGATCGGCCCGACGTCATCGTCATCGACACCGCGATCGGCGGCACGATGAACGCGCTCGAGCTGTGCATGCTGCTGTCGAACCTCGAGGAGACCCGCGGCTCGACGATCGTGGCGGTCGGCGATCGCTTCAGCGAGAGCGACGCCGCGGTGCTGGCGCAGGCCGGCGTGCACCACGTGCTGATGCGCGACGGCCGGGTCGGCGCGGCGCTGATCGAGCTGGTGCGGCGCGCGGCGCTCATGGCCCGCTTCCAGAAGCCGCAGGGTCGGATCACGCAGGTCTCGGGCTGACCCCATCGGCATCCGGCGGCGGCTGCATGATCACGTACTGCTTGCGCGTCTGCAGCCCGACCCCGGGCCAGCTCCGGGCGTAGGCCCGCAGCGCCTCGGCGCCACGCGGAAAGTCGGCGCCGTTGACGCGGCAGTCGGCGCCGATCTCGCCGTCGGGGCCGCGCATCGCGAACAGCCGGATCCCGTAGGTCTCGGTCCGATCGAGGAGCGCGCGAAACACCGCGAAGCTGTGGGTGAACATGCAGCACGGGCAGCCCGGTTCGTGGTCGCTGTCGGCCGCGTCGTCGGGGACGAGGCCGTACACCGGGCCGAGCACGATCCGCCGCGGCGCGCCGTCGGTCGACGTGTACTGCAGGTGCGTCAGGTCGAGCGCGTCGCTCCGCAGCGCGTTGCGTAGCGCCGGCAGGTCGCACTGCGCCCACTGCGCGAAGCCCTCCTCGATCGCCTTCGCCGTGGAGTCGCTGACCGCGTGCTGCCACTCGAAGAGGCCGGGCGTGAAGTGCGCGGGATGCGTGACCTCGATCGTGCTGGCGATGCGTGCGCCCTGGCGCTGATCCAGCGGCTGGACCATGACCACCTGCGGCGCGAGCACCAGCCCGTCGGGCGTCCGCACCACCGCGCCGTCGCGCTCGCACGGGCCCACGTGCCGGCCCACGATGGTCGCGAGGGTCTCGGTGAGATCGACCTGCTCGCTCCAGGTGCCCTGCGCGTCGGCGAACTCGACGTGGATCGTGTGGCCGCGACCCGGGTTGGGGAACGCCGCGAAGTCGGGCATCGCAGCGCCATCGGGGACGCTGGATTCGATCGCGGAGCGGGCCGACCGGCGGCCGAAGATCTTCGTGAACCAGCTCATGCGGCGGGTCTCGACCTTGCCACGATCTTGTTGCGGCGGATCACGCGCCGCGTGCGGCAAACCGCTCGCCAGCGCGCGCGAGTTCGACGACAGTAGGTCGATGCGTCACGCAGTACTGGGGATCTGTGGCCTCGCCATGCTCGCGACCGCCTGTGGCAGCGATCCGCCGGACGGCGTGTACTTCGAGCTGTCGAGCCCGCTCGACACCGGGCCGACGTTCTGGGACGCGCCGTTCCCGTCGGACCTGCGGCTGACCGCGGACGGCCGCCCCGACCTCACCGGCTTCCCGAACCCGCGCAAGGTGCCGATCGTCGAGAAGCTGCTGGTCAACGCGCGGGTGCGCCACGGCTTCCCGCTGATGCCGGTGGCGTACTTCCGGTTCCGCGAGGCGCCGCCGCCGCGTACGCCGGCGACGGTCATCCCGGCCGCCGCGACCGAGGACGCGTTCCTGGTCGACGTCGATCCGGACTCGCCCGAGAAGGGCGCGCTGGTCCCGCTGGTCGCGCAGACCTTCCCCGACGACGACTTCGCGCCGGGCTTCCTGGTCGGGCTCGCGCCGCGGCCCGGCATCGTGCTCGCGCCGAAGACCACGTACGCCGCGGTGCTGCGCACGTCGTTCGCGCCGACCGCGGCCAGGCCGGCGGCGTTCGGCACGCTCGCCGGTGGTGGCACGCCCGAGGGCGCGCGCGGCGCGGACGCGAAGGCGCTGTACGCGCCGCTGTGGCCGGTGCTCGATCAGCTCGGCGTCGATCGCGGCGACGTGCTGGTCGCGACCGTGTTCACGACCGGCGACGAGAACGCCGTGCTCTACGCGCGCACCGAGGCGATCCGCGCGGCGCACGACGCGGTCATCGCCGACCTGCACGTCGATCCGGTCGACGGCGCGACCCACGATGGCTTCTGCGAGCTGGTCGGCACGGTGACGTTGCCGCAGTTCCAGGTCGGCACCCAGCCGTTCGACACCGAGGGCAAGTTCGTCCTCGACGCCAACGACGTCCCGATGAAGCAGGGCGACCTGACGGTGCCGCTGGTCATCACGCTGCCGCTGAAGACGATGCCGGCATCGGGCTTTCCGCTCTACCAGTTCTTCCACGGCTCGGGCGGGGTGTCGTCGGGCGTGGTCGATCTCGGCAAGACGCTCACGCCCGATGGCGAGCCGACCGTGGGCGAGGGCCCGGGCTACATCGTCGCGCGCCAGGGCATCGCCGCGGCGTCGAGCGCGCTGCCGGTCAACCCCGAGCGCTATCCGGGCGCCGCCGACACCGCGTATCTCAACATCAACAACCTGGCGGCGTTCCCGTTCACGTTCCAGCAGGGCGTGATCGAGCAGCGGCTCTTGCTCGACGCGCTGCTCGCGCTGCGCATCGATCCGACCGCGATCGATCTGAGCGGCTGCACCGCGCGCGGGCTGGCGCTGCCAGGCGGGGTGACGAGTTACGGCTTCGATAGCGCCAAGCTGGTCGCCGGCGGCCAGTCGATGGGCGGCATGTACACCAACATGATCGGCGCGGTCGAGCCGCGCTACGGCGCGCTCGTGCCGACCGGCGCCGGCGGGTTCTGGAACCTCATGGTGCTGCAGACCGCGCTGGTGCCGGGCGCGAGCGCCTTGCTCGCCGCCGCGTTCCAGACCGACGAGACCGAGCTGACCTTCATGTACCCGGGCATGCACCTGCTCGGCATGTCGTGGGAGATCGCCGAGCCGATGGTGTCGATGTCGCGGCTCGCGCGCCGGCCGCTGCCCGGGTTCGCGCCGAAGAGCATCTACGAGCCGGTCGGCAAGGACGACATCTACTTCCCGATCACGATCTACGACGCGGCCGCGCTGGCCTACGGCAACCACGAGGCCGGCACCGCGGTGTGGCCGTCGATGCAGGACGCGCTCGGTCTGGACGCGCTCGGCGGCCTCGCGAGCTACCCGGTGCACGGCAACCGCACCGCTGGCGGCGCGACCACGACCAACGTGGTCGTGCAGTACGAGGGCGATGGCGTCGTCGATGCGCACTACCTGTACCGCCAGAACGACGCGGTGAAGCACCAGTACGCGTGCTTCCTCAAGACCTACCTCGACACCGGCGTGCCGACGGTGGTCGCGCCTGGCGCGATCACCGACCCGTGCCCGTGACGATCGCGCCAGATCGGCGCGGTTAACCGATCGCCGCGCGGCGGGTCGACCGGGCATGAAGCTCTTCACCGCCGTGCTCACCGCCGCGCTCGCCACCGCCGCGCTCGCCTCTGCGGCTCACGCCCAGCCGGGCTCGCCGCCCGGGCCTGCCTACGACGACTATGGCCTCGGCCTCGAGGCCGACGTCGACGTCAACCTCGACGCTGACGTCGCCCAGGCCCCGGTCGGCCCCGGAGCCTCGCAGGGGCGCCACGCCCAGCGCGCCCGCCTGAAGGCGATGCTGAAGCGCCGCTTCGATCGCAACCACGACGGCCGGCTCGATCGGCGCGAGCGGCGCGCCGCGATCCGCTTCCTGCGGCATCGCGCGCGCCAGATGGCGCGGCACCAGCGGGACATGGGCGGCCCGCCGGGCAGCTACCCGCGCTGAAGCGGGACGCGCGAACGCCGGGCCGCGGATCGGGTGAGGCACCACCGGCGAGCTCGGGCGGCCTTCAATGGTCGCGCGTGCGGTGGTCGTGCTGCTTCTGCTCGTCGCGCTGCTTCTGCTCGTCGCGCTGCTTCTGCTCGTCGCGCTGCTTCTGCTCGTCGCGCTGCTTCTGCGCGTCGCGCGCCTTCTGCTCGTCGCGCTGCTTCTGCTCGTCGCGTTGCTTCTGCTCGGCGGCGATCTGCGCCTCGCGCGCCTTGCGTGCGGCCTCCGCGCGCTGCTTCTGCTCGTCGCGCTGCTTCTGCTCGTCGCGCTGCTTCTGCTCGTCGCGCTGCTTCTGCTCGTCGCGTTGCTTCTGCTCGGCGGCGATCTGCGCCTCGCGTGCCTTGCGTGCGGCCTCCGCGCGTGCGCGCCGGTCCGCCTCGGCCTGCGCGTCGCGCGCCTTCTGCTCCTCGCGCTGCTTCTGCTCGGCGGCGATCTGCGCCTCGCGCGCCTTGCGTGCGGCCTCCGCGCGCTGCTTCTGGTCGGCCTCGGCCTGCGCGTCGCGCGCCTTCTGCTCCTCGCGCTGCTTCTGCTCGGCGGCGATCTGGTCTTCGCGTGCCTTGCGTGCGGCCTCCTCGCGCGCGCGCCGGTCGGCCTCGAGCTGCGCATCGCGACGCCGCTGCTCGTCGAGCACCTGGGCCTCGCGCGCCCTGCGTGCGGCCTCCTCGCGCGCGCGCCGGTCGGCCTCGAGCTGCGCCTCGCGACGCCGCTGCTCGTCGAGCACCTGGGCCTCGCGCGCCTGGCGCGCGGCGTCGTCACGCAGCCGCTGCGCCTCGCGATCGTTGCGGTCGTGCTCCGCCCGGCGCCGGGCCTCCTCGTCGCGTGCCTGTTGCGCGCGCGCCTCTTCCTCGGCGCGACGCCGGTCGGCCGCGCGCTGCTCGTCGAGCTCGCGGCGGTGATCGCGATCGAAGCGGCCGACCTCGCGACCCGGCAGCGGGACATGCCGGCCGTCCACGCCCCACGCGTGCATCCACTCGTCCGAGGGGCCGAGCTGCCAGCGCCGGCCGTCGCGGGTGTGGCCGCGGTGTTCGAACCGCCGCCCGTGGTCGATGCGCGCCGTCAGCCAGTCCAGCCCGAGTCGGCGAGACCGCAGGTCGGCGGTGAGCAGGTCGCGCGCGTATGCGCCCTGCCAGCGGTGCGTCGGGCCATCGCCGCGCCCGTCGGGACCGAGCGGCGCCCACGCCACGACCCCGTCCAGCTCGCGCCACTCGACCCACGCCGGGGCCCACTGCGTGTCAGGCACCCACCGCCACCGGCCGCGCCAGGCCCAGCGGCCGTAGTGATAGCAGGCCCAGCCGAACGGCTCGTCCGAGACCCAGGCGAAGCCCTGCTCCGTCGACAGCCAGCGACCGTTCGCGTACGGCTGGAAGTCCGGCGCGCCGGGCTCGAACACCGCGCCGAGCTCGGGATCGTCGAGCCACGTGCCGTACGGTGCGAGCGCGTCGCGGAACTCGTCGACCGACGCGACGGCGTCGCCCGCGGGCGCGCTGACCTCCACGTCGACCTCGACCGACGCGACCACCGCCGGCGGCGGGCCGCTCGCGACCACGAAGGGGGTGCAGGCGGCGGACGCGCCCAGGAGCGCGGCCGTCAGCCAGCGCATCAGCGAAGCTCGAGAGGTCATCTCGGGGGCGGACGTGCCGACGCCGTCAGGTATTCAACCGGGTAGCGCCGGGATAGCCATCGGGAAGATGCCGTGGCCTACGGCCGCAGCCGCCGCGCGAAGAACCCGAGGATCTCGTCGCGCGCGGCCACCGTCGGCTGGCCGGCCTCGTCGATGAGGTGCGCGGTGACGACGCTGTGCGGACAGGCCACGACCTGCGCGAAGAACGGTGGCGGCGCCGGGTTCGCGGCGCTGTCGGGCAGGACCCGCGCGACGAAGCGATCGCCGAGCGCCTCGGCGTAGGCGGCGAAGCGCTGGGCGGTGCAGTAGCGATCGCCGGCGAAGCGATAGCCCATGACGGTCAGGTCGTCGCGATCGAGGCGCCGGCGGACCGCGACCAGCTCCTCGGGCGCCATGTGGATCGCCGCCGGATCGTTGAAGGGCAGGGACGGCTGCGACACGACTGGCGCGAGCATCGCGGGCTCGAGCATCATCGTCAGCGCGAAGTTGCCGGTGAAGCACATGCCGATCGCACCGACGCCGGGCCCGCCGCACTCGGCGTGCGCGAGCCGGGCCAGCGCGCGCAGCCACTGCGTGACCGGCACCGGCTTGTTGGCGGCGAACGCGCGGAACTCGGCGCTCGCGCACGCCTGGCGCAGGACCACCGGGCCCTCCACGAGATCCGGGACGGCGCCGTCGCGCCCGAACAGGGACGGCATGTAGACCGTGAAGCCGGCGTCGCGCACCCAGCGCGCGAACCGCGCGACGTGCGGGCTGATGCCCGGCATCTCCGGCATCACGATCACCGCGGGACCCGCGCCCGCGACGTGGACGGTCTTCGTGAGGTCGTCGAGCGTGATCGCGCGGGCGGTGAAGTCGTCGAGCGGGTCGGGCTGTTCGTGTGGCATCGCTGGCTCCTCGGGGCGTGCGTGCGTCGGCTGCGTCAGGGCGCGGCGGCGAACGCGGTCAAGAGCGGCGTGATCAGCTGCGTCAGCACCGCGCGCTGGCGCTTCGCCGGCCAGGCCTCGGGCTCGAGCGTCGCGCGCGTGCCGACGCCGTCGATCGCCGCGATCAGCGCGTCGGCGCAGCGGCCGGCCGCGCGCCGGGTCGGCGGGGACGGGCGCGCGATGCGCTGCAGCCGATCGGTGAGCCGCAGGACGATCGTCGCGTAGTACGCGCGGTGCTGCGCGCGCAGGCGATCGTCGGCGACCGCGCGGCCCCAGAACGCGAGCCAGACCCGCCACTCCGCGCGGCTGGCGTCGTCGGTCGGCAGGTGGCCGCAGGCCTCGGCGATGAACGCATCGACATGGAGCGGGCCGGCGATCGCGCGGGCCTGACGGGCGTGGATGCGCCGCACGATCTCGGCCAGCGCGGCCTCGAGCACGGCGTCCTTGTCGTCGAAGTAGTGGGTGACGGCGCCGGTCGTGACGTGGGCCGCGCGGGCGACGTCGCGCAGGCGCGCGCCGTCGAGGCCGGCGGCGTTGATGACCGAGATCGCGGCGCTGGCGATCGCCCGGCGCTGGACCTCGGCATCGACGATTTTTGGCATCACGGTGATTATGTAACCGGAGCCGCCGCGAGATCAAGCGCGCGCCGCGGGGCGCTCAGTACCGGTCGGTGTAGAAGATGTAGTCGGCGGTGTACGGCACGAACGCCGTGTGCCCGACGTCGGCGAGCGACGCGCAGCCGGTGGACGGCGCCAGCCCGCCCGCGGTCCGGACCCGCTGCAGGAAGGTGGTCCCCGTCAGCTTGTCGCCACCGGTGGCCCCGTCCTGGGCGCCGACGACGGTGAGCTTCAGCCAGGCGACCGCACCGGGCGCGACGAACGCCGCGTCGGTGGACGCGTCGCCCGGCGCGACCTTGGCCCAGACGGTGCTGCCGTCGCGCGCGTGCTGCCACGTCGCGCGGATCGTCCCGTCCTCGAACGGGTTCGGGCTGAAGTAGTGCGTGGTCAGCTGCCGGTCGTCGTCGTCGAAGAGCGTGGCCTGCGGCGTGAAGAGCACGAACGCGAAGCCCGAGGCGGCCGCGGTGGAGGGCAGGCAGACGTAGTTCTGCGTGCCGACGCCGTGGCCCTGGAAGAACGGCTTGTTCCCGGCGGGCACCTGGAGGTTGGCGGGGACCGACGGCGGCTTGATGCGATCGGCGTGCGCGAGCGAGGGCGCCAGGATGATCGCCAGGCCGAGCGCAGCTGCGCGGACGAGCGGTAGCCGGCGCCGGGTGGTGTGCGTTGCATGAGAGCTCATGAGGCGTGATTCCTTTGCGAGGTCGGGGCCGGTCGAGTCCGGTCCACCTCGAGGAGGAACGCGCACGTCGTCGGTCGCGCGTCATCCGGGGCGCAGATCGCGCCACCGCCGGGCCCGCGCGAGGATGACAAGCTCTCAGGGCGCGGCGTACGCGCGGCCGGTCCAGCACACGCGCTGGGTCGTGGTCGACTCGCTGTCGCGATCGTCGGGATCGCCGGGGTAGCGCTCGTGCTGGTGCACGCACGTCACCGTCAGGTCGTGCCAGCCGTGCCGCACCCTGGGCTCGATCGCGAGCGTGCACGCGTCGGAGGTCGAGGTCTCGCTGCCGCCGGAGGTCGACTCGTACGCGAAGATCTCGACGAGGCCGGCCGGCGTGACCCGGTAGATCGTGTGGGCCTCGCGGTGCGCCGACATCATCGTCGCCTGCTCGTCGGTGGTGAGCGTCGCGTCGATCGTGGCGATCCCCGGGGCGAGCTCGATCGGCGCGAGCTCGACCTTGCCGGTCCGCGCGTGTTGCGCGGGATCGGGGTCGTAGGCGCTGATGATCGGATAGTCGAGCTCGACGGGGGCGCTCGCGGTCCATCGCTTCGCGAAGGCGAGCGCCGCGATGCGGATCAGGACCTCGTCATCGCCCTGCACCTCGACCTGGCAGATCGCGGTGGCGCCGAGGTCGAGGATCGCGACCGCCCGCACCGGGCGCGCGCCATCGGCGGCGCCGGTCACCCGGCGCGACCACGAGGCGCCCGGGTACAGCGCGCCCAGGCAGGCGCGCTCGGTGAGCGGCACGGGATGCGCCGCGGCGCGCCCGTGATCCGCGCGGGCCTCGCGCGTCGCCGTGCTGATCGCGACCGCGAGGCCGCACATCACCGCGGCCCGCGGCCAGGCGGTCAGGACGACCGCCGGCGGCGGCGCATGAGCGCGAGCGCGCCCAGCGCGGTCCACACGGCCGCGGTGCCGCCGCTCGAGCCGCCGGTGTCGCAGCAGCCGGTGTCGGCCGGTGGCGGCGGGATCAGACAGGCGGCGCTGCAGGTGTCGCCGTCCTCCTTGTTGCCGTCGTCGCACTCCTCGTCGGAGTCGACGATGCCGTCGCCACAGGTCTGGAGCCGGCAGAACGTGCGGCACGCGGCGTCGGGCTGATCGGAGTTCTCGGCGCCCTTGTCGCACTGCTCGGTGCCCTGGCGCACGCCGTCACCGCAGGTCGCGTGGGCGTTGGCCACGATGCACACGTCGTCGATGTTCCAGCCGCTGCGCGCGTAGCCGTCGTCGGGCGTGAGCGAGAACGTCACCTTGACCTTGTTGATGGCGAGGTGGCCCGACAGCGGCACGTCCTGGAACACCCACTCGCGATCCTGGTGGACGATGTTCTCGCCGTTCGTGGTGCCGAGGTTCGACCACGCCGACTCGCCGTTGGCGAGGATCGTCGCGGGATCGGTCGACGCATCGGCGACCGTCAGCCACCGCCGGTACTGCAGGTGGACGTCGGAGTAGATGCCGAGATCGATCTCCGGCGAGACCAGCAGGTCCTGCGCGCGGTTGGTGTAGCGGCCGTCGCCCGACAGGTTGGTGCCCATCAGGTGGGTGCCGGAGTACGGCGCGGTCGGATCGTCGCCCGACGGCGGCGTCGGCACGCCCCACGCCCAGTCGTCGTGGCCCTGGTGGGTCCAGCCGTTGGCGAACGGATCCTGCTCGAAGTCGGTGCAGTACAGCGGCACCGTCTCGCCCTGGTACAGCACGTACCACTCGTCGGCCGGGTTGTCGGGCAAGGTCGACTTCACGCCATCGGCGAAGGTGATCCGCACCTGGTAGAGCGCGCTGCCGCCATCGGCGGGCAGCGGCAGGTCGGCGCGCCAGTGGCTCGGATCGCCGACCATCGTCATCGCCGTCGAGCCGCGCTCGGGCAGGGCGCCCGACCGCGGCTGCCAGCCGAGCGTGATCGACGAGATCGTGTCGGCGGCGCAGCGCGTGCTCAAGCCGGCGAGGTTGACCTCGACCGGCGTGGAGGCCTGGCCGTCGGCGGCGGCGAACGAGCCGATCTGGCTCGCGACCGCGGCCAGCGGGCGGATGCCGTGGCGCCCGAACGCCGCGCGGATCGCGCACTCGTGGGGCGTGCCGTTCGCGAGGTTGCCGTCGTCGTCATCGGCGGCCAGCACCTCGACCAGCGCCGACGGGATATCGGTCGAGCGCTGCAGGGTCGCGAGGTACAGGCGATCGACCAGGGGCACCGCGACGCCCTCACCCAGGTCGGCGATGAGCTGCTTGCGCAGATCCCACATCGCGCCCGAGTAGATGAGGCCGGTCGCGTGGATCTCGGCGATGTCGGTCGGCCACACCGCCTCGCGGTCGGCCGGATCGATGTCGCGCAGCGGCATGTCGCCGACGTAGAAGCCCAGGCCCATCGCGTGATCGCCGGTGATCATCGCGGCGAGGAGGTCGGCCTGGCCCTCGCTGAACGCGCCCTCGAACTCGCCGACGCCGGGGATCACCGACTGCTCGTGCACCCCGTGGCCGAACTCGTGATAGACGACGTCCGCGAGCCGGCCGGTGTTGCCGCAGCCGTCGCCCGCGACGAAGAAGTTGACGGTCTTGCCGGTGTAGAAGGCGTTGCAGGTCCTGTCGATGTTGACGTTGGCCGGCAGCTGCTCGTCGAGAAAATCGAGCGTCGGCGCGAACCGCCGGACGTAGGCCTTCACCACCTGGGCGTGCACGAAGGTCTGGATCTGCGCATCGAGGAACTCGTCGGCGGCGCCGCTCCACTGCAGCGCGCCGTCGGGCGCGAGCGCGCCGGTGATCGAGGCGCTGGCCTGCTTCGCGTCGATCACCTTGACCAGATCGCCGACCACGCCCGCGGTGATCTGCGCCGGATCGGTGCCGCCCCAGGTGACCGCGCCATCGGGGCCGGTGATCTGCGCGCCGCCGTTGACCGTGGCCTGGACCCGCGCGGCGCCGACGTAGCTGCGCGCGCCCGCGGGGTAGCGGACGACCGCGTCGTACTCGAGCTTGCCGGTGGCGAAGCGCGCGTCCTGGCGGCGCACCAGCGGCGCGCCGGTCGCGGGATCCGCGAACACGGTCCAGCGGCCGTCGGCGCCCGCGTCGACGTCGACGGCGATCGCGGCGCGGTAGCCGTAGACCCGGTCCCGGCCGACCAGCGGCACCACGACGACCTCGTCGGCGGCGCGACCGTGGACGCGCGCGGGATCGAGGCCGAGCTGATCGGCGGTCGCGGTCACCGTGCGGCGCGCGACCACGTCCAGCGCCAGGCGCGCGCGCGGCAGCTCGACGGCGATGTCGGGCAGCGCGGTCGAGCCGATCACGAACAGCCGATCGTTCTGGAACTCGAAGCCGACGTGGCCGCCGACGACGCGCAGGCCGCCGCGCCGCTGCGCGAAGCCGACCGAGCGGATGTGGCCGTCGGTGACGTTGGCGACCAGCTCGAAGTCGTCGGCGCGGGCGCCGGGCGCGAGCAGATCGAGGTGCGCCGCGAGGAAGCCGCGCGCGAACGCCGCGGCCAGCGTCGGATCGGCGCTGGCGCCGGGCGCGATCACACCCTCGCCCCAGATCCGGCGCGGCACCGCGGTCGCGCGATCCCAGGCCGCGTCCCAGCGCGGGCCGACCGCGGTCACGAACCGCTGCCACGGCACCGCGCGCGCCGCGCGATTCCACGCGACCTCGGGCGTCGTGCGCAGGGGCAGCGGCATCGCGGCCGCGGGCGCCGCGACCCACGGCGGATCGTCGACCTTCCGTTGCCCCCGCCCCACGCCGCGCGGCGCGAACGCCGACACCGTCGATGACACCAGCAAGCACGCAGCGAGGGCCGGGATGAACGTGGAGCGGCGCGACATCAGTCCTGGCAGTGTGGCGCAAACCGCGGCCGATGGGGGGCCGACCCGCTGACAGCGCGGCGCCGCGGTCGTGCGAGCGGTCACGGGCCTGCGGCGCCCGGGCCGCAGCACCGCCGACGCGGGTCAGGTCCCGAGGACGATCGCCAGCGCGTCCTGGCGCTGCGCACCAAGGTCGCGGCCGAGCGCGAGCTGGCTCTTCGCGCGGACCAGATCGTGGGCGCGCCGCGACGGGAACCGCGCCGGATCCCAGCCGAAGTAGCGATCCTCGAACACGTCGGTGCAGAACCGCGCCGCGAGCTCGAAGCACACGGTCTCGGCGCCGCGCACGATCGCCGGCCACTCCGCGGGCGCGAGCAAGCCGCCGGCGACCGCGCGATAGCCGCGCATCGCCGCGGCGAAGATCGCGAGATCGAAGCGCACCTTGGTCGCGTCCTCGCCGCGCGGGTTGCACCACGAGCGCATCGCATCGCCGAGCTCGAACGCGATCGTCTGGAGGCCGAGGGTGTCGAGATCGACCAGGCTGACGCCGGTCGGGGGCACCCCGCGGAACAGCAGGTTCGAGACCTTGAGGTCGCCGTGGCTGTGCCGCTTCGGGAGGTCGCCGATCGGCGGCAGCGCCGCCGCCGCGTCGAGGATCGCGGCCGCGATCGCGCGGGCCTCGTCGAGGATCGCGCGGAGCTCGGGCGGGCCGTCGATGGGCTGTGCCATCGCCTGGCGCAGCCGCGCGAGGTGCGCGGCGGTGTCATGCACGCCGCTGCGCGTGAACTGATACTCGTGCTGGAGATCGGCGACGGCGCGATGGAATCGCCCGACCAGCTCGCCGCCGGCCTCGGCCAGCGCGGGATCGTCGATCGTGTGGACCGCGACGCCGTCGACCCACGACAGCGCGCGCCAGATCCGGCCGCCGACCTCGACCCACGCGGCGCCCGCGCGCGTGCGGCGCAGCCGCGGCGTCTCGAGCCCGCGCCGCGCGAGGTGGGCCGTGACCGCCTCGAGATCGAGGTTGACCGCCGCGCCGAAGACGTGGTGCAGGCGCTGCACCACCGCGCGCGGCTCGCCGGCCTCGCGCACGACGAACGTGGTGTTGATGAGCCCGCCGGTCAGCGGCCCGATCTCGGTGCCCCCGAAACCGAACGCGGCGATGACCTCCGGCGGCGGGGCGTCGGGGCCGGCGCTCACGGGTGTCCGGGCGCCGGACCGCCCGCCTTGGGCGCCGGAGCGGCCGCCTTGATCTCGATCAGCTCCACGTCGAACACCATCATCCCCGCGGGGCGCCCGGGCTGGCCCTTGTAGGCCAGCTCCTCGGGGATCCAGAACCGCGCCTGCTCGCCGGCCGTCATCACCTGCAGGCCGTCGGTCCAGCCCTTGATCACCGCGGACACGACGAACTCGGCCGGCTTGTCGCGGACGACCGTGCTGTCGACCAGGCGGCCGTCGGTCGTCCACTCGGTGTAGTGGACCTTGATCTGATCGGTCGCGGTCGGGTGCTGCGTGCCGGTGCCCGGCTTGATCACCTTGTAGAACACGCCGAGCGCGGTCTTCTGCGCGTCCTTCGGCGGCGCCGCGAGGTCCTTGGGCGCGGGCGGCGGCGCGTGCTGCGGCGTGATCGAGTTCAGCGTGATCTCGTAGCAGGCCATGCCGGCCGGCGCGCTGAGGCTGGGCTGGTTGAGCGGCCCGGGGATCCAGACCCGCGCGCGCTCGCCGACCACCATCTGGGTCAGCGCGCTCTCGAGGCCGGGCGTCTCGCGGTACGGCGCCGATGGCCGCGGCTGGCCGCGGGTCTCGGTCGAGTCGAACATGCGGCCGGTCTCGTCCCACGCGGTGTACGAGATGGTCGCGAGGTCGTAGTAGCGCAGCTTGTCCTTGCCGGTGCCGGGCGTGAGCGTCTTGATGAACACGCCCTTGTCGGTCTTGCGCGCGTCGGCCGGCGGCGCGGCGACGTCGGCGGGGATCGGCGGCGCGGGCTTGATGTCGAGCAGCTCGACCTCGAAGGTCAGCGTCTCGGGCGTGCCCTGCGGCGTGCCCTTGTAGCCGATCTCCGGCGGCAGCCAGAAGATCGCGCGGCCGCCCTTCTTCATCATCGTGAGCGCCTCGACGAAGCCGATCGCGGTGTTGGCGAGCGGCATCGGCGACGGCTTGCCGCGGCTCCTGGTCGAGTACATCGTCTCGCCCGACGGACGCCAGCCGGTGTAGTTGATGACGACGGTGTCGTTCTTGCCCGGGGCGGGGCCGTCGCCGTCGACGAGCGACTTGAAGATCATCCCGTCCTTGGTGCGGATCGCGTCGGCGGGCGGGTGCGCGAGATCGATGCCGGTCGGCAGCGGGACCTGATCGACCTTCCGCGGCTTGTTCGAGGCCGCGGCGGTGCCCGCGGTCATCTCGGTGGTCTGGGTCGCGGGCTTGGGTTCTTCCTTCTTGGAACAACCCGCGCTGGCGATGGTCAACGCGAGCGCAGCAGCTACGGAACGGCGCATTGCGCGAAATCTACGCGCTTGGCGGCGTCGCTGCCACCTCCGGGCGCGGCTACGGCGCGAGCGTGCCTCCGCCGAGGTCGATGACCTCGCCGCTGACCTGGATCGCACCGTCGGCGTCGACGCGCAGGCCCAGGCGCGACGGCCGCCCAACGGCGTCGCCCTGGCGCAGCCACGCCTGCATCGGCAGCGACTGGCCGGTCGCGATCATCCAGCCACCCAGGTTGGCGCACGCCGAGCCGGTCGCGGGGTCCTCGACCAGCCCGCCGGCCTGCGTGTAGAGGTAGCGCGCGGTCCACGCGGGCTCGCCGCGGGCCCAGAGGTATGCCGCGGCCTTCTTGCGCGTGGGCGAGGTGCCCCAGCGGGTCAGGAGCGCGGGATCGATCACCGCCGCCTGCACGTGCGCCGGTGACGCGAGCGGGATCACCAGCTGCTCGACGCCGGTGTCGACCCACAGCGGCGGATCGAGCACCGCGTCGGCCGGCAGCCCGAGCATGCGCGCGAGCTCGTCGCGCGTCGCCTCCACCGGGCGGGTCGTCGGCGGCCGCGCGGCGGTCAGCGTCCAGGTGTCGCCGTCGCGGGTCACGGGCACGAGGCCTGCGTTCAGCTCGAGGGTGAGCGCGGTGCGGCCCGCGGCGATCACCGCGGCGGTGCCGAGCGTCGGGTGGCCGGCGAACGGCATCTCGAACCCCGGCGTGAAGATGCGGACCCGCGCGTCACCGCCGGCGCGCGGCGGCAGCACGAACGTGGTCTCGGCGAGGTTCAGCTGGCGCGCCAGCGCCTGCATCTGGTGATCGTCGAGGCCGCGCGCGTCCTCGAAGACGCACAGCGGGTTACCCGAGAGCCGCTCGCCGGGGACGGTGAAGACGTTGACGATGCGGAACGCGTAGGCCATCGCGTCCACTAGACGCGAGGACGCGTCGCGCGACCAGGCACACCCGCCGTGCGCGCGCGCCGATCAGGTCGCGAACGCGAGCCGCGTCAGGTTGGTGACGCCATCGGCGTCGACAAGGACGTTGTCCTCGATGCGGATGCCGCCGTACGGCCACAGCGCGTCGATCGCCTTCCAGTCGAGGAGCGCGGCGCGATCATCGGTGCGCAGCGGCGCGATCAGCGCCTCGATGAAGTAGCAGCCGGGCTCGATCGTGAAGACCTGATCGACCTCGATCGTGCTGGTGTTGCGCAGGAAGCGGTTCTCGGGCCGCGGCGGGGTCAGCTTCATGCCCACGTCGTGGGTCTGCAGGCCGAGCGAGTGGCCGAGGCCGTGCGGGAACAGCGCGCGGGTCACGCCGCGCGCGACCAGCGCCTCGGCGCTGCCGCGACCGATGCCGAGCTCGCACAGCGCGGCGGCGAGCAGCTCGTGGCTCAGATCATGGAGCGCTTCGTAGGCCATGCCGGGGCGGATGCGGGCGCACAGTTCCTGCTGCAGGCGGTCGAGCGCGAGCACCAGCTCGGCGAACAACCCGGTCGAACCGCGCACGTGGGTGCGGGTGATGTCTGCGTGGTAACCAAGGTGCGCTGCGCCGGCGTCCACGAGCAGCGATTGATCGGCGGGACCGGTCGCGCCGCGCTCGTAGGCAACATGGTGGAGCGTCGCGGCGTGGCGGCCGATCGCGACGATGTTCTTGTACGGCGTCTCGGCGTCGTCCTGGTCGGTGGCCTCGAGGTACGCGAGGTGGAGGCGCAGCTCCGAGTTTTCCCCGTTCGCGAATTGCACAGCGGCGGCCCGGTGGCCGCGGACCGCGCGCGCGGTGGCCAGCGCAAGACATGCGCGCTCGTAGCGCGACTTGCGAGTGCGGGTCGCGTCGAGGGCGGCGCAAACCGCGGCCGGGTTCACCGCGTCATCGCCGTCGGGATCGCGGGTGATGATCGCGGTGCGCGCGGGCGCGCCGGCGAGCGCGGCGGCGCGGGTGCGGTCGGCGGCGACGGTCTCGACGTCGAACGCGCCGAGCGCGAACGCCGGTGGCGGCGCGGGCGGCGCCTCCCAGAAATCGTCGACGAGCGGCTGGACCAGGCGCGGTCGGCGGCCCGGCGCGATCACGATCCACGCGTCGGCGACAGCGGCCGGCAGCCAGTGGGCGAACGCCGGGGTCGGCGACAGCGGCAGGTGCTGGTCGTCGAACCGGTTCTTGAGCATCGGTGCGCCGGCGTGCAGCGCGACCGCGTCCCACCCGAGCGCCGGCAGCGCGGCGCTGTAGGCGCGGAGCAGCGCCGCGACATGTTCCTGATACGCATCGGCCAGATCGTTCATCGGCAGGGTCATTGGCGACCCGGAACCTACCTCGCGGCTCGGCGGGAGACGAGCGTGAGGATCGATCCCGTCGACGCCAACCTTGGTATGCTCGTCATCGATGTCGCGTGAGGATCGGCCGCGACGCGCTGGCGAGGGCGCGATTCCGGAGGCCATGTCGGTCGGCGCGACCAGCGGCCTGACGGCGATCGATCGCGCGCGACGCGGCGATGTCGGCGCGGTCCGTGTGCTGGTGATCGGACGCGGGCGGCTGCGCGTGATCGAGGCGGCGCGCGCGATCGGTTTCGGCGTGCGCGTCGTCGCGCCCGATGCGGGCCGCGATCTCGAGGACGCCGCGCTCGCCCGCGATCACCACGCGGTGCTGGTCGACGCCGACGCCGACGCCGACGCCGAGGAGCTGGTCGAGCAGCTCGCGGAGCTCGCGCCGAACGTGCCGATCGTCGTCGTCGGCGACGCGCCCAGCGACGGCGCCAACAGCCACTGGATCGACGCCGGCGCCGACGACTACCTCGCGATGGCCGACGTGCGCACGACCCTGCGCCGCGCGGTCGAGGCCGCGATCGCGCGCGGCCGCGCGCGCGAGCTGCGCCGCCGCCTCGAGCACGCCGATCGCCTCGCCGCCGTCGGCAAGCTGGCGGCGGGCGTCGCGCACGAGGTCAACAACCCCGCCGCGTACGTGCTGATGAACCTGCGCACCTGCCGCGAGCACGTCGGCGAGCTGCGCGCGCTCGACAGCGGCGCCGGCCGTGATGACGACGGCGCGCCCAGCCCGGTCGCGGCGCTGCTCGACGAGATGGCCGAGATGCTCGACGACAACGTCCGCGGCGTCGAGCGCATCGTCGCGATCGTCCACGCGCTGCGGTCGTACGCGCGCAGCGACGCCGACGAGGTCGCGACCGTCGAGGTCGCCACCGTGTGCCGCGAGGCCGCGGCGCTGACCGCCGCGCAGCTCCGCACCCGCGCGCGCTTCGTGCTCGAGGTCGAGCCCGGCGTGTGCGTGCACGCCGATCCGCGCCGGCTGTGCCAGGTGCTGGTCAACCTGCTGGTCAACGCCGGCGACGCGATCCCGGTGGGCGAGCGCGATCACCGGATCGAGGTCGTCGCGCAGCGCCGCGGCGACTGGGCCTCGATCCGCGTCAGCGACACCGGCACCGGCATCCCGGCGTCGATCCGCGGCCGCATCTTCGAGCCGTTCTTCTCGACCAAGCCGCGCGGCCACGGCAGCGGGCTCGGCCTGGCGATCGCGCGCGACATCATCGATCGCTACGGCGGTCGCATCGACGTCGAGTCGACGGTCGGGCACGGCAGCCGCTTCGAGATCGTGCTGCCGATCGACGTCGTCACCGAGGCGCCCGAGGTCCACGACGCGGCGATCGCGCGCTGGCCGCGCGCGCGCCTGCTGGTGATCGACGACGAGCTGTCCTTGACCAAGGCCCTCGGCCGGCAGCTGCGCCGCCACCACGAGGTCGCGATCGCCAACGACGGCGCGAGCGCGCTCGAGCTCGCCGAGCGCCACCGCTTCGACGTCGTGCTGTGCGATCTCATGATGCCCGACATGGACGGCCTCGCCGTCCACGACGCCCTCGGCCGCTGCGCGCCCGAGCTCGCCGAGCGCGTGGTCTTCATGTCGGGCAGCGCCTACGCCAGCGAGCTCCACCGCGTCGTCCAGGCCCGCGGTCTGCCGCTGGTCCACAAGCCCACGCCGCTGGTCGCGCTGCTCGACGCGATCGAGGGCGCGCGGGCGCGCGCGGGCTGATCAGTCGCAGCGCGCGTCGATCGAGAACGCGCCCGCCAGCGTCTCGACCGCGATCGACGGATTGCCCTGGTAACGCAGCGGTGGGTCGGCCGCGGGGCCCCCGACGTAGCCGGCGACATCTGACATGTGGCGCCAGACGTTGCCGATGGGGCAGCCACCCGTGCAGCGCTGGAAGCCCCAGGCGCTGATGTAGTGATGCGTGCCGTCGTTGGTGTACGTGCCGTCGACGGTCCAGAGCGCGTCGCCGAGGGTCGAGCACGCACCGTCGGTGGTGGTCTCGAGGTGGCCGCCCATGTCGAACTCCCAGCCGCGCGGGCCGCGGACACGGATCGCGGTCGGCGTGATGTCGAGATCGACGTCGTTGGCGTGGAGCCCGACGGTACCGAAGTCGGCGGCCTCGAGGGTGTGCTGGCACTCGAGGCACATCGGATCGCTGACCGTGTACGTGACGTGCAGCGTGCCGGTGAGGCCGCGCATCACGCCGGGCCCGTGGCAGTCGGCGAAGGTGATCGTCATCGTGCCCGCCGCGGAGGTCGCGGTCGCGCAACCCGCGGGCAGGAATCCGACGGTGGCAACGTCGGCGGCGGCCGCCGCGAACTCGTCGGCGGTGCCGAGCAAGCCCTGCGGCACCGTCGGCGAGCTGTAGCGACGCACGAACGTACCGACGACGAGCGCGGCGTCCGCCGAGTCCGCCAGCTCCTCGTACTCGGATTGATCCCGTTCGAGCGCCTGATCGGTGCACGCCGTCGCGCCGAGCGCGGCCCCCGCGATCATGGCTATCCGGCGCGGCCCCATCCCAGCTATCCTCGCACGGATGGGGACGGGACTGCGCAGGATGATCATCCTGGGGCTGCTGCTATGCGGCTGCCCTGGGCCATCGGCACCCGATGGCAGCAACACCACGGTCCTCTCGCCCGGCTTCGGCATCGAGAACGAGGAGCCGCTGTGGCCGATGACCCCGGGCTGGGTCGGCTCGGGCGGCGGGATCTCGGTGGTGCGCGAGCCGATCGTCATCCGCGGCCAGGAGCTGATGCGCTTCGCTGGGCCGCTGCCGTTCCTGTCGCTGGGCGGACAGCTCGGCCCCGCCGAGCCGGCGCAGTGGAGCTTCTGGTCGCAATCCGACGAAGGCCTGCTGCTGCGCGGGTTCCTGCGCGAAGGGATCTGGGACGCGCCGGTGCTGTTCCTGCCCCGGCATGTCCGCGCCGGCATGATGTGGGACGCGCATCTGCGCGACGGCACGCTGCGCTATCGCTTCATGATCGGGGTCGAGTACCGACACACCCGGTTCGGGCCGCGGCGGGTCTGGTCGCTCTCCATCTTCGACGCGCACGCGCGACGCAGCATCCCCGATCGGACCGAGTACGGCGTCACGTCGTCGATGGAGTTCATCGAGGGCCGCGGCCCGATCGATGGCGAGGTCGTGCCGCTCGATCCGTCGACGTCGACGCCGGTGCCGCGGGTGGCGCTGCGCAAGCTCAACGCTGGCCAGCCCATCACCGGCGGCCGGCCCACGCGGGTGGAAGGTCTCGTCCGGCCGTCGGACAGCGACGCGCTGATCCTCTCCGCCGGGCTCGAGGTGCCCTTCACCGACAACCAGTCTGGTGGCCCGCCCATGAGCGTCGCCGTCGCCGCCACGGGATGCGCGCGCTACACGACCGCCGGCGGCTTCGAGAGCCTGACGGCGGACCAGTGCCGCCCGGTCATGGCGTCGGTGATCCAGCCGAGCGGCGAGCGGCTCACGCTCGGCTGCGAGCCGTTCGAGGCGTCGCAGCGGCAGTGCGAGACCTACGTGCCGGCGGCGGTCTACGTGGGCAGCGACGGCAAGACCTACGTCCATGGGGCGCGCTTCGATCGCCCCGATACGCTCGCGTGGTCGGAGGTGATGGCGACCAGCACGACGCCGGTCTGCTGCGCGTTCGACTCCACGATCCACGAGAGCGCCGCCGCGCTCTTCGCCCCGTTCGGCGAGCGCCTCGACTACGGCACGTTCGCCGGCCAGTGGGTGACGCCGATCGGCGACGATCTCGCGATGGTCGGCGAGAGCAAGACCGGGTACCTCGCCTTCGGGCGCATCGACGCCAGCCGGTCGAGCGTCGCCGATCTGCACTTCGCCGAGACGTCGCTGAGCCCGATCAACTGGACGCTCAGCGCGGCCGGGCGCGAGGCGGCGCGCACCGATCCTGACGGGCGCGTCGAGCTGCTCGGCGTCGAATCCGGGGGCATCACGGTGCGCCGCTTCGACCTCGACCTGCCGGCGGGCGCGTTCCTCGGCGGGGCGCTCGTGCACCAGGGCAAGGTGCTCGCGCTGGTGAGCGAGGGCTTCAAGGGGAACGACGCGCAGCTCCGGGACGATGGCTACGATCCGGCGTTCGGGTTGGAGCTGGGCGGCGTCTACGCCTACGAGGCGGACGTGCCCGCCAACCTCGCGAGCACGCCGAGCGCGCGGTTCTCGATCCACGCCGATCGGCCAGAGGACCCGACGAAGAACGGGGTGGCGCGGATCTGCGTGCCACCGGCGGTCGGGCCGCTGTCGACGGCGGGCTGGTCGATCAACGGTCGCCTCGCGCGCTATGCGTCGCTGTCCCGCGGCGGGTCGTGCGTGTCGCTCTTGTTCCCACCACCGGAGATCGAGACCGACCTAAACGGCCAGCAGACGCAGGGCGAGAACGACGCCTACGACATCGTCGGGGCGATCCCGACGGTCGGCAAGACCGCGATCTGGCCGCGGCGGTCGGCGACCACGTACGTCGGCCCGGGCGACGCGCCGCTCGCGACCGGGGGATCGATCTCCATGGACGGCCGGGTCCGCGACGAGCTCGGGTTTCTCGAGACCATGAGCGACACGGCGGCCGACATCTACGACGGCGCGGGGCATCCGGCGGTGCCGATGCCCGATCGCGCCGGTGGCGGGCTGTGGGGCACCGAGAAGCAGCAGGATCTGGTCCTCGTCACGCGGGGCGCCGCGAAGCGCTGGCCGGGCCTTGGGCCGCCGCTGTTCGCCGTGAGCGGCGGTGGCGTCGTCGTCGCCGGCGGACTCCTGCACGCGGGCGATGCCTCGCCGACGCCGCTCCGGGCGCTGCCGGCGGGCTTCGAGCGACGCGAGGTCCTGTCCGACGGCACCCAGTGCGGCTTCTCGGATCCCTTCACGCCCCGGGTCGCGTGCCTCGACGCGGCGGGCGTGATGCACGAGTCAACGCAGCCGGTGACGACGACCATCTACAACGGACTCGACTACTCGCCGGTCCCGTTCTTCGCGATCGGCGACGCGATCTACGTGGTGCAGTCGGGGCCGACGGCGATCGCGCGCATCATCAAGTTCGATCGCAACCTCGCCACGTCGATCGACTACCCGGCGCGCGCGCTCGGGTACCTCTACCAGTCGCCGTTGCCGGCGCCGTACGTGTACGTCGACCCCGATGGCGACGCGTACACGATGATCGAAGGCGGCTTGCTGGCGTTCCGCAGCACCGGCATCGAACGGGCGGCGCTGCCCGCGGCGACGCCGATCTCGCCGTACGGTGTGGCCGTGCTCGCCACCCACGACCTGTTCGTCTTCAGCGGTGGCGGCGTCGCCGGTGGCCCGCTGGTGAACGACATCAAGCTGACCCGCGCGGAGCTCGCGTTCGCGCCGGTCGATCCGACGATCGTGACCTGCCCGGCGGGCCAGCACGCCTGCGGCATCGACTGCCGCGACGATGGTCCCGACGACATCGCCACCGGCTGCCAGCTCGGGTGCGGCGTGGCGTGCGCGCCGCCGCCGTTCGCGACCGCGGTCTGCACCGCGGGCGCGTGCGACTTCGTCTGCGATGCGGCCCACCCGCGCGTCGGGTCGAGCTGTTCGTGCACCGCGCTGGCGTGCGGCGCGCTCGAGTGCGGCCCGCCCGACTGCGGCTCGTCGGTGAGCTGCGGCACCTGCCCGAACAACGGCACCTGCATCGCCGGCCACTGCGGTTGCGTCGACGACGCGTACGAGCCCAACGACGCGAGCGCGAAGCTGGTCACGCGGCTCGAGAATGGCGTGCACGCCGCGCAGCTGACCAGCGCGACGCTCACGACCCCGACCGACGTCGATCGGTACGAGGCGTACGTCATGGATCCGGGCTTCCAGAACACCGCGCTGCACTTCGCGGCCACGCTCAAGCCCGGCGCCTCGAATCTGAGCCTGGTGGTCGGCTTCGCCCGCGGCGGCTGCAGCGTGTCATGCGCGCAGGGCACGACGATCAACACCGCGGGCGTCATCACCTGCGCGGCCACCGCGAGCGCGGCGGCCGCGACGGTCGAGGTCGCCGCGCAGTGTCCGGGCAACGACGACAGCGGCGCGTTCGACATGACCGTCACCGCGGCCGGCGCGATCAGCGACTGCGGTCTCTACGGCGTCGACTACAGCGCGGTGGCGCAGTGAGGCTCGCGACGCGAGCCGGCTCGGTGACGCTTGCGTGCGCCAGCGCGCTGGTGCTGGCCGCGGCGTGCGGCGGTGGCGGCAGCGCTGCCGCCGATGCCGATCTCGGCACCGTGGCCTGCACGACCACGCCGCTGGCCAGCCTGCCGGGGCGCCATCAGGGCGGGCTCGGGCTCAGCGCCAACGCCCACGGTGCGGCGATCGTGTGGCGTGACCAGCTGAATCCGATCAGCGGCGCGACCACCACGCACGTGCAGCAGCTCACGCTCGCGGGCGCCCCGATCGGCCCGGAGACCACCAGCGTCGCGGTCGTCGCGGCGAGCGCCGTCGCGGTCGATGCGGACGGCGTCGTCTGGTGCGACGAGCGGGCCGGGCAGACGCTGCAGTGCACCAAGCTCGGCGCCGCACCCGCCGCGCTGGTCGACTTCGGGTCGCGCCCTCAGCTCGCGTTCGGCATCGGCGCCATGCTGCTGGCCGACGTCGCGGCGATCAACATCGATGGCGAGGTGCGAGTGCGGCCGCTCGACGCGAGCGCCCTGGGCGGAACGCCGACGACGATCGCCTCGTTCGGGGCGCTCTCGCCGGTCGTGCGCCTGGCCGCGACGGCGACGGGGTACGTGCTGGCGACGGGCACCGATCGCGGGCCGCTCACCGTGACCCGGCTCGACGACAGCGGTCA
This sequence comes from Deltaproteobacteria bacterium, assembly GCA_021413675.1. Taxonomy (GTDB): domain Bacteria; phylum Myxococcota_A; class Polyangia; order Haliangiales; family Haliangiaceae; genus JAIOQA01. Next base: position 13,515 of record JAIOQA010000337.1, on the reverse strand, counting down.
CGTCGTCGGCGCGCCGATCGTCACGCGAGCGATGTGGCACGGGACGGACCTCGCGATCGCCGCCGCGGGCGACGACGTGATCCTCGTGTGGCCCGATCTGCTGCAGCGTCAGATCATCGCCCAGACGGTGCGCGGCAGCGGCGCGGTCAGCGAGCCGGTCGACACCGGGGCGGCGATCGACAGCAGCCGGGTCGGCGCGGCGGCCTCGCCGGGGGGCTTCGCCGTGACCTGGGCGGACTTCGCGGGGCACATCGCGCTGCGCCTGTTCAGCGTGGATGGCGCGCCGCGCGGCACGCCGCAGCCGCTGGTGCCGACCGCGTGGGCCGGCAACGAGCAGGCGCTCGTCGCGGTGCCCGATGGGTTCCTGCTCGCGACCGCGATGGATCCGGTCGCGGACGAGATCCAGCTCGCGCACGTCGCGTGCACGGCCGCGCCCTGAGGCGACGAAGTCGCCGGTTCAGGTTCCGGATGAGATCGGGACCGTCGTCCTCGACGGGGCCGATCGATCGAAAGAGAACCTGGAGGCGAAGCCTCGCAGGTTCGGAGCGCGCGATCAGAACGCGGTCGACGCCGTGAACAGGACGTCGAGATCGATCGCGGTGTAGCTGCGGTCGACGTTGTCCGAGTTCGAGTCGTCGAAGTGGAAGCCGAACGGCACCGCGAGCTGGCCGCCCAGCACGACCGGACCCGCGTTGACGAGGATGCCGCCGCCGAACTCGAGCGCGAGGCCCGCGTCGGTGTCGGAGTCGCTCGAGGTCTGGCCGAGCACGGTGGCGCTGACCGAGGTGTGGATGAGGTCGACGCCGGCGAGCGCGCGGCCGAACACCATCAGGTTGTGGCCCATCAGCTTGCCGAAGCGCAGGCCGCCCTGGATGCGGAAGCGCTGCCACGACACGTCGATCGACTGGCCGAGGACCGAGCCGCCGTAGTTGTCGCTGATCGGCGTCCAGTCGAACGCGCCCTCGAAGCCGAGGCCGTTCTTGCCCAGCTCGCCGGCGCGCACGCCGAGCTTGAAGCTGGTGTCGACCGCGTTGTCGTAGTCGTCGTCGCCGATCGGGTTGGCGATGCCGACCACGACCTCGCCGAAGCCATCGGCGCGGCTGGACGGGATCGCGAGCACGAGGGTGGCCGCGGCGGCGAGCGAGGCGAGGAGCGTCGTGGACTTCATGGCGCGGACGATATCAGCCGAGGCAGCTTCGGTTGCGCTGGCCAGGCGCGGCGATCGCGTTGCGAGCGGCGGTCAGTGAGCTGGATCGCGCGGATCACAGGCGGTGAGCGAGCGGTCACATCCCGATCGGCAGCGGTCCATCCGATCCAATGACCAAGACCACCAGGCTCCCGCTCGCCACGACCCGCACCCGCTCGCCGATCTCGACGGTGCGCGTCGCTGACCTGGCGCTCGTCACCGGCGGCACCGACACCCCGGTCGCGGATCAGACCGGCATCAAGAACGGCTCGATCAAGGTCGGCAGCTGACCCACGCGACGCGCGCATCACGAGTAGCGATCGTTGCGCCACGGATACGCGGTGTTCGAGTAGCCGCGCTCCTCCCAGAAGCCGAGCTTGTCCTCGCGCAGGAGCTCGAGGCGCGAGACCCACTTGGCGCCCTTCCAGGCGTAGAGCTGCGGCGTGATCACCCGGACCGGGCCGCCGTGCTCGACCGGCAGCGGCACGCCGTCGGCGGTGTGGACCAGGAGCACGTCGGGCTTGATCGCCTCGACCAGCGGGACGTTGGTCGTGTAGCTGTCGTAGGCGTGGCACATGACGAAGTGCGCGTCGTCGGCGGGCTCGGCCAGCGCGATCACGTCGGCGAGCCGCACGCCGCGCCACGGCACGTCGAACCGCGACCACTTCGTGACGCAGTGGAAGTCGCTGACGTCCTCGACCTGCTCGAGCGCGGAGAACGCGGCCCAGTCGAGGGTGACCGGCCGCGCGCACGCGCCATCGATCGTGAGGCGCCAGCGCTCGCGCGAGATCGTGGGCTTGACGCCGAGGTCGAGCACCGGCCACTTGCGGGTCTCGTACTGATCCGGCGGCAGCTGCGGCATGCCGTGGCGGTTCTTCGGACCCGAGCCCATCGGCCGCGCGTCGGCGACCGAGGGCGTGGCGTCGGCGTCCTTGAGGAAGCGAGCGCGCAGCTTCATGCGCGCGTCGACGATCCGGGAGAGCTTGTCGTCGTCGTCGGAGGCCATGCGGGACTATAGCGGCGATCAGACGCGACGCCCGGCCGGGCGCGGCTTGGAGCTGCCGGTGGTCAGCTCGGCCTTCGCGCGGGCCTTGGACATCGCCCAGCTGCAGATCGGGCAGGCCGCGGGATCGTGTCCGCGCGCCGGACAGTGGCTGCGGCCGAAGTAGATGATCTGCAGGTGCAGCGCGTTCCAGCGGTCCTCGGGGAACAGCGCCTTGAGATCGCGCTCGACCTCCTCGACCGAGCCGGCGCGCGACAGCTGCCAGCGTCCGGCGAGGCGATGGATGTGGGTGTCGACCGGGAACGCCGGCTCGCCGAAGGCCTGCGCCATGACCACGCTCGCGGTCTTGTGGCCGACCCCGGGCAGCGCCTCGAGCTCGTCGAAGCTGCGCGGCACGACGCCGCCGTGGCGCTCGATCAGGATCCGCGACAGGCCGGCGAGGTGGCGGGCCTTGGCGGGCGCCAGGCCGCAGGTCTGGATGAAGCGCTGGATCGCGGGCACCTCGAGCGCGGCCATCGCGCGCGCGTCGGGCGCCGCCGCGAACAGGGCCGGCGTGACCTGGTTGACGCGCGCGTCGGTGCACTGCGCGGACAAGACGACCGCGACCAGCAGCTGGAACGCATCGCCGTGATCGAGCGGGATCGGCGGCGAGGGGTAGTGCTGATCGAGGATGTCCGCGATCCGGACAGCGCGCGCGGCGCGGGTCAGGGCGGTCATGGCGCGGGTGATGGGGCGATCGCCGGGGCGATCGACGTGAGGTGATCGACCAGCGCGCGCGCGTCGGCGTCGCCGGGGCGCCCCGCGAGGCCGGCCTTGGCCTTGGCGAGGGCCTCCGCGGGCTTGCCCTGGGACTCGAGCCAGCGGGCCTCCGCGACGAACGCGCGCGGATCGCGGGCGTCGATCGCCTGGGCCGCGCGGAAGTGGGCGAGCGCGTCGTCGTCGTGGTGGTCGGCGAGATCGTAGGTGCCGAGGTAGTAGTGCGCGGGCGCGCTGTCGGGCTTGACCTCGAGCAGCCGGGTGTACGCGACGCGGGTCTCGTCGAGGCGGCCGAGGCGGCGCGACGATCCCGCCCAGAACTTGTAGTACTCGGGGACCTCGGTCGACAGCCGCCCGCACGCGAACACCAGCAGCGCGGCGAGCGCGCAGCCGAGCGCGTGCGCGGTGGCGCGGCCGGGCGTGCGCAGCGCGAGCGCGCCGCCGAGCGTGACCGCGACCGCGAGCGCGACCACGACCGCGCTGACCAGCGGCGACAGCGCGAGCAGGAGCGCGACCGCGATCGCGGCGAGGCCGAGCGCGACCGCCGCGCCGATCGTGCCGGGCGCGAGCCGCTGCGCCTGGCGCGCGACCCAGGCGCGGGCGTCCTCGGCGCGGATCGCGGCGAGCCAGCCCTCGGGCAGCGCGAGCAGGTAGAGCCCGACCATCACGTACGAGAACAGCCCGATCTCGAGGCCCGACTTCTCGATCGCGACGTGGAACCCGATGCCGAGCGGCGCCACGATGGGCCACAGCCGGCGGTTCCACACGCCGACCGCGAGCAAGACCTCGAGCAGCACGGTCATCGTGGCAGCGGTCGGCCAGCCGACGCGCTCGATCGCGCTGCGCATCCACGGCGTGCTGATCTGCTGGCCGAGGGCGGTACCGTCGAGCCACTGGCCGTGCAGCTTGGCGATCACCGCCCACAGGTACATGACGCCGAGCTGCACGAGGATGAGCCGCAGCGCCCACGACCGGCGCGGGCCGGTGTCCGCCGCGGGCACGCGCCACGGCACGAAGCACGCGAGGATCAGGATCAGCGAGACCAGGTAGTGGTGCTGGTAGGAGTCGAGCTGGCTCGAGAAGTAGACCCAGTTGTAGAGCAGCGCGGCGAGCGGCACGAGCCGCAGCCCGGCGCCCAGCGCGAACGCGGCGAACAGGAACGTGAGCGCGAGCTCGGTCGCTGCGAAGGCGTCGCGGCCGGGCGCGAGATCGTCGAGCAGGCGCAGGTTACCGACGTTGAAGCCGGAGCCGTAGCGCGGCGCGTGGCTGAGCTGCAGGTAGGCGTCGAACGCGAGCACGCCGAACAGCGCGAAGCGGACGAGCAGCAGCTTGACCGGCGAGACCGTGAAGCCCGACCAGAAGCTGGCGTCGGGCGATGTCCGAGCGCCGGACGATGCGGGCTTCGCCGGGCGTGCCTTCGCGGGCGGGGCCGCGGTAGGCGCGTCGGTCGCCGGCGCTTCGGTCGCCGGCGTGGTCACCGGCACGCTCTTCGCGCCGCGCCGCGCATCGCGTCGGGACTTCGCCACTAGCGTCCCCTCACAGGTCGGTCACCGTGCAGATGTCGTAGCCACCGATCCGCTCCTGCGCCCCCGCCACATCTTTGCAGACCAGTTCGAGCTCGATGCGCTGTCCCGGCATCTCCTTGCACAGCCGCGCGCCCATCGCCTCGAGCACGCTGTAGCGACCGCGCCCGGCCAGCTCGATCCACGCCTCGTGGAAGCGCTTGCCGAGATCGACGCGCGCGCCGTCGACCGTGAACCGCGGATCGCACTTGATCATGCGCATCGGCGAGAACATCCGCCACGCGAACCGCTCGTCGTGGGGATCGCGGCGCGTGAGGTAGTAGCAGCAGGGCAGGAGCAGCTGGACCGCGAGCCACGCGACGATGAAGCGCCCGCGCCAGGTCCCGAGGAGGGACCGGGCGCGCACCGACCATGTCGAAGCAAACGTCTGGGAGGTCACAGCGGCAGCGAGGCTTGGGCCGCGGGCTCGTCGCGCCGCGGCGGCGCATGATAGACGAGGTCGGCGTCGACGTGCGCGCCCGGCTCCAGCCGTTCGCGCATGACGATCTCGCCGGCCTCGCGCGAGGCGATCGCGACCCCGTCCTTGTAGAGCACCGCGTTGCCCAGCACCGCCGGGACCCGCGCCCCCGGCGACAGGATCCCGACCAGGTTGAGCGGATCGGTCGCGGCGATCGTGACCAGCTCCGCCGACGGCGCCGGGTTGCGCGCGCCGCGCAGCCCCTCGACCGCCTCGGCCAGCGCGAACTGCTCGCCGACGAAGCCGTTGACGAACCGCCCGCCGCGGATCTCGCCGCGGGCCTCGAGCCGACGCAGCGCGACCGCGAGATCGCGCCACGGCGGCAGGTTGGTCTCGCGCTGCAGGAGATCGCGGAACACCACGCCGTAGCGCGCGAGCAGCTGCCGCGCCGAGGCCTCGGCGTCGACCGCCGTCGGATCGGGCGCGCCGAGCAAGGACCAGCGACCCGCGGCGGTCGGCAGCGAGCGCAGCGCGTGGGTCGGTCGCTGGTTGTCGCGGGTGCGCGCGCGCTTGACCGCGTCGGCCCAGCTCTTGGGCGGCGGCGCCGCCGATCCGGCGCGCTTGCCATCGAAGTGGCTGCGCGTCTCGCCGCGCCGGCGATCCACCAGCACCCGCAGGCTCGCGAAGCCATCGGCGGTCGCGATGCCGGCGCCGACCAGCTCCCACAGCGCATCCTCGACGGCGCCGGGCTCGAGCGCGGTCGCGCCGACCAGATCCGGCAGGAACGAGGCGCCGACCTTCGCGAGGTGCTCGGCCACGGTGCGCGCCGCCGGCGTCAGCGCGGCCAGCGGATCCTCGGCGTCATCGTCCTCGCGATCGCGCAGGCCCGCGGGCGCGCGCAGCCACGCGGCATCGCGGCGCAGCATGAGCGTGAGCGGCGCCGATCGCGACGGCGTCGCGCGCGACGCGGGCGCCTCGCCCTCGGAGATCACCTGCTTGCGCGGCGACAGCCGGCACCAGGCGATCTGCCCGCCGAGGCACATCTGATCGAGCCAGGTCGGATCGTAGGCGTGCAGCCGGCGCGGCAGCACCTCGCGCTCCCAGGCGCCGGCCGCGGTCTCGAGGCCCTGCAGCTGCTCGAGCAGCCGCGCGAGGCCATCGGCGCCGACCAGCTGGGTGCCGCGCCGGACCCGCTGCCACTCGAACATGAACCGCATCAGCGCCGCGGCGGTGACCGGCTCGATCTCGCGACGCAGGCGGCTCAGCGTCAGCCGGTGGATGCGCGCCAGCACGCGCCGGTTGCACCACTCGACCGTGCGCAGGAGCGCGGCGTCGTCGTGCGCAGCCAGGGCGTCGCGCGCCGTCAGCCCGACGACACGCGCCGGTGGCGCGGTGAACTGGCCGCGCAGGATCGCGCCGTCGCCCTCGAGCGCGAGCAAGGCCGCGAGCACGCTGCCTTCCTCCAGTCCGAGCTCCGCCGCCAGCGCCGGCGCGGTGACCGGCCCGCGATGATCGAGGTGCGCATTGACGATGCGCGTGATCGCGATGTCGGGCGCGACCACGTCGGCCCACGACGGCGTGGCGATCGGCGGCACCGCGATCGCCTCGGGCAGGACCGCGCGGATCGCGCCCAGCCGCTCGGTCGCGACCCACGCGTTGCTGACCGCCTCGCCGCGCGTCCAGGTCATCGTCGTCGCGCGGCCGCACGCGACCAGCGCATCGAACCACGCGCCGCCCCAGCGCCGGCCCATGGCCTCGGGCACCAGCCACAGCCCGAGCAACGCGTCGTGCAGCTCGTCCGCATCCCGGACGGTCGGCGTGACCTCCTCGATCGCCGCGGCGATCGCCGCCGGATCGAGCGCGCCGGCGTCGGCCTGATCGGCGCTGGCGGTGCGGCGCATCGTGACCGCGCGCGTCCGCCGCTCCTCGAGCGGCGCGTCATCGAGGAACGCGTACGGGTTGGCGTTGATCAGCTCGTGCGACATCGGCGACGGCTCGACCGTGTCCTTGGCGAGCACCTTGATCGCGCCCGACTCGAGCTGCGCGAGCATGCCCTGCAGGCCCTCGAGGTCCATCGCCTCGACCAGGCAGTCGCGGACGGTCTCGAACACCAGCGGGTGATCGGGGATCTCGCGATCACCCGACAGGTTCTCGGCGCAGGCCTGGGCCTGCGGGAACACCACCGACAGCAGATCGGCGGCGCGCATGCGCACGAGGTACGGCGCGACCTTCTTGCCGCCGAACCGCCGCGCGACCGCGAGCGAGCGGGTCGCGTTCCACCGCCATCGCACCTCGAACATCGGCGCATCGAGCAGCGCCTGCACGAGCACCTTCTCGGCCTGCGCCGAGGGCAGGAACGAGAACACGCTGTCGAGCGGGAACGAGTGGGGCTGGCCCAGCGAGATGACGATGCCGTCGTCCGTGGCGGAGGCCTGCAGCTCGAAGTCGAAGCTGCGGCAGAAGCGCTTGCGCAGCGCCAGGCCCCACGCGCGGTTGATCCGGCCGCCGAGCGGCGCGTGCAGGATCAGCTGCATGCCGCCGGCCTCGTCGAAGAACCGCTCGGCGATCAGCAAGGTCCCGGTCGGCAGCGCGCCGAGTGCCGCGCGGCCCGCGGTCAGATACGTCACGGTCTGGCGCGCGGCGGTCAAGGACATCGCGACCTCGGCCGCGAGCCACGCCGCGATCTCGTCGTGCGCGACGCCGTCGGCGAGTTGCTGCTCGATCGCGCCGCGCAAGGACGACACCTCGTCGGACAGCTCGCGGGTCCGCGCCGGCGCCTCGCCGAACCAGAACGGGATCGACGGCGGCTTGCCGTGGGCGTCGTCGACGATCACGCGGCCAGCCTCGATCCGCCGGATCTGCCACGAGGTGTTGCCGAGCTGGAAGATGTCGCCAGGATTGCTGTCGATCGCGAAGTCCTCGTCGACCTCGCCGATGCGGATCTCCGCCGGCCACTGCACGACCGCGTAGTTGGCGTTGTCGGGGATCGCGCCACCCGAGGTGACCGCGGCCAGCCGCGCGCCGCGCCGGGCCTTGAGTCGCCCGCCCACGCGATCGCGGAACAGGTGCGCGCCGGCGCGGCCGCGGCGATCCGAGATGCCGTCGCTCAGCATCTCCACGATCTGATCGAAGCGCGCGCGCTCGAGGTCGGCGTAGGGCGCCGCGCGCCGGAACAGCTCGAACGCCTCGTCCTCGCCCAGCTCCTCGGCCGCGCACATCGCGACCAGCTGCTGCGAGAGGATGTCGAGCGGCGCGTCGCGCAGGTGCAGCTCGTCGAGGTTGCCCTTGCCGATGCCGCGGACCAGCGCCGCGCACTCGATCAGCTGATCGCGGGTCAGCGCGAACAGCCGACCCTTGGGCAGGCCGCCCTTGGTGTGGCCCGAGCGACCGACCCGCTGCAAGAGCGTAGCGAGCGCGCGCGGCGAGCCGATCTGCACGACCAGATCGACCGCGCCCACATCGATGCCGAGCTCGAGCGACGCGGTCGCGACGGCGCAGCGGACATCGCCGCGCTTGAGCCGATCCTCGGCGGCGAACCGCAGCTCGCGCGACATCGAGCCGTGGTGCGCGACCACCTGCGACTCGCCGAGCCGCTCCTCGAGCGCGCGCGCGACCCGCTCGACCATGCGCCGGGTGTTCACGAACACCAGCGTGGTGTGGTGCTGCTCGACCAGGGTCGCGATCCGATCGTAGACCCGGCCCATCTGCTCGAGCGACGCGACCGCGCCGAGCTCGTCGTCGGTGATCTCGATCGCGAGATCGATCGCGCGGCGGTGGCCGCCATCGACGATGTACGGCAGCGGCCGGGCGGCGCCGCCGAGCAGCCGCGCGACCCGCTCGATCGGCCGCTGGGTCGCCGACAGCCCGACGCGCACCGGCGCGCGCCCGGTCGACTGCGTCACCAGGCGATCGAGCCGCTCGAGGGTGATCGCGAGGTGCGCGCCGCGCTTGTCGCCGGCGATCGCGTGGATCTCGTCGACGATCACGGTGTCGACGGTCGCGAGCGCGCGCCGGCCGCGCTCGGTGGTCAGCAAGATGTAGAGCGACTCGGGCGTGGTGACCAGGATGTGCGGCGGGTGCTTGGCCATGCGCTCGCGCTCGGCCATCGGCGTGTCGCCGGTGCGCACGCCGATCGTGATGTCGGGCAGCCGCGTGCCCTCGCGCGCCGCGCACACCGCCAGCTCGGCGAGCGGGACCTCGAGGTTCTTGTGGACGTCGTTCGACAGCGCCTTCAGCGGCGATACATAGAGGATCTGGGTGGCCTCGGGCAGCGGCGCGCCGGTGCCCTCGAGGCCGCGGCGGATCAGGCGATCGAGGCACGCGAGGAAGGCCGCGAGCGTCTTGCCGGAGCCGGTCGGCGCGGCGATCAGCGTGTCGGTGCACGCGTGGATGTGCGGCCAGCCATCGATCTGCGGCGCGGTCGGCGCGCCGAACCGATCGCGAAACCACGACGCGATCAGCGGGTGGAAGAGGTCGAGGACGTCCACGGAGGCCGAGCCTAGCGCGATCGGCGTGGGGAGGGGAATGGATGTTCAGTGGTGGCGATCTCCGCCGCGGCGATGTTCGATGATCAGTCGGTGCGGACATGCAGCGTGTAGGGCCCGCGCGCGCCGTTCCAGTTGTCGACGATCACGTAGTACGTGCCGGCGGTCGCGAGCGAGAGCGTCTCGGGCCCGGTCCCCAGCTGGTCGGCGCCGACCGCGCACGCGACGTCGCCGTTGTGGCAGGTGGCGGTGACGTAGAGCGCGGCGTCCCAGCCGGTCGGCGTGACGGTCGCGCGGAGCGTGTGGCCCGACGCGACGGTGACCTTGTAGATCGCGTCGGCGCCGACCGGGATCTGGGTGACGCAGGTGTTGATCGTGAAGACGTCGTTCTGCCGACCGATCGTGGTGTCGGTGACCGTCACGCCGCCGGGTGCGGCGGCCGCGGAGGTGAGATCGATCGCCGAGGTGCACGACTCGCCGGTCGGGCCGCCGCCGTCGGTGGGCGGCGCGGCGTCGATCGGCGGCCGTGCGTCGGGAGGCGTGGCGGCATCGGTGGTGACCGCGGCGTCGTTCGGCTGCGCGGCGTCGGCGGCCACCGCGGCGTCGGCGGGATGCGCGGCGTCGATGGACAGCGGCGCGTCCGAGGGGCGCGCATCGATCGGTGCTGCATCGACATCGCGCGCATCGATCGCGGCCGCATCGACATCGCTCGCCGCCGCGTCGCTCGGATCGCGCGCGTCGATCGCCGCCGCGTCGAGTGGCACGCCGACGGCGGCATCGATGTCGCTCGACGCGCGAGCGCAGCCAACGCAGCCGAGGGCGACGAGGACAAGGCGACGCATGCCGGCAGCCTACGGACCTGGAAGTAGGAAGTGCCACTATCAATTGCTCGCTGCCAGCCACTGGCCGCGTCGGCGTCGCAACCGCACGATGCCGCCGGTGTCTCGCCATCGTGCGGATCTCGGCGTCGTTCCTCGCGGTCACGCCTCGCGCGCGGCGCGCGGCAGCGATCGTCGCGCTCGCGGGCGCGGTCGCGACCAGGTGGCCGCGATCGGCCACCCCCACCGCGCCTACCGCCTCGCCCCCGACCGCCGCATCGACCCGTCGTCTGATGTCTCTCACCGACGACGATCCCTTCGGTCCAGGGCAATGCGTCCCGTTCGTCGACGAGATCATGCGACATCCCCACTGGCAGCTCCAGGTCGGCGAGGCGTGGTGGGGCTGCATCGATGCGGGGTTCCTGAACGTGTTCACGTTCTCGGATGGCCCCGACCTCGCATGGGAGGCCTGGGGCATGCCGACGCGTCGCCTGACGCTCACCGCCGCCGAACGGGAGACGCTGCGATCGGCCTGGCGCCTGAGCTGCGACGACCTGAGCGCGGTCCAGGGCGACCGGTTTGGCGTCCTCGTCGCGTCGATCGGCGATCTGCGCGCTGGTTCGGCCAAGCGCACGATGAGCGGTGCGTGGATCGTCCTGGAGTCGCCGATGGGCGCGGCGTTCTTGCGCGTCTTCGCCGCGGCGCGCGATCGCTACGTCGCGGCGCGCCGCGCGCATCTCGGCGCCGTCCACGCCGAGTTCGAGGTCACGGAGCCGAGCGAGTTCCGGCCGCGCGCTCGCTATCACGCGACGTTGACCGACCGCCACCTGGTCGTCCGCCGGGGCAATCGTGTGCGTGCCCGGGTCGATCTCACCGACGCGGAGCTCGTCGACATCGCCGACTGGGCGCTCGCGCAGCGCGACGCGCCGGTCCAGGTCGACGGCGAGGAAGCGCGCGGCTACATCGACGTCAACGGTCAGCGGGCCTCGGTCGATGGCTACGACAGACGCTGGCACACGCTCCACTCGCTGATGGACCCGGTACTCGACGTGTTCTGGACCGACGCGACGGACGCCGCGCGCCGCCGCGCCCACGGTGTCCGCGGGCCGTGATCATCGCGGTATCGCGCCTGATCGCGTCTCGCCGTGGCTGGCGGGCTGCGCTGCTGGTCGCGCTGATCGGCGCGTGCGCGCTGGCGTGGGAGGTCGTCGGGCGATCGGTCGCGGTCGACGCGACGATCACGCGACCGCCGGTGTGGAGCAATCGCCTGGTGCCGCTCGCGGGTGATGCCCTCGACGCGTTCGCGCCGGAGGTGTGCATCCCATTCGCGGAGGAGCTCGCGCGACATCCGAACTGGCAGCTGCAGTTCGCCCTGCCGTACGGCTCGTGCACCGAGATCGGCTACCTGCGCGTGCTGTCGTTCTCCGACGATGACGAGCTGGTGTGGGACGACATCGCGATGCCGACCCGCCGCCTCGCGCTCACCGCGGGCGAGCGCGCGACGCTGCACGGGCTCGCGCACATCAGCTGCGATCCGATCACCGATGACGATCATCCCGACACCTGGCGGGTCTCGATCGGTGAGCTGCGCAGCGGGCGGTCGTCGATGCTCTCGGATACGACGCCGCGGATCAGCCGGCGCTCGCCGATGGGGCAGGCGATGGAGCGCGTGTTCGGCGAGGCGCGGCAGCGCTACGTCGCGCGGCGCCTCGCCGAGCTCGGCGAGGTGCGCGGGGACCTCGAGCTGCGGTTCGCGCTCGATCGCAGGTGGCCCCGGCTGCGCGCCAGCGACCGCGTCCGGTTGCGCGGCCATCGCGTGGAGGTGCTGCGCGGCCGGCACGTGCGCGCGGTCGTCGCGCTCGATGACGAACAGCTGGTCGACCTCGCGGACTGGGCGCAGGTGCCGCACGACCCGCCACCCGCCGAGACCGTCGAGATCCGCGGCGCGATCATCGTCGGAGGCACGCGGGTGGCGATCACCGTGGACTTCCACCCCGCGCCGCCGCTCGTGCCGATCATCGACGCCGTGGTCGCGGCGGGCGCCGACCGCTGACCTCGCCGGGCGCGCCGCAACCCCGCGTCACGGCCGGTGTCTGGTCGAGGTGTGCATCGCCATCACGGCCCGGGGCGCGGAGCGGCGGTCGTGGCGCGCAGTCGTGGTGGTCGCGCTCGCGGTCGCCGTCTGCGTTCATCAGGATGGGGGCGGCGCGCCACCGGCCATGCCCATCGTGGTCACGGCGCTCGCGCTGGGCGACGGTGACGTCTCCGATGACCCTGAAGCGTGCGTGCCGTTCGCTGACGCGGTCATGGCGCACCCGCACTGGCAGCTGCAGGTGGGGGAAGCGTGGCAGTCCTGCATGCGCTCGGACATGGGCCCCGTGCTCACGATCTCCGATCAGCCGGACCTCGTGTGGGACCAGCCGGGCATGCCGCTGCGCCACCTGCCGCTCACCGAACCCGAGCGCGCGGCGCTGGGGGCGCTCTGGCACCTGGACTGTGCGCAGCCCGCCGTGCTGCCGGAGGCGCAGTTGCCGGGCACCTTCATCGTCGCGCGCGCTGGCCTCCGCAGCGGGCCGGCCGACCTCGACCTGATCGACGGTGCGCGGATCGCCCAGTTCTCGCCGATGAGCGAGGCCATCCAGGGCGTGTTCGCGGCGGCGCGCGCGCGCTATGTCGCGCACCGCCTCGCCGGCCTCGGCGACCTCCGCGCCGAGATCGAGATCCGCGAGGAGCTCCGTGGCTGGCCGCGCCGTCGCGATCGCTACCACGCCACGCTCATCGGCCGCCGCCTGGAGATCCGCCGCGGTGACCGCGTGCAGACGCGCGTCGACCTCCAGGATGACGAGGTCGTCGACATCGCGGACTGGGCGCGGGCCTTGCCGGACGAGATCGGCGTGCCCGACCCCGACCTGCGCGGTCACGTCCTCGTCGACGGCCGCCGCGTGTCGGTGGCCGAGACCTGGCAGGACGTGCGGCCGTTGTGGCCGGTGCAGCGCGCGCTGAGCGACGCGCGGTTCGCCGACGAGCACTAGCGATCACGCGACGGTGTCGTCGGGCAACCGCAGGTGCCCGGCGGTGTCTGGAGATCGTGCGCCTCGCTGCCTCGTTCCTCTCGGCCACGCATCGGGCGCGGCGCGCCGCGGTGATCGTCGCGCTCGCGGGCGCGATCGCGACCACGTGGCCGCGATCGTCCGCGTCCCCGGCGCCCGCGCCTCAGGTGCCCACCGCGCCGCCGTCGCGCGCCCGCCTCGTGCCGCTGGCCGGTGTCCCGCTCTGGCTCGCCGAGGG
>JAIOQA010000336.1 GCA_021413675.1 Deltaproteobacteria bacterium | reverse complement strand
TTCAGCCTCGGCGACGACGACGTGAAGCCCCACCAGCGACGGCAAAGCCCCCATCCGCCGGCTGAGATCGTGGCGAAGGACATCCCCGAGCGAATCGCAGCCGAGGCGTGCGCCGGGGAATGGGGCGTCCCGCGGGCCACGTTGGAGGAGCAGATCCGCGCCGCGTGTGGACGCCACTCCTGCCCGGCGCTGCTCGAGGTGGCCGCGCTGCGCCCGACATTCACTCTGCCTTAGCCTGTGGCCACCACATGGGGAGCAGCTCGCGTGGCTGATCCTCCCCCGATCCCGTAGACAGTGTCACTATGCCGCAACCGCGGCGACTTGTGCTCTCAATTCAAATTCCATCGGGCTCACCAGTCCGAGAAACGAATGCCTCCTCGCGGGGTTGTAGAAGTTGTCGAGGTAGTCGCCGATCGACGCCGTCGCGATCGCGCGCGTCGGGTACCGCTCGTCGTCGACCAGCTCGGCTTTCAGCGTGCCGAAGAAGCTCTCGGCGCAGGCATTGTCCCAGCAGTCCGCCTTCCGACTCATGCTCGCCCTCATGCCGTAGCTCTCGAGCGCATCCCGGTAGTCCGCGCTGGCGTAGGGGCTGCCGCGATCGGAGTGGTGGATCAGTCCGGGTGGCGGCCTCCGGGCCCTCGCCGCGCCGTGGAGCGCCTTCAGGGCCAGCTCCCGATCGTTGTTCGCGCTCGCGGCCCAGCCGACGACGCGGCGCGAGAACAGGTCGAGGATGACGGCCAGGTAGAGCCACCCCTCGATGGTCGGGATGTAGGTCACGTCGGTCGCCCAGACGGTGTTCGGAGCCTCCGGCTCGAAGTCGCGATTGAGCAGGTTCGGCGCGATCGGGTCGTGGTGGTTCGAGTCGGTGGTGCGGCGGAACGGCCGCTTGTGGAGCGCGACGATGCCGTTTTCGCGCATGAGGCGTTCGACGCGTTTCTTGCTCACCCGCAGGCCTTTGGCGCGGAGATCGGCGTGGACCCTGGGGCTGCCGTAGGTTCGGCGGCTCCGCTGGTGGACTCCCGCGATCTCGACGGCGAGCTGGGCGTCGGCGACCACGCGGGCAGGGGGCGGTCGTTTGCACCAAGCGTAGTAGCCGCTGCGCGAGACCTCGAGCACGGAGCAGAGCACTTCGACGGGGTAAACGGCCTTCTCCGCGGAGATGAAGACGAACTTCACTTGCTCTCCTTCGCGAAGAAGGCCGCCGCTTTTTTCAAGATCTCGCGCTCCATCTCCAGCCGCTTCACATCGCGTCGCAGCTGCATGAGCTCCGCGCGCTCCGCCGTCGCGAGCGCGTCCGGCGGGCCCTTGCCCGCGTCCACTTCGGCGCGCTTCACCCACTCCCGCAGCGCCGTCTCCGTCAGGTCCAGGTCCTTGGCGACCTGCGTGATGCCTCGATCGCCGACCTTGCAGAGGCGCACCGCCTCCGCCTTGAAGTCGGGCGTGAACTGCCGCCTCTTTCGCTTACCGCTCTGCTTCGCCATGGGTAACTTTTGGTCGGAGACGCCTGCTTTTTGGTGGTTGCCATGACCACCGAGGCTATCGACGCAGGCCGGTGCATTCATATCGGGAGGTCCCGCAACGTCGCATAGGGAGATTCCTTAAGACCTTGGTACCGGTCGGGTTCCAGCGGTGCGACCAGACGCGCCCGAAGGCCTCCGGTCCCGTCTGCGCCCTCGGCCCTTCTCGCCTCCGCAGTCGCGGTCGCGGTCGCGGTAGATCGGGGGTGCGCTGCTCACGCCGACAGGATGCCCGCTTGCTGACGACGCTGTCTCAAAACCCGGGCGGCAACTGCCCGCGAGGTCTGGTTCCGACTCGTGCTCGTGCTCGTGCTCGTGCTCGTGCTCGAAGCCGGTCGACCGCCATCAGCGACACGAACCCTCGGGGAAGCAGCCAGACTCGCACGCCACGCCGGTCTGCAAGCAGTCGAGCACGAGCACGAGCACGAGCACGAGGGGGCAACTCCCGGAGTTTCGGCGGGGCGATCTGGTTTCGAGACAGCCTCTGACACGCGCGGTTCGGTGGGGTTGGTCGCGGTCGACCGGGCTTGCTG